>MVCW01000085.1 GCA_002049895.1 Candidatus Omnitrophica bacterium 4484_171 | reverse complement strand
GCCCTAAGGTCTTTATTAACCACTTTACCTTTTTCTCTTATCTGTTCAAGAATCTTTATCTGTCTTTGAGTAAGTTCCAGCTGCAGAGCATTATCTGGTTTTGGCACAAGCCCTATCTTTGTAACTACTTCTTTCACTTTATTGACTGAATACAATACTCCTTCGGTAAAGTACTCAAGCCATCTGGTAAGGTCGCCTTTATCTTTTTGAACATACTTCAAGGTCTCATAGTAAGCGGGCCTGTTTTCATCGTAGAAATCATCAAGAGCAAAGAATCTTCGATAGTCAAAGCCGCTTTTGTACAAAATAAGCGTTGCCAGCAATCGTGCGGTTCTGCCGTTGCCGTCAATAAAGGGGTGGATTCTGGCTATCTCATAGTGGGCAATGCCGGATAAAATAACCGGATTGATGTCTTTGGTTTTCTTAGAATTAAGCCAGCCTAAAAATTCCTTTACCAACTGCGGCACATCTTTTGTATCCGGAGGCATATATTCAATCACCTCTTTTAATTGCGTGCCATAGAATACTCTTCTGCCAACAAAAACCTGCCTGTCCCTAAAGGCGCCGCAATCTTTTGAATTTTTTAATGTGGCTTTGGTGATTACCTTATGAATACTCAGAAGGAGTTTTACATCTATTGATTTTCTGGCAGCGTATTTGGGAATATTATCTAAGGCTTCCAGATAATTTAAAACCTCTTGCTTATCTTTGGACAAAGCAGCTATTTGTTTATTTTCAGCAAGAGCCTCTACTTGCTGAAGAGTGAGCCTATTTCCTTCAATACTTGTGGAAGAATGAGCATTATGAAAGCGCGCTTGCCTCTTGAGCCTTAATTCCCACTTGGGGATAAGACGGGAATGTTCTATAATCTCCCTGCCGCTCATTATCCAGGAGACATTGTTAAGTATTTTGTCGGTAATGGTATATTTGGGCCTAAATGGCATGGTTATATTATAGCAAATGACAACCTAAATGACAACCTAAATGACAACCAAAACTACTAACATTTCCCGCTTCAAGGCAATCCCGATTACCCTAACAACCCCTCGAGGGCATCCTTGTGCAACAAAACTGTCCGTAACGAAATGTTGCATAAGGAAATGTTATGTGACCTTGCTTGTGCCCGTAAGGGTACGGCGTGGTGACCTTGTGTCTTTGTGCATCTACGCTCATCTGCGTATATTCTGCAGATGGCCGGTGAGGAACTTCTCAATCGCTTTAACAACTTGATTTTTAACGCCTCGCGGGCTGCCTGCCACCCATACCGTAAAATTGTAAAGCTCTTGCGTATCGACTTTCAACCATTTGTTACTCTTGTAAAGAAATACAAATAAAACTGTCATTGCTATCCTTTTATTCCCATTTTGAAAAGGATGGTTTTTTATCATAAGATAAAACAGTATACTTGCTTTGGAAATAAACGCAGGATACAAAGACTTACCGCCGAAAGATTGAAACGGTGCTGCGAGGCAACTCTCCAGCACATTGGGGAACCGGGAAGAAAAATCAGGGATAGGCTCATTAAACGATAGTAATTCCTTTGCCAATCTGAAAGCTATATATTCTACTTCCCTTACAGTAATTCTTTTCATTCTCTGCCTAAAAGCTTAAGCACCTCTCCGTACTCTTTAACGGTCTTTACCACAGCCGCATCGATTCTTTCTTTGTCTTTTCCTGTTAAGGACTTGCCAAGAAGTGCATTAATATACTTTTTAGGAATAAGATAGTTTTTCCCTATGCGAGTTGCCTCTATCCGGCCATTTTTAACCCTTTTATACACGGCAATTCTGCTTATGCCAAGTAGCTTTGCCAACTGGGGGATTGTAATATACTCGGGTTCCCTCATTTACTTCCTCCATCCTTTTCTTGCTTATTGTTTTCCCTTTTATTCGCCGCCCAGCTTTGCATATCTTTAAGGCAAAACCTTCCATTGCACGGGGATTAAACAACTTAAGCAAGAGTTAGTTAACCAATACCATCTTGGTTAACTTACGTTAACCGCATACTTACAGGTTAACATATAAATAGCGAAAAATCAAGGCGTTTTTAGTTTTGATGAAGGGGTTGCCTCTATTAGTTCTTAGCTCCTGTAGTAGCTCTCAACTCCTAGTTTCTTATAAACTTCTACGTATTTCGCGACTGACTATGAACCATGAGCTATGAGCTAACAGCTATACACTAATCACTAATTTCTATTAGTTTCGCGACCGCAAGGAAGCAAGTTTCCATGAATATCTTCTTCTGAATTTCTCCTAATTTCGTGAGCATAGTGAACATATCTCTATCCGCTATACGCTCCACCCTCCACCCTAATTCTATCCGCTACTCGCAATACGAGATACGCGATACGAGAAGGGAAGATATATTTTAGCTTAAGGATGGGACGTAATTGCAAAAATAGTTATTTCTCCTTTATGGGGCCCGTAATAGAAAAAAACTCTATAGGCTGCCGGTGTCTTCTGCTCCGCGTAAGCCTCAAAGATTTTCTCTCCCTTTGGACCGGCAATTGAATAATAAGGATGTGTTTGTAAACTCGGGTATTTTGGGTTTTCGCTCAACAGCCTTAATGTTTTTTCAACTGCTTTATAGTGCTTCTTTAGTCCCGAATCTTCTTTCAGCTTCTTTAAAGATTCTTTGGAGGTAGGAGTAAAATTTAGAATAAATCTCATAAGTTACTGAGGAACTTATCCAGATCCTCTGCTTTCTCAATCTTCCCCTCTCTTGCCTCGGCTAATCCCTGTCTAATAGCTTTGAGAACATTAGGATTGCGATAAATCCATGCTTCTTTACTTGGAATAGATACCATCGGCCTTAATAATATATCGCCGTCTTCCCCGTATAAAATCTGAAATTCCTCCACTCCTGCATGGGCAGCGACAAGCTTTAAAATTTTACGGCCAAGAGTAATCCTGTTTTTAAAATCAACAGTTTTTGTGCCTACAGATATAAATTTCTCATTAAGTCCTTCAATAATTTCTCTTTTCTTCATTTTCATATCCTTCACCTCCGTTTAAAATATAACATATTGTGGGAATATTGTCAAGTGGGAAAGTGGGAATATTGGAAATTATGGATAAATTGGATATATTTGCATCTTTCTGTATTACACTGTCAATCCTTAATTCGTCCAGACTATATAACTTGCAATCTCTCTACATTTTCCAGGCATGAGGATAAAAACAACATCAAGAGGGGTATTTATTTGATTTCTATATTGAATGTTTAGACCTGACCCCGTAGAATTTGAGGAAGATTTTTAAGAAGCAAGTCAAGAGGGTATATCTCTATCCCGTCTTTTTGCATAACACGCTCCCCGCCATAAACAAAAAAAGCCCTTGCCCGGGAGTAATCCTTCCGGAAAGATTTCAATCCGCTAAGAAGTTTAGGCGAATAAATTTTTTTTGCCCGTTTAACCTCAAAAACAAAAATATTCTTATCTCCGTAAACTACAAAATCAACTTCTATATTGGAAAATGTGCGCCAGTAATACAATTTATAGTCTAAGGCAAAATTAGCAATGACTGCGCGTAACTCCTGGAAAAGCAAACTCTCAAAAGCAATACTCTCTATCTCTTCGGGCCTATCCAGAGGGCCTTTAGGCCTTAGAGTTCTATAAACTCCCGCGTCAAAGAAATAAAATTTAGAGTGATGAGTCAACCTTCTTCTGGACCTTTTAGTAAAAACAGGCAGCCGGTATCCAATCAGTAAGTCTTCAAGTATACAAAAATAATTCTCTACAGTTTTCCTTTCAATGCCGCAGTCTCTTGCTACGTTAGAAATATTTAGCACTGCCCCTTGAGAGAAACTCGCTGACTCTAAAAAGCGCGCAAAGGCGCTTAAATTTCTTGTTAATCCCTCTTGCCGCACCTCTTCTTCGAGGTATGTCTTTACGTAACTTTCCAGATATTTTTTAGGGTCATCTTCGGTATAAACACAAGGCAAGTGGCCATACTGCAAAGAATGTTTTATATCAAAATCCTCACCCAGTTCCGCTGTTATAAGAGGATGCATCTGGTATGTTAAAGCCCTGCCTCCTAATAGGTTTACCCCTTTCTTCCTTATCTTCCTTGCACTTGAGCCTGTAAGAACAAATTTATATCTGTATTTTTCTATTAACCGATGGACCTCATGCAAAAGTTCGGGTACTCTCTGTATCTCATCAATAATTATCCATCCTTTATATCCTTTAGGAATGAAATCCCCAACACGCTGAGGGCTGGCCAGAAGGTCATTAAAAACCTCTGCTTCTAACAAATCTATATAAACTGCCTCTGGGAATGTATTTTTTACCCACGTAGTTTTTCCCGCCCCTCGTGGGCCGAATAAAAAGAAACTTTTATTCTTTGGAGGTTTTAACACTCTGGGATACATAATTCCATTCTACCTGTATTTTTGGAAGTTTCGTTTCCATTCTTCAATCACACTTTAAGTATAGTATATTAAATCTATCCTGTCAAATTTATTTTATCTCCCTACACCCTATCATAAAAGTCACCAGGTCACCCGTACTAATCACTAATTTCTATTAGTTTCGCGACCGCAAGGAAGCAAGTTTCCATGAATATCTTCTTCTGAATTTCTCCTAATTTCGTGAGCATAGTGAACATATTTCTATCCGCTATACGCTCCACCCTATACCCTAATTCTATCCGCTAATCGCAATACGAGATACGCGATACGAGATACGTATTATCATAACTCGATACGTCTTACACACCACGAAATACGAAATTAACATTATGCATTACAATTTCTATATTGAATGTTTAGGCCTAACCCCGATATTCCCCACTCACTTCTTACTCTTCTTTTTTCTATTTCTACCAATCTATTCTCCCATCTGCACGAAGGAAAGAGGCGATAAATTCGCTTCGGCAAAACCACTTGCAACATTTAAGGACAGTCCTGTTTGGTTGCAGGTGCATCCCGCCAGCTTCTCCGAGCTTAAATTAAGCCCGCCTTTAATATTGCTAATTTAAACCTTGACTTTGAATTAGCATGGTAATATACTTTAAGCAAGTATGATAGAAAGAATTTTACAGAAAAAATGTATCTCCTTGTCTAAACGCTATCCTGTAATCACTATTAACGGGCCCCGCCAATCAGGAAAAACAACTTTAGCCAGAATGTCCTTCTCTAAGAAAGCTTACACAAATCTTGAAGAGCCGGATACCCGCAAATTCGCCATCGAAGACCCACGCGGGTTTCTTAAAAATTTTCCTAATGGCGCGATTATAGACGAGATACAAAGAGCACCTACGCTTACCTCCTATATACAATCTATCGTTGATACTTCGCGCAAAAACGGCCTTTTCATATTGACAGGCAGCCAGCAGTTTGAAATATCACAAACCATAAGCCAATCCTTAGCAGGAAGAACCGCTATAATAAAGCTTCTTCCATTCAGCCTCAAAGAGCTCCGCGTCTTAAAAAAAGAAATACCGCTAAACCGTTTATTGCTAAATGAGTCAGATAGGCAACCTCCATACTTTTGAGAAATTTGTCCGGCTTATTGCTTCCCGCATTGGCCAATTAGTCAATTATAACAGCATTGCCAATGACCTGGGAGTCTCTCAGCCGACTATACGCAAATGGATATCAATTCTGGAAGCAAGCTATATTGTCTTTTTGCTTCCGCCTTTTTTCAAAAATATAGGCAAACGCTTGATAAAAACCCCAAAAATATATTTTTACGATACCGGATTGGCATCATACTCGTTATACAAAAAGCAGATTCCTTAATCCCGATTGAAATCAAACTATCTGATACCGCCAATATTTTTTTCACCCGCAATATCCACTTCCTGAACAAATTATTTAGCGGCAAAATTAAGAACCCTATGGTAATCTATACCGGAGAAAAAGAATACACATATAAGAATGTCCGCTTTTGCCCCTGGAAAGCACTAACTGATATTAAAACAAATTCTTATCTTTAATATTAATCTTGAAATAAACTATCTACGGCAGCCTGCCCCCTTCTGCCACCTGCAACATTTAAGAACTCTCCTTTGGTTGCAGGTGCAACATATAAGGACGTACCTATTTGGCTGCAGAAAGATTTTGAGGAATGACGCATTGAAAAATACCGCAGAAATGATGTATAATGATTTTAGAAACGTGGGTAATAATAGCAATGATTGCGGTTCTGTTTATAGGAAAACTCCTATCCTCTTCTTCCCAAGCCAAAGGAAACTCTAAAAAAGATAAAGAAGACAAAGATTTTGAAAAGCTGGATGAAGAACTGGAAGATTATGACTATTTAGACGATATTACCGGCAGGGATGATAAGTGGTGGATATAGAGAGAAGAAAATGCAAAAATTCCGGTTAGAATAAAAAACACTGTTCTTCTCTTCGCACTTCGTAGAAGGTAATTCTGATTCTTATTCATCTGCGACTTTAACCGTCAAATATCTGAATCTGCCGTTTTGTTTCTTTATATTGGAGTAATCTCTCCAGCTTAGCTCGTAGCTTTTTCTTAATCTTATTATTTTATCTCTTTTGTTTATTGTCCCTTTTGATGCTTC
>MVCW01000084.1 GCA_002049895.1 Candidatus Omnitrophica bacterium 4484_171 | reverse complement strand
CCTTCCCGTATTGAAGAAATGGTGAATGACAATGTAAGAAGAAAGTTTATTGAAGGCGAGCTTGACGAGAGAGATTTAACGCTAAAAGACTTAGAGAAGATTGCAGAAAGTTTTATAAGAGTCTTAAACGCTACATTTCATACCCGTATAACTTATCCCCAGGATGACACAGATAAAAAATCTTCAAAGAATCAGGAGAATAAAACAGGCTGAAATCCGCCAGAAAACAGAAAAAATTCTTAAGATTCTTAAGGCAAATAATGCTTATGTATCTTTGGTTTTTTGCGACAACTGTTTTATAAAGAAACTCAACCGGCGTTATTTTAAGAGAAACCGCACAACAGACGTTATATCCTTCCCTCTAAAGGACAAATTCGCCCCTGGATTCTTAGGGGAGATTGTTATATCTGTTGAGAAGGCAGTCAGCAACGCGGCGCTTTACAACAGTTCTGTGGACAACGAGATTATTCTCTATATAGTTCATGGAATTTTGCACCTTTTAGGATGGCGTGATTATACAAAAAAAGAGCGTATCAAGATGGAGAAGAAACAACAAAGGATACTGAAGAAAATTATGACTTAATATATAGGATGTTGGGTGCAGCGTGGAAGAACGCGTAATATTTATTTAACTCTTGATTTTAGATTCTTGATTCCGGATAAATGATAATCAAGTTCATAAAATCTGTAGAATTTGGCCATATAACAAAAACTAAGAATCAGAATCAAGCATCTGGGGTCTGACGTCAATAAGTATTAATACGCATTACGCGATACGCAATACGAGATACGAGATTTATCTATGATTGATAAAGACATAGGGTTTGTCATAAAAAGGATTAATTTCAGGGAAACCTCTATTTTGGCCTCCATCTATACAATGAAGTTTGGTAAAATTCAGGGTCTCTTTAAGGGGTTTTATACCAACAAAAAAGAATTCAGTTCCTCTCTGGATATTTTTACCCTTAATGAATTTGTACTCTACCCCCGTAAAAGCGAGATTTGGCTTGTGTCTTATGCTGAGCTTATAGATGGTTATGATTTCTTACGCAGGGATATAGACAAAAACAGCATGGCTGCTATGTTTGCGCGGGTTGTTGATAAGTATACTGTTTTGTTTTATGCTAACCCCCGGGTTTTCTACCTTCTTAAATATTCTCTTGAGAGCCTAAAGAGTTATTCTCCGGAGAGGCTTATATATATTTTCATGATAAAGTTTCTTACTATATGCGGATTTAAGCCTGAGTTTAATCTATGCATAGAATGCCATCGTCCTTACGCGGACAAGATGTATTTCAGCGTATCAAGCGGCGGCATTATATGTGATAAATGCAGAGTACTAAAGAAAGACGCTCATTCGATAAGCCCGGAGGCTTCTTCCGCTATAGAATACATTCAGCGGACAGGCTTTCCTCAGGTATTAAGGATAAACCTTTCTAAAGTATGCCGGGAAGAAATAAACTTTATCCTGCGCGGATTTTGTAAATACCATCTTCATATTGACCCTTTTTTAAACATGTCCGGGAAGGAGTATCAGGCCTAAGTTTTTGGCTTTTTCGTTTATCCTTGATATAAACCGAAGGCCGTATTATAATTTATGAAATATGAAAATCATTATACTTTGCAGAAGCTGGAAAAAGGACGGTATGCATGATTTATGAAGATAGATTAACATCTTCTATAGAGAAGAAAGCGAAAAAAACAGAAGGCAGGGTTTTTTTGCCTAAAGACATAGACGTTTCTATATTGCAGACTATAAAATATAAGTATCCCAGGAGTAGAATAACGGTTAATCTTGAATCGGATGAATTTACCTGTCTTTGTCCTTTCTCCGGCCTTCCTGATTATGCCCGTCTAAACATAAAATATGTTCCCGATAAGAGGCTGATAGAGCTTAAGTCATTAAAATATTACCTCTACGCGTTCAGAAATGTCCGGGTTTATAATGAGCACGCAGTGAATAAAATACTTAACGATTTAAAGAAAGTATTAAGCCCGAGGGAGCTTGTTGTAGAAGCTGAATTTACTGCACGCGGCGGTATAAGAAATAAGGTTTCTGCTTCTTTTTCGCGCAATGAAAAACGCACAAATCGCTAGAATATTCAAGAATATAGCAAGGATTCTTGAACTAAAGGGGGATAACCCTTTCAGGATAAGAGCGTATGAGAAAGCGGCGTTTAATATTGAAAGCCTGCCTGAGGATTTGGATGCTATTTTAGATAAAGGCGGATTAAAAAAGATTCCCGGCATAGGGAAAGATTTAGCGTTAAAGATTGAAGAGATAATAAAAACGGGCACGCTTAAGTTTTATGAGAAGCTAAAGAGAGAGATGCCGCCCGGGCTTATCCTGATGCTTGATATACCGGGTTTAGGGCCCAGAACCATTAAAAACATATACGATAAGCTTAAGATTGATACCATAGATAAGCTCGAAGCTGCAGCCAAAAAGGGTAAGTTACAGTCAATAGAGGGGATAAAAAGAAAGACCGAAGAGAATATAATAAAGGGAATAAAACTTATAAAAAAGGGGAGCAAAAGGACTCTTCTCTATTTGGCTTTAAATATAGCCGGCGGTTTTATTGACAGCCTGAAGGGCTTAAAGGGTGTGCGCCGTATTGAATATGCCGGGTCTTTACGCCGCCGAAAAGAGACTGTTGGGGATATTGACATACTTATAGAGTCAAATAACCCTTCCATGGTTATGAATGCGTTTGTTAAACACCCTTCGGTCAGGGAAGTTATCGCAAAAGGCAGCACTAAGGCTTCCGTTTTGGCAGGTGAACGCAATATACAGATTGATTTAAGGGTTGTCAAAAACGAAAATTTCGGAGCGGCGCTTATGTATTTTACCGGCTCAAAACAATTCAACATCAAGATAAGGCAGCTTGCCTTAAAACGCGGGTACAAAATAAATGAATACGGCGTGTTTGACGAGAAGAAAAATAAGAGGCTTTGCGGGAAAACAGAGAATGAGATTTTTTCTTTTATGAAAATGGGCTATATCCCTCCCGAGCTTCGTGAAGACAGAGGGGAAATAGAAGCATCCCTTAGAGGCAGCCTGCCCGAACTTATCGGGCTTAAAGACATAAAAGGCGATTTGCATGTCCACTCTTTATACAGCGATGGCAGGGCTTCTATTCTTGAAATAGTAAAAGAAGCTATAAAGAGAAATTATCAATACATAGCAATTACAGACCATTCTCAGTCTCTTCGGGTAGCCGGAGGGCTGCAGAAAAAAGAAGTTTACAAAAAGATAGAAGAGATAAAAAAATTAAATAAGAAAATGAGGGGTATAAGGATCTTATGCGGCACAGAAGCCGATATATTAGGGGAGGGAAAGGTTGATTATCCAGACAGCATTCTTAAAGAGTTTGATATTGTAATCGCTTCAATCCATTCAGGTTTTAAACAGTCAAAGGAGAAGTTAACCAAAAGAATAGTCGCTGCCTGTAAAAATAAATACGTTCATATAATAGGGCATCCTACAGGGCGCCTTATTGGGGTGAGGCCGGAATATGATATTGATATGGATGAGGTGATTAAGGCGGCCAGGGATTACAATACCGCTTTAGAGGTTAATTGTCATTACCAAAGGCTTGATTTAGGAGATATTAATATATTGCACGCAAAGAATTCAGGAGTAAAATTGTCTTTGGGCACAGATGCCCATAATTTAGAACAGCTTGATATGATGGGGTTTGGTTTAAGTGTTGCCCGCAGGGGCTGGCTTGAGAAGAAAGATGCCTTAAACTGTATGGATTTAAAGGAGCTTATTAGATGGTTAAGAGGTTAATTTTATTTCTTGTTCTCGTTTTGTTTTCATCCTGCACGAGACATCCATATAAGAAAACATTTGTAATATCAGGAACATATCTTACGGTTACATCACCTGATAAACGCGCTTCCGGGATTGTTTACGATGAGTTTAAAAGGCTTAATAAGATATTTAACATATATGACAAGAATTCCGAAGTTTCGCGCCTGAATAACACTTATAATCGTCCTTTTGGCGTGTCTGATGAAATGATAGAGCTTATTTCTTTGTCAAAGGAATTATACAGGATTACCGGCGGGTATTTTGATGTTAGTAAGGGGAGAGATTACAGTCTTTGGAAGGATGTTATCGCGGGCAAGGAGAAAATAAGAACGGTTTCTTCTTCTGAAGTATCGGATTTAACAAAAGAAGGAGGAATGGAATATATAAAGGTGGACAGAAAAGATAAGACAGTAATTATTTCCAAAAGAGGGCTGCTGCTTGATTTTTCCGCGATTGCCAAAGGCTATATGGTTGATAAAGCGGCTATGCGTTTAAGAAAGGCCGGGGTAAAAAGCGCGCTTATCAACGCCGGAGGAGACATATATTGTCTCGGGAAGGACAGCGGAAAGCCATGGAAAATTGGCATAAAAGAACCTTCTGCTAAAGGCGGTATTATTGATACTGTGCTTCTTTCTGATGAAGCTGCTGCCACAAGCGGTGATTATGAGCAGTTCATAGATTATAAAGGGAGGCGCTATTCGCATATTATTAATCCTAAAACGGGGTATCCTGTCAATAACGGGGTAGTGAGCGTTACTGTAGTTACAAAGAACTGCACAAGCGCTGACGGCCTGGCAACGGCATTTTTTGCTATGGGGCCGGATAATATCAAAGATTTCTTGAGTAAGGTTCCTTATACGATGAAGATATTTGTTGTGGTAAAAACCGGAGGGGAAGAGAAGATTTATGTATTTTAGAAACAAAAAAATAAAAGATATTATTTCCAGAAAAGGCAAAGAGAAGATAACAATGCTTACGGCCTATGATTTTTCTTTCGCCTCAATATTAGATGAGGCGGGAATAGATATTATATTGGTAGGTGATTCCATGGCGAATGTAGTGCTTGGTATGTCTTCAACAAAAGATATAAGTTTCAAAGAGATGTTTAACCATACCCGCGCGGTTAAGAGGGCGGTAAAACGGGCATTGGTTGTTGCGGATATGCCTTATGTGAGTTATCAGATAAATAAAAAGAGAGCGTTATACTACGCGAAGAAATTTGTGGAAGAAGCAGGCGCGGATGCTGTAAAGCTTGAGTGGTTTTCTCATTGTGAGGAAATAACCCGTATTCTTATAAAAAATAACATAGCTGTCATGGGCCATATCGGACTTACCCCCCAGACCGCGGATAAATTGGGCGGATTTAAGGTTCAGGGCAAAGATTCAGAAAAAGCGCTCATATTGATAAAACAAGCCGATACATTGGATAAGCTTGGTGTTTTCAGCCTTGTTATTGAGTGTGTGCCTTCAAAAGTATCGCGTCTTATAACGGAAAGGGTAAAGTCTTTAACTATAGGCATAGGCGCGGGAAATTCATGCGACGGCCAGGTGCTTGTGCTTTATGACTTGCTGGGGTTTTATAAAAGGATAAAACCAAAGTTTGTGCGTGAGTATGCGGATTTATCATCTCTTGTAAGCAAATCCGTGAGGGATTTTATCAGCGATATTAAAAACGGCATATTTCCTTCCCGGGAAGAATCTTTCTCTATGAAAACGGGCAAAGACTTCCCCAAAATTTTGAAAATCTAATGTTTCCAATGCTCTTTTAGGGTGAAAATTCCGTTGTAAATTATCCATTTCGGAGGTGATAAAAAAATGAGGAAACTCCAGATTGCTGTATCTTGTAAATTACCTTCATTTATGGTATCTTATGATGGTGTTTGCGTAAGTGTATTGATTCTTAAGGGGGTGAAAGGGATTCGACTCAGAGGAAGAGTGAAAAGCTGCATGCCAGCGGGTTGGCCAGCTGTAAGAGGCCTTCAAAATATAGGTGCAAACGCCTATGTAACCACTCCTGCTTACGCTTTAAGCTAAGCGGGGCTTTCATGCTTTCCTGCCTCAGGGGAGCATGAGGGTTCGGAATTGAGGATAGGAATGAGTTCTTAACTCTGGGGGCTCATTCTGAAAATTTACAGAGATGCTTTCTGGCGAATCCTGCCTTTCGGAGCCGCCAGAAAAAAGATTAAAAGAGAGGATAAGCATGTAGATGCTTTTCGTGAGGCCTTTGAGGACGCGGGTTCGATTCCCGCCACCTCCACCAGCCTTCGCCTTTACCCTTTACACAGATTAACACAGATAAATAACAGATTAACGCAGAACCCAAGAATACAGATTATCGCGGATTTCTGTGGCCATCTGTATATCTTTCTGTGATTATCTGTGTTGTTACATTCTATATAAAAGTTCTTTTTTATATTGAAACGTGAGGGGATATAGGATAAAATAATCGAATAACTTTATCCGCTTTCACAATACACGGGTAAATCCAGCGGAGCATATCATACACTTATGTTTTTAGGAATTGACTGGGGAGGGACATATATAAAAGCCGGAATAACGGATAATAGAGGAAATTTATTATCCAGGAGAGTATTCTTTTCTTCCCGGTTTAAGAATAAAGACGCATTTATAAAGAAAATAGAAGAATTAACCAATTCCGTTAGACCAAGACGCATAAACGCAGTGGGAATAGGGGTCCCGGGAATAATCGATACGAAAGGAGGCTTTATATATTATCTTCCTAATATCCCCGGCTGGCAAAAGTATCCTATAAGAAAAGTTTTAGAGAAAAAGCTTAATATTCCTGTAGCGGTAGATAATGATGCTAATGTTTTTGCTTTGGCGGAGGCCCGTATTGGAGCGGCTAAGGGAACAAACCGTGCTATTTTTCTTACTCTGGGCACAGGCTTGGGAGGGGCGGTTATTATAGACGGAAACATTTTCAAAGGCAGGACAAGCGCAGGAGAACTAGGGCATGTTCCTGTAAGTTTAAAGGGAGCGCGCTGCGGCTGCGGCGGTACAGGATGTATTGAGACATTCCTTGGTAATAAATACTTGGTTTCGCTCTATAAACGCATAAAGAGGCAAAAGAACTTAAATGCAGAGGTGAAAGATATTTTCAAGAATGCTTTGGAAGGCGAAGAAGAGGCTATTTTAGTATGGGAAAACTTTTCTTATGCTTTAGGCATGTTTTTGTCGGGTATGATTAATGTATTTAACCCTGAGAAGATAATTTTTGGAGGGGGAGTATCAGGGGCATTTAAGGTGTTTAAGCCTCTGGTATGGAAAGTTATAGAGAACCAGGCAATGTGGCCTCACATAAAAACCCTCAAACTTATAAAGGCGAAACTTAAAAACGCGGGAATTATCGGAGCTGCTATCCTGGCAAAAGAACAATTAGCTAATGGTTGAAGGCTATAAATCATAATTTGAAAGGAGAAACTTTATGAAGTTGTTCATCGATACCGCGAATTTAGAAGAGATAAAAACAGCTGTTTCTTACGGAGTGCTTGATGGAGTTACGACTAACCCTACGCTTTTGTCGCGGGAAAAGAACGAACCAGTGAGTCAGCTTAAGAAGATATGTAAAATCGTTAATGGCCCGGTCAGCGCTGAGGTTACTGCTCTTGATTCCGAAGGAATGGTTAAAGAGGCAAAGGAATTAGCTAAAATAGCGTCTAATATTGTTATAAAAATTCCATCAACCGTCGATGGATTAATGGCAGTTAAGGAGCTTGCCTCTTTAGGCATAAAGACGAATCTTACTCTTTGTTTCTCTGCGTCTCAGGCGCTTCTTGTGGCTAAGGCCGGAGCGGTGTATGTTTCTCCTTTTGTGGGGAGGCTTGACGATATATCCAGCGAAGGAATAGCTTTGGTAAGTGACATAAAACTTATATATTCTAATTACGGCATATCGACACAGATTATCGTTGCTTCTGTGCGTCATCCCAGGCATTTTGTAGAAGCGGCACGTCTTGGAGCGGATATTGCTACGGTTCCTTTTTCTGTAATTGCTAAACTCATGAGACATCCTCTTACCGATATTGGTATAAAACGTTTCATGGACGATTGGGAAAAATTAAAACGGGGGTTAGGCAAATGAAGACGATTTGTTTTTTATGTTTTGTATTTTTGTCTTTGAGCGCGTTTTCCCAGAATAAGATTATTCCCGTGGTGGTTGATGGAGATGAAGTTACTTATTCCAAAGAGAACGAACAGGTTATCGCTAAAGGCCACGTTGTTATGAAATACAAGGGAGTTACTTTAAAGTGCGATGAGGCGTCATACAGTGTAAAGTTAAACGCCGCTTACATAAAAGGCAATGTAGAAATTATTAACGATAAAGGCACCGTTAGAGCTGAAGAAGCCAATTATGACTTTGCCAATAAGAAGGCGCAGATAAACAATATACACATTGAATCTTTCCCTATGTATGGAGGCGCTGAAAGCGGCGAGAAGGTTTCCGATAACGAATATGTACTTAATAGAGGCTATGTTACGACGTGTAACTTAAAGAAGCCGCACTATAAGCTGGCGAGCAAAAGAATTATTATATATCCGGGTAAAAAAGTAGTAGCAAAGAATGTTGTTTTAAAAAT
>MVCW01000083.1 GCA_002049895.1 Candidatus Omnitrophica bacterium 4484_171 | reverse complement strand
TTGTAATGAATAGGTGGCTATGGGGCTTGATGAGCTTACTCCTTTGTAAATCACATCTACTTTGTTATCTGAAAGAGATTGATAAGTAGCATAGGCAATAAGTTTTACATTTTGATCAGCTCTCTCATCTACCAGGATAATAAATAAGGTGTGTTCTGCTTTATAGGCTGCCTGAAAAGAGTGATGGTTCCAGTCTGGACCTTTGAATATTAAGACGAACCTGCTTTTTATTACTCTTTTTTCTGTTAAGAAGTGGAAGATAGTAATTTCTCTTATTGAAGAAGATGCCCTATCTTTATAAAATTTTAATCTGGAATAGGCATCGGCTAAATCAGCAACAGCTATAGGGCCATCTTTATAGCTGTGTAATGAAGATGAGGTCTTTCTTACAAGTATCCTGTGGTTATACTGGTCCCAAATAATAAGTTTTGTGTTCTCAGGCATATTTAAAGAGTAATAATACATAGCCCCATAGAGCTCCTGGATTTGTTTCTCTACCATATCGGTTATTATCGGGTCAGGTGCCATGCCTCTTTCTTTTACATCCCGTCCCAGGCGGCGGTCTAACCTTACCTTATCTGTTGTAAACACTACCGGCACCAAAATATCTATTTGCTCTAACACGCTCTTATCTATGCCAAATACTGTTAGGTCTATAAGAAGTAAATGTAAATCTTCTCCTTTTATTTCTCTTAGCTCACCCGGTTTTCCGCCTGAACCATGAACATCATATGGCGTATAAATAGTCTTTCCTTGTTTTAAATCCAACAGGTCTCGGGCAAAGTTCTTAAGGTGGTATATGGCCGGGCCTTTTATGATTGTAAATCGGCTGCCGTCTTTTTTCTTTATATACCTTAAGTTGCCGCCGCTATGCAGATAACTGTCTGAACTGATAAAGTCTGTTTTAATGCCTTCATCCTTAAAATGTTCCTTTACCATATCCGTAAGGGTAGTTTTACCAGCTGATGACGGCCCGTAAAATCCTACGATTAAAACATTTTTGCGGTCTTTTAATTCTTTTTCTATTATGGGAGCAATATAATCTATAAAAGGTTCATCCCAGAGTTGTGCTTTTTCTTTTGCTTCCTTATCTTTTATATCGCCATCATTCAAGAACTCTTCTATGTCGTTATACTCTTTGCCGTTAATGACTTTTTTAATAGCATTTATTTCTTCTTTTAATTTTCCGCTTGTCTCTATGAATGCGCCTATGTTCTCAGGAATGTATAAAATAGACGTATCTATTTCCTTTTGCGATTCGTCCTCTTTTATCTTGAATAATTCTTTAATTCTAGCTATCTTGTCAGGATATTCGTTTTTATATCTTTCCACTACTCTTTCAATATTAGTGAGTTTTTTATGAGGTATTGGCTTATTATATTTAAAGAAATATCTTTCATCATTTAACCATATCTTGACATTGCCATTGTTGCCGTTATCCTCAATTTTCTTTAGATATTTACTTATAGCTATTACCTTATTAGCTTGTGTTTCATTCTTATACACAAATTCAAATAAATACATATAATAGGCAAGCAGGTCTCTTCCCTCCTTTATGGCTTTAAGTAATTTGTTTTCGCCTATCTCTTGCATCTTTTTGTACATAAGAAGCTTGAATGTCCCCTGCGGATCCCTGGCTAAACGGTATCCTTTTAGAAGTTTATAAAAATATCCTGCCATATTATTTTGGGCTGCATAATCTAGATACTCTAAATCTAAATCATTTACCTCATACTGCACTGCTTCTCTACTGCCCAGCCGCAGCGCCATAAGCCTTGCCCAGTCATGCATATCTATGTCTTTTTGCGGTATAAAGAAATGCGTATAGCTAAATACCAGTATCTGCGCTAAAAATGCCGCGTCTTTTTTCTTCTTCTCCCAAAGGCTTTTTGTCATATGAACTTCATAATAATTAATTTTTCCTTCTTTAACCTTATGCACAAAAAACATTGCATCTAACTCTCTATCTTTGGTCCCCTTATAAAATAAACTGTTGCTTACTTTATCTATCTTAAAATACATCCTGCCCTGAATAATTAAATGGATAAGTTCATCATAAAGCCGCCCAACTTGTTTCTCTAAAATGAGGTTAATTACATCCTCGGGGATATTTTCTTTTTTGCCTTTGCCATAATACCACTGTAATTCCCTTCTCTCGAAATCTTCCGTTGCCGGCGCCCTATGAATAAGCACATCTTCCTTTAATTCTGGTAAGGGAAGCTCTATAGGCCCAAAGTTCATATCCAACCTAAAATCTTTCACCAGTTTCCAGGCTACCTCGTAAAACTTACCCATTGTAGGATCCCTTTCTATCCTGTATTCGGCCAACAGACTATGAAAATATCTTTCATTCCTGCTTTGAGCAGCATGCTTTAATATGTAATAATTTATATCGCTTATACCTATTCTTTTGGCAAACGGGCTTAAATAGTCCATCTCTCTTATAACTCCATGCTGATGCGGGGTTATGCCTTCAGGTGAGCCCATTATACTTTCGGTGGCTTCATGGATAATTAATTGAGAGAGGAAGTATTTATCCTGTTTTTTCCCATCCCAGACTGCCTCGGTCATGTGTATAACAAATCTTGGTTTATAACCAATCATTGTCTTGCTGAATTCTTCCTCTTTAGCTTTCAATTCTTCTTTTTGCTCTATAAGATTATCTAAAAGCTCCTCGGCATTGGATTCTGAATTTAAAAGTTTTTGTATTGTTGTATCTATTTCTTTCTTTAATCGTTTTATTTCGTCTTCGTTGGCTTCTTTGTGCTTCTGTTTGTCTTTTTCTACATCATCCATGAATTTTACTTCACCTTTACCATTTACATACGCCTCATGGCTGAAGGATAAAGCCCCTAATGCAGCTTTCTGCCTTGGGTAGAGTTTATCTTTTCCTAAATCATCTATTATAAACTTTATCATATCATTATCCAGCATATAGCTTAGGCGCTCTTTAAAAGTAGCAGGGTCTCTGCCTTCAGGCCCTACTTGTTCTATTTCCTCTTCATCTACTTGCATCGTTTGCTTTATGAATTCTTTTACATGGGCAGGGATATCTTCTATGTGAGATTTTCTTTGTTTATATCTTTCTTTTACACTATCAAGAAGCTCTTTCGCTTCTTCGTTGGATACTATTTCTGTGCCCGGGGCTTTCTTTAACACAATAGCTGAACTTGCCTTAGGCGGTGCTCGCTCAAGCTTAGATGAACCAGCTTTTTCACCTCTTATGATCGCCTCTATCTCTAAATAAGAAGTAAAACTAGCCTGTGATTTCAGAATTATAGGCGTAGATTCTTTAATTCCCTGGTTATGCATATTAAACGCATCGGTTGAGGAAGTCTGTGGCTCTATACAGACTGTGTCTTTGTCTTCGGGTATGTATAATACTATGTGTTTGAAGTTTGTATCCTGCCTTAATATGATGGTTACGCCTCCGCCTTGATTCTTAAGAATAGATGTAGCCAGCGTGTTTTTAAATTCTAGGTTTGTTAATACATCATCGTATCTTCTTTTCCCTATTGCCTCTAAGTGTCTTAAATCATACCTGGTTCCTTCAACTGAGATTGGCCTTGCAATGGGCAGCTGGTTTTGTGAAGGCCAATAACTATTGGCTGGTATTTGTATCTGCCAGTTATCTTTATCAGGGGTATTAAACCAGGGATGATATGCTAAGCTCATGATTAAATCCTTGTTGTCTTTGTTTTCTATGTATGTTCTTATAATAAGCCTGGTGCCTTT
Source organism: Candidatus Omnitrophica bacterium 4484_171 (assembly GCA_002049895.1). Taxonomy (GTDB): domain Bacteria; phylum Omnitrophota; class Gorgyraeia; order Duberdicusellales; family 4484-171; genus 4484-171. Next base: position 1,972 of record MVCW01000083.1, on the reverse strand, counting down.
TAATATATAGGTAAGGGTTATCTTTGATTTGCCAAAGTATTGCTCTATATTAGGATAATCTTTTGTAGCTAAAGCTAACCTTATAAATATGCCTTCTTCATTCTGGCCAATCTCTTCTACCTCCCAGGACTCATACCTGACCATACCGTGATATACATTGCCATTGCCGTCGTCTTTTGTGCCCTGGACTCCTTTTAGGTTGATTGTCTTTCCTTGGAAAGTAAATACAGAATTCCTTATTCTGTTGGCATATGGCCATAATATCGGTATACCGCCTGATTTGGTAATGTCTGGACAGTAGAGAATTTGAGTGTCTTTTGCCTTAAAAGAGGTAATGGTGGCGCCGCGGGAGGGGATTAAAGAGAATGAAGAATTTCTGTCAGTATCTCTTAACGTATAAATTAAATACCCTTGCTCTTTTCTATAACTAACTATACTTGATGAAGCCTTTATCTTCTCTTCAATTGGCTTGGCTATTCTATTCTTAATCTCGTTGTTCTTAAGAGGATTGTTCTTGAATTTGCTTAATTCCCCAAAGGTATATATGTTCCCTTTAAGCACTACATCTTTGTCTTTTTTGCCATCTGCATCATAACCAGCCCAAATACGCGCCTGACCTTCTGATAAATCCCTAAACTTAAGTATATCTTCCCGGTAAATATCAGCACAACAGGTGGCTGTCGCCTTTAACTTTTCCTTCTCTACTACATTGTAAATAATAGAATGTTCGGCTTCTAAATTGGCTATTACTGAATCCTGAATATAACTGGCTATTATGTCTACTCTGGCGGCTGTGTTGCTTATTACACTGTCTATTATAGAACTTTCTTGTTTTATGTAGCTGTTTTGAATAATGCTGTTTTTAATATATACCCCGCCTATTGTTATGCCTTTTTCTATGTCTTCAAAAGTAATAGGCTGCTGGGTAGATTCTATTACGCCCTGGCTGTTAATATATTCTTTGCCAATGTAGGAGTTAGTTATAGGGTATTTTATGCCTCTGAATTTGAGCATGGCTTCTGATTCTTCCTGCTGCTCTTCTGTTGCTTGAGTACGGTTGATTCTTCCTTGAGCGTCTATTTCAATCCACACCTTGGTAAACTTTGCTATCATCTGCATCTTATCCTGATATAGCTCTGCCGGACGGCGGTATCTCCACCAGTAAATGTTGCTTCCAATATTTGTTACTCCTACCCAGGGATTATTCCTGAATTCAGGCTGGTCTTTGTTTTTGAGCCAAAAATCTATGACTTCTCTGTGGTATTTGAGATTGGTGAGTGATTCTCTGGTTTCTTGTGGCAGGAAGTTAATTACATCTTCTACTCTATCTATCCCTTCTCCCTCTATGTTCTCTCTCCCCCGTAACCCTTCTAATAGTATCAAAATCGGCTGGATAAAATCAGGCGCCTCTATCTGAATGCGGCTCTTATCTACTTGAGTGCGCTTTTTGAAATCTTCTCTAAAATAATCAAATATAGCATACATGAATTCTCTCTTTAGCCTGTGTGAACCACAAGAATAGGCCGCGTTAGTTAACCCATTACGCTGCAACCATTCTAAAACTTCTTCTTTGCTCTTGAATGAACCTTTGGGCTTGTTAAATCGGGCAATATTTCCTTCTATTCCATACATACCTAAATCTCTTAAGTTAACCGGTGTAAGAGCATCTTCTTTAGCTATTGTTACAAATTTGGTTATTGCTGCTTTTGCTTCATCTTTATCCTCCACCTTGGGCATTTCGGAAGGAGGTTTCCTCTGACCAAATACCTTCTTGAAAGCTTCTTCGTGTATTTTGCGAATATCTTCGTTTGTAGATGATATTATTAATACATCGTATCCTTTATACTCTTTACTCGGGTCTACTATATCCTGATATTGCTCTAAGTTATCTTTATCTACATATATCTGGCTTACATAATGTACATCTATTGTGTTACCATCGTTGCTCTGAGCATAGATTGAATTCTGTATG
>MVCW01000010.1 GCA_002049895.1 Candidatus Omnitrophica bacterium 4484_171 | reverse complement strand
TAAGACTCCCTGGCAGTTAGCTAAAGAGAAATGCCCCAACTTACAGGAAGAAGCTCTTTTATTACCTCCTGTTGATCCTGACGCTTTGATGAATAAAAAGGTTGTCTGCGGTCCCCTAAGGGGGTATGATGTGTGTTCCGCTCTCTTTTATCTTGACACAATGATATAAGTAAAGTATATTGAAGCGTAGAAACATAACTACCTTCGGGAGAACAGCGATTCCGTATATTAAGTGTTAAGTTAAATAAATGGAAGGAAGGGAAATATGGCTTTCATTAAAGGTTTTATTGAGATATTGTGGGTAACAATTTCTTTCAAAGTTTTAAGGAAGCCAAGAGATGAAATAACCAGTAATATTGAAAATATAACTACGGCCAGTTTCATAATAAAATGGATACTACATATTTTCCTTTTAGGCCTATATTGGTCATTGCATCCTTATTTTCCTATGGTGGTAGTTATTTTTATTATTTTACAGATAGTGACAGGTTTATGGCTATTGTTTAATAAAGAAAACTACCTTTCCACGTTTGAAAAGATACCTGAAATTGTAAATAAAATTTTCCCCTTAGCTTATCTTATATATTTTGGATATAATTTTTTATCATTTATCATATTTTAACACGCAAAGGGGTAATATTCGTAACTGGAGGTAATTTTCATGCAAAAATTTAATTTAAAACTTATATTAAATGTTACCATTATAGCAGCGTTTTTTATTTCCGGATGCACACAGTCATCTTCTCGTTCAAAATCAAATCCTCAATTGGAGAAGAAAGTCGAATTCTACTCAATGTTACTTGAAATTGTCCCAAACTCGAAAAAAGGTGATTATTACAGCAAATTAACAGAAGTATATAAAGAATTAGGCGAGAAAGAAAAAGCGCGAGAGTATCAGGCGAAATTTGAGAAAGAGGTTGAAACAAATTATAGCGGAAATGAAATAATACCGGGCTATACGCCAGATTATTTTAAGAAAATCATACAAATTTGTGATGACTTTATTGCCAATAATCCCGACGCCGCGTATGCGTATCTTGAAGAAGCATCGAGTTATATGTCATTACAAAACCCTGATAAGGCGTTTGAAGCAGTTAATAAAGCAATTGATATTGATTCAGAAAATGCTGACGCGTATATTTTACGTTCCGCGATGTATAGAAGAATCGACCAAAGAGAAAAAGCTCAAATAGATGAACAAAAAGCAATTAAACTAGAGATGCAAAGATTAGATAAACGGTAACAATCTTCTTATTGGGTCAACGCGAAGCGTCGAGATATCCCTGAATTATCTTTTTGTGGTCAAACGCGATATTAGCAGGAAGATTCTCTTCACTAAATACGCCGGCTCCCGCGGCATCATCGCCTGATTTTAACGTGCCTCTCCCTTTACCTATAAATACAACCGACACTGTATGAAAACGGGGGTCGCGGCCCGGATTAGAATACGTATGGAATTGTTTTATATCCACAAAATCAAGATTAGTTTCTTCTTTAACCTCGCGTATAACTGCAGATTCCACAGACTCTCCGTAATCAACAAACCCCCCGGGCAAAGCCCACCCAAGGGGAGGATTGGAACGCTCTATCATAATAATCCCATTATTATATTCAACTATACCATCAACTGTAAGGAAGGGCCCTTGAGATACTTTCTTTATCATATAATTCAGGTAACGTTCGATATTATTGCTAAACGCCTGATAAACCCTATCTGAATATGCGACAAAAACTATTTTCTTAACTGAACGAGCGGATATCTCGTGAACATAGCGAAATACCTCCTGAGCCATTATCTTGGCACTATCAGATGGAGAAAACTTTCCTGTGCCGCAACCAAGGGCACAAAAAGCTATAGAACTAATATTATTATCGTGGGCGCACAAAAGAGCGTTGTAAGCAGACCTGCGAATTGCTTCTTCACTTGTCTTAAAATCCATCCCCATTGTAACAGCATGAACCACATATTTTGCCTTTAATTTCCCCGCGCCTGTTAATACTGCTCCCCCCACCTGTCCCGGCCCTCTTTCTACAGCCTCTTTCTCAATTGATGCCCCGCCTTTTTTCTTTATCGCAAGCGCCACACCGCCGCCCATTTCAAAATTAGTATTTGCAGCGTTTACAATTGCCTCCGTGTCAATTTCGGTAATATCTCCTTTTACTATTGTAATATCAATATCTTGAATTCTCATATTAACCTCCTCTATGTTTTCCTGTATGCCTTCATAATTATCATCTGCGCGAATTTATAGGCTTGATGTTTGTTTTTAATCTTGCCCAGCGCCTGCTCTTCTTTTATTTTCTTAAGAATTTTTCCTACCAGAGGAGAAGGTTCAAGCTTAAAGCGCTTCATTATATCAAAACCATCGACAAGTTTAGGAACGGGTTTCCTTTTTCTATCTTCAAAATATTTCTTTATAAGATTGAGCATTATTCTCTCGTGGCGCTTCCTTTTCTTGACATCAGTTAAGGGCCCGCGTGTTGCGCGCCAGTCAGCAAGAGAAAGAATAACAACTGCCGGCCCGTAATCAGCAGTGTCGCGGAAAAAACGGTACACAGCCCTCTTCGACGGATAATGCTGGTCAGCCAAATATCCGGGCCTTAAATGCCAGAATATAAGTTTCTTCAATATCTCTTTTTCTTTTACTGACAATTTGAGTTTTTTATAGACTTCATCTATCAAATCGGCGCCTATTTTCTCATGAGTATGAAAAATTGTTTTCTTATTTACTATTTTCCTGGCAAATGGTTTTCCGGCGTCATGCAGAATAACAGCTAACTTTATAACATCGATAAGTCTATGCTTGCCTGCCGCGTTTTTATAAAGATAATCCCTGATTTCTCTAATCTTTGATAATCTGCGATTAGCAAGGGCCTCAAGCCTTAAGAGGGCGTCTAAAGAATGGCCCCACACATCAAGATGATGATAGGCACCTTGATGCACCCCGCGTTGAGCAGTTATATAGGGAATAACTTCATCAATTATGAAAAGTTCGCTCATTTTCTTTACCGCAGGGTAGGCATGTTTAGCTGATAGTATTTTAAAAATCTCTTCATTTATCCTTTCTTTCGACACCTTACTAAGAAGCTTTTTATATTTTACAAGCAGCCTTTCGGTTCTCTTCTCTATCCTAAACCCATACAAACATGATAAACTAAATGCTCTTAAGATACGAAGAGGGTCGTCTTTTAAAACCGGCTCGTCAACCACCTTTATACACTTACTTATCAAGTCGCGGCGCGCCCCTAATAAATCTATCATCTTTATACCGGGCATATCATTAAGGGATAATGCCAGCGTATTTACAGTAAAGTCTCTCGATAACAAATCGCTTCTTAAATCTTTACCCCGCATGCGGGTAAAATCGTACGTATAAAACTTGTCCTTTCTCTTTATTATCACACGGTAGCTTTTTTGTTCGGAATCTAAGACAATCATTCTTGACTTTGTTAATTTACCAAACTTAAAAGCAAGGGAAAAAGTATTATGGTCCACACAGAAATCAAAATCAGTAATTTCTCCATTCCTCTTTATAAACATATCCCGCAAAGCTCCCCCCACAAGCCATACTTTGATGCTGTTTTTCTTAGCCAGAGAGGATATTTTACCTAAATAAGGGATAGTTTTTATTTTATCTTTAAGACGCATAAGCGGAGGGTTAAAAATATATAATTTCTGCCCTTAAGCTCTCTATGCCTAATATGGCAAGTGACGATTTACCTGTAAGCCAGCCGCATACTTCACCCGGGTTAATAATGAGCTTATCCCCATTACGGCTAATCTCGGGCTGGTGGGTATGGCCGCATATTAAAACATCTGCATCTAAGCTTTTAAGCTCATGCATAAGTATAATTGTTTTGGAAGATAACTTCATGAAATAAGGAGGATTCTTTATGCGGCCTTCTGATTTCTTAAGTAAACCTTTTCGTTCTCCGTCATTATTGCCGAAAACTCCAGCCCAGCCGCATTTGAGGTCTTTAAAGGGCCCCAGAGAAAAGGGAGCAATGAAATCTCCTGCATGGAGCATAAAATCAACCCCGCGGGAATTAAGGATACTCACCATATCTTTTATTTTAGCCATATTGTCGTGGGTGTCAGAAATAATGCCTACTTTCATCAATCCTCCATGAGCAGTTTCTCAAATACTTCCTCCTGGACGAAAATAGGCGAATTTGTCCTTAACGCGACGGCGATACTGTCAGAAGGGCGGGCATCTACTATTCTTTGCTCTCCGTCTTTTGTTATAAAATGCAGTTTTGCGTGGAAAGTCCCGTTGATTAGTTTGTCGACAACAACAGTTTCAAGAGTAGCTGAGAACGTATCAATTAATGACTTTATCAAATCATGAGTAAGGGGCCGCGGAGGGGAGAATCCATTCACCTCCATACGTATGGACGCCGCCTCACTTAAACCGATAACAATAGGAAGCATTCTGGAGCCGCCCTTCTCTCTAAGGACGATTATCTGTTCCTGTTTTTCCTCATCAATAATTATCTTTGACAACTCTACTTCTATCATTTTATTTTCTTGTTAAGCACGTCTTTAAGCTCCCGCATAAACTGATTGACATCCTTAAACTGCCTGTACACCGAAGCAAACCTTACATAAGCAACATCATCAACCTTCGCAAGCTTATCTACCACCAGTTCGCCTATATACCTTGATTCAACTTCACGGTCAAACTTCTTTTGTATCTGGGCTTCAACTTCCAAAGCCAGCTTGTCCAGGCTCTCAACGCTGACATTTCTCTTCTGGCATGCCCTGATGAGGCCGGAAATAATCTTCTCGCGGTTAAACGGTTCCCTGCGCCCGTCCTTTTTAACAACCATAAGAGGCGTTTTTTCTATATATTCATAGGTAGTAAACCTCTTTCCGCAATTAATGCATTCCCGCCTTCTTCGGATAGAAATGCCGTTAGCTGTTTCCCGCGAATCAATAACTTTATCCTCATTATGATTACAATAAGGACATCTCATTGCCGTTCTCTTTTATCTGTTTCACCCATTTTTATAATTTTAATATTCGCTTCTTTAAGGAAATCCTGTGCCATTCTGTCGGGATAGCTGTCAGCGTATATCACTTCTTTTATACCCGCGTTTATAATCATTTTAGCACAAATGCTGCATGGAGCGTTAGTTATATATATAGTACTGCCGTTAACGCTTATACCATGAAGTGCGGCCTGCAGGATAACATTCTGCTCGGCATGCAATCCGCGGCATAACTCGTGTCTCTCGCCGGAAGGAACATGCAGCTTTTCTCTTAAGCACCCTGTCACTTCACAATGGACAATACCCGTAGGAGCACCATTGTAACCGGTAGCTAAAATCCTTTTATCCTTAACAAGGACAGCGCCAACTTTTCTTCTAAGACAGGTAGAACGTGAAGAAACAAGCTTAGCTACTTTCATAAAATATTCATCCCACCCTGGACGTTTCATCTTTATCATTTCTTATAACACGGATTACGCAGAGAATACAACTTACAATCCTCTTTTTAGCTTATTAGTTTCTTCTCTGCGAATATTCTGCGGTCCCTGCGTTTTAATCATCTTTAATCTCAAGATATAAAGGGTATTCTTGTATGAAACCTATAACTTTCGTCTTAATCTCTCTTAAAATACCAGGATCATCCCTGTTACTTAATGCCTCGTCAATAAAATCTACTATCCTGTTAATACCGTCTTTTTCTATTCCCCGCGTAGTTATCGCGGGAGTGCCGATGCGTATACCGCTTGCAACAACTGGCGGCTTTGGGTCAAAAGGAATGAGGTTTTTATTCACGGTAATATTAACTTCTTCTAAAACCAACGCAGCCTTTTTGCCTGTTATATCTTTAGACCTTAAATCTACCAAGAAAAGATGAGTATCCGTTCCTCCGCTTACAATACGGTATTTTTTCTCACTCATAGATGCTGCGAAATGCTTACAGTTTGAAACGATCTTCTTCTGGTATTGAGCAAACTCAGGCTTCAAAGCTAATCCGAAGCCCACCGCTTTAGCAGCAATAATATGCATAAAAGGACCGCCTTGGGTCCCGGGAAAGACCGCGGTATCAATTTTCCTGGCGAAATCTTTGCGGCATAATATTAACCCTCCTCTTGGCCCGCGCAGTGTCTTATGCGTCGTTGAAGTTACAAACTCAGCGTAATCACAAGGATTGGGATAGATTTTTGCCGCAACCAACCCTGCGAAGTGAGCCATATCCACTAAAAGATACGCTCCTACTTTATCCGCTATTTCCCGGAATCTTCTAAAATCAATAATTCTTGGATAGGCGCTTGCTCCGGCAAGAATAAGCTTAGGCTTATGCTCAATCGCTAATTCCTCTATCTCATCATAATCAAGACATTCCGTATCCTTATTAACACCGTAAGCAACTATATTGTAAAACTTACCACTGAAATTAAGCGGGTGGCCATGAGAAAGATGGCCTCCGCAGGCTAAATCCATAGAAAGAACTGTATCGCCTGGCTTTAAAACCGCCATCATGACCGCCATATTTGCCTGGGTACCTGAATGGGGCTGGACATTAGCGTGCTCAGCGCCAAACAGCTTCTTTACGCGGTCCCTTGCTATGTCCTCCACTTCATCTACATAGCTGCAGCCTCCGTACCAGCGCGCCTTAGGATATCCTTCGGCATATTTATTCGTCAGCGGTGTTGCGCAGGTCTGCATCACAGAAACAGGAGCAAAGTTCTCACTCGCTATAAGCTCAATCTGTTCCCGCTGTCTTTTAAGCTCTCTTTTAATACTTTTGTATACCAGATTATCATCCTTTTTTAGCTCTTCAAACATCTTTACTCTCCTCTATTTTTTGTATTTTTCTCAAACGCCTTTGGTGCCTTCCGCCGTCAAATGCTGTATTAAGCCATCTTGCAACTAACCTTATTGCATAATCTTTCTTAACAAACCCTGCCCCAAGCACTAACACATTACTGTTATTGTGCCTGCGTGAGTAAACTGCCATCTTTATATTAAATACCAAAGCAGCTCTTATGCTTCTAACTTTATTCGCGGTAATAGAACTTCCCACGCCGGTATAACAAATAACAATTGCCCTGTCTGCCTTCTTCTCTTTGACCGAAAGCGCAGCAGGGTAAATATAATCGGGATAATCGCAAGACTGCGAAGAAAATGTCCCAAAGTCAATAACTATATGCCCTTTGCCTCTAAGATAATCCGCAATGATATTCTTAAGCTTAAATCCCCTGTGGTCACAACCCAGCGCTATACGCATTATAAAACCTGTTCCTTCTACTTAGGACAGCCACTCCATCAGCTCTGTAACAGCACTTTTTATAAGAGAATAAACCTCCTCGTAGGTATTGTAAGGTTTACCTATAGGGTCCGGTATATCTTTATCAAATTCCGGAGTAAGAAACTTACCCAGCGTAAATATTCTAGCTTCTGATGTAGGCTCTATCTTCATTAAATATTCTTTATGCCTTTGCTCCATTACAATAATAAGATCACTGGAAAGAATGGTATTGCGGTCTATTCTCTTAGAACAGTGGCCGCTCGCGTTTATGCCTTCCTTTTCTGATAATATTTCGAGAGTGTCAATACTCGGGGGCTGGCCATCGATAAACATAATTCCCCGCGACATTATCTCATACCTCTCTAAAACATAAGGATTCTTCTGAGATAAAATACTTTTGAGTATATATTCCGCCATAGGAGAACGGCAGGTATTCCCCGTACACACAAAAACGAGACGTTTCCTGAAAAATACTCTCATCAGGTCGTTAACAGATACTGCTCCCTCGCGCAAAACCATAAAAGGATGGTAAGTAACGTCAATAACAGTTGATGGTTTCATAAGCCGTGATGTCCCTGCATCAACCACCAGGTCAACTTCATTCCCAAAAGTACTTATTACTTCTTCGGCAGAAAAAAGTTCCTTTGCCCCGCTGGTATTAGCAGATGATAAAAATACCGGGGAGTTCAACTCTCTTAAAATCGTTTCAGTAACAGGGTTTGAAGGAATCCTCACTCCTATCTTTTGCTGCAGGTCTCTGCCGTATGAAACAATGGTAAGCGGCCCCGGCCAAAAATCCTCCATCATTCTATACACAAAAGGAGGCATAACGGCAAACTCATTCTGCGCCTTATCCCGCTGGGCAAAACATAAAGTAAAAGGTTTGCTCTTAGGCCTTTTTTTTATTTCATAAAGCCTCTCGACGGCCTTTTTATTCCTGGAATCAGCGCCAAGACCGTATACTGTCTCTGTAGGAAGAGCTATTACGCCGCCTTTCTTAAGTATATCCACCGCTTTATGAATAGCTAATAAATCAGGCTTATCCATATTAACTTTTATTTTTTTCACTTCCTAAATTTGTTTTTTAACTTAATAAGTTTTTTATGATAATTTTTATTCCTTAAAGCTAGTATTTCAAGAGAGAAAATGACAGCATTGATAAATCCGCGTTTATCAAATCCGCTGCTTACAAGGCCGAGGCCCCGCGGAGACTGGACAATAGATAAAAGACTGTCAAGTCCGTCAAATTCCCCGCCGGTTAAAGGGACGCCGATTACCGGAATATCCATATATGAAGCCACAAATCCCGGCAGAGCCGCCGCAAGGCCCGCCGCAGCTATTACTACTTTTGTACCGTCTCTTTTCATTTTCTGGCACAAACGGCGCAGTTTATCAGGATTGCGGTGGGCAGATACTACATGACACTCATACAAAATACCCAGTTCATCAAGAACGGCAAAGCCGTCTTTTAACTTTTCTATATCCGATTTGCTTCCTAAGATAATTGTTATTTTATTCTTCATTATTTAATATTTTAATGTAACATTTTACATCCTAAATATTAAAATTCAATGCTTTATCCCCGATATCCTTACGGTAATGCATCTTATCAAACTTAATGTTATCTATTGCTCTATAAGCTTTAGACTGCGCCTCCTTGAAGGTAGAAGCTAAAGCGGCGATATTCAATACTCTTCCTCCGTTAGTTAAAAACTGCGTGCCAGAAGCAGAATGATTATCGGCAATTTTGGTCCCGGCGTGAAAAATAAAAATATCATCAGTTCCTTTTACTTTATCAAGTCCTTCTATAATCCTGCCCTTTTCATAACTTGCCGGATAACCGCCTGAAGTCAATACAACGCAGACGCATGCTCTTTTGTCCCATTCCAGATTCACCCGGCCAAGACCGCCCGATACAGTATTAAGCATAACCTGTACTAAATCGCTTTTTAACTTCGGGATAATTGCCTGAGTCTCAGGGTCGCCGAAGCGCACGTTAAACTCAAGAACATAAGGTTCTTCGTCCTTAATCATAAGCCCGGCATAAAGCATACCTTTATATACAAAGCCATCATTGCGCAATCCGTCTATTAATGGCATAAAGATGCGTTTCATTGCCTTGTCAAATACCGCTTCGGTCACGATGGGGGCCGGAGAATATGCCCCCATGCCGCCGGTATTAGGGCCCTTATCATTGTCAAATACGCGTTTGTGATCCTGAGAACTGACAAGAGGAACGATATTCACACCATCGGTAAATATCAGAATGGACGCTTCTTCTCCTGTAAGACAATCCTCAATTATAATTCTGTCTCCGGAGGAGCCGAACTTTTTATCAATCATAATAGTATTGACTGCGTTTTTTGCTTCTTCAATAGACTCAGCAACAATAACTCCTTTACCTGCGGCAAGCCCGTCAGCTTTTATCACAATAGGCACACCTTTTTTATCTATATATTCCTTTGCTTCTACGGGGTCATCAAAAACCGCAAAACCCGCTGTGGGAATACCGAATTTTCTCATCATCTCTTTAGCGAATACCTTACTGCTCTCAAGCCGGGCGAGCTCGGCGTTTGGCCCAAAAATCTTTAAACCTGCGCGTTCGAATCTATCCACAATACCGGCTGCCAAAGGCGCCTCAGGGCCTACAACCGTTAAATCTATTCCCTTATTGCCTGCAAAATTAAAGAGAGCGTTTATGTCGCTAGCCTCAATATTTATATTCTCGGTAATTAATGAAGTCCCGCCATTCCCCGGCGCGCAATAAATCTTATCAACAAGCGGCGACTGTTTTATCTTCCATGCAAGAGCGTATTCCCTTCCTCCGGAACCTATAATAAGAATTTTCATCAGTCCTTCCTATAATATTATCGCATCTCTACTGTGGAGTATAAACAAATAGCTATACACTATATTATTTAGACTACCTTCATCTTAATATTACTCTTTACAACTTCTCCAATAATATAAGTTTTAATTTTATACCTATGGATTATTCTACGAACATAATCTTCTTCTTTCCTTTTTACTACCAGAATCATACCTATCCCCATATTAAAAACGGTATACATCTCTTTATCGCTAATCCTGCCTTTATTCTGAATAATATTAAATATTTTCGGCACAGACCAGCTGTGTTTGTCAATAACCATTCCCGTCCCTTCAGGCAGAATTTTAGCCGCCTTCTCATAAAAGGCGCCGCCGGTAATATGGGCAATACCCTTAACAGCTTGCGGCTTGCGGCTTGCGGCTTGCAGAAGGGAAAGAACAGGTTTTACATAAATACGCGTGGGCTTGAGCAGCTCTTTTGAATATTGCTTTAATTCCCTGCCAAACACCCTTCTTACAAGCGAAAACCCATTGGAATGGAGACCGTTCGATTCTAAACCAATTACAACATCGCCTGCCTTAATTCTTCTGCCGTCAATTATCTTATTCTTATCCGCGATGCCCACACAAAATCCCGCTAAATCATACTCGTCTTTGTTATACATCCCCGGCATCTCAGCGGTTTCTCCTCCTAAAAGAAGGCAGTCCGAATCTTTCAGCCCTTTTTTTATACTTTTTACAACCGTAGAAAGTATTTTTACATTTAGTTTGCCGCAGGCAATATAGTCTAAAAAGAACAGAGGTTTTGCTCCAAGGCATATTAAATCATTAACGCTCATTGCTACTAAATCAATGCCGACGGTATTATGAATACCTGACTTTTGCGCAATCTTAAGCTTTGTCCCGACTCCGTCACACGAAGATACAAGCACCGGCATCTTGTATTTTCTTAACAAAGCCATGATATCAAAAAGAGAAGCAAACCCTGAAAACGGCTGGATTACGGATTTATCCTTAATTCTTTTTATAAAATCATCCGCTCTTTTTATATCTACTCCGGAGTTTTTATAGGTAATCATTGCGCTCTTAAACTATTTTTCCAGTGAATGTTTGTCGACATCATGAAACTTAATCGGATATTTACCGCTCCAACAGGCGGTACAATAATAATTCCCTGGATAGCTAAAACAGCTTAACATACCCTCAAGGCTTAAATACCCAAGGCTGTCCACCTCCAAAAATCTTTCAATTTCTTTTACGCTCATGTTATGAGCGATTAGTTTCTTTGCGTCAGGGAAATCTATGCCGTAAACACATCCGAATTTATGCGGCGGACAGGAGATTCTCAAATGGACCTCCTTTGCTCCCATACTGCGAAAATTCTTAACCCTTATCTTTGAAGTAGTGCCCCGGACTATAGAATCATCAACAAGGACAACCCTTTTACCCTTAATAATGCTTTTTAAAAGATTGAATTTAAGCTTAACTCCAAACTCGCGCTTGTCCTGGTGAGGCTGAATAAAGGTCCTCCCTATATAGTGATTGCGGATTATCCCCACCTCAAGCGGTATGCCGCTTTCTTTAGAAAACCCAAGGGCTGCTGAAGTCCCCGAATCAGGAACTCCAATAACGCAGTCTGCATCAACAGGATGTTCTTTAGCTAGTTTTCTGCCCAGTTTCTCTCTCACTATATGCACTGTATCACTAAAGATAGTGGAATCGGGACGGGAAAAATACACATGCTCAAAAGAACAGAAAGCATTTCTCTTATGATTTTTAAACGGCTTATATGAATGTATGCCTTCTTTATCAATAATTATCATCTCTGCCGGTTCAACTTCTCTTATAAACTTAGCTCCTATAAGGTCTAACGCACAGCTCTCTGAAGAAATAAAGAAAGAGTCTCCTTTCTCACCTACGCAAAGAGGTCTAAATCCAAGAGGGTCTCTTATGCCGATAACTGAATCTCTGTTCATCATAACCAGTGAATACGCTCCCTTTACTTTCTCGAGGGCATCGGAAATCTTATCTGTAAAACCGGATTTCTTTGAACGCATTATAAGGTGGAGTATAATCTCGGAATCAGAACTTGATTGAAAAATAGAACCTTTTTTCTCAAGATTCTGCCTTAGTTTAAGAGAATTAACTAAATTCCCATTATGTGCGAGCGCCAAAGAAAGACGGTGAGAATTTGCGAAAAGAGGCTGGATATTTCTTACCGCGGTTGAACCAGTGGTAGAATAACGTACATGTCCAATAGCCTGACGGCCTTTTAACTCTTTTACTTTATCTTCAGAAAAAACTTCACCTACAAGCCCCATACCACGGTGATGGTGAAACGCAGAACCGTCAAAAGTAATAATTCCACATGACTCCTCTCCGCGGTGCTGTAAAGAATAAAGACCAAGGAAAGTCAATAGAGACGCCTCTTGACTGTTGTATACGCCGAATAAACCGCAATATTCCTTTATATGGCTCATTGATTAAAATACTTTACAGCATTCTCAATAATTTTCAAGCCCCACGGAAAAATATCTTTCCTTTTCCATAAAGGGTGATGGTGCCCGAATATAAATCTCTCGGGATGCGGCATAAGCCCAAGAATACGCCCGCTTTTGTCCGTAATGCCGGCTATGTTGCTGCAGGAACCGTTTGGGTTAAATGGGTAACCCCCGGAATCACCCCTAGAATCGGTGTAGTATAATGCGGCTTGATTGTTTTCTTCTATTCTCTTTAAAACCTCGTCATCAGCATAGAATCTTCCCTCGGCATGGGCAACAGGAAGCTGAATAACAGACGGCAATCCTTTAAACCATATCTCTGAGGCACAGGAATTCTGTAATAATTTGAGATAAACCCATCTATCTTCAAAACGGCGGGAACTGTTTTGAACTAATGTAACACTCTGGTTAAAATCGGCGTCAGGAAGAATCCCGGCTTTAGCCATAACCTGGAAACCATTACATATCCCTATAATAAGGCCTCTCTTTCTTATAAATTCCAGAAGAACATCCCTAAACCAAAGAGAAAGCTCAAAAGAGAATATCTTTCCCGCCCCCAAATCGTCTCCATAGCTAAAACCGCCGGGAAAACAAATAATTTGATAGTCAAGCAGTTCCTTACTCTTCTTTTTTATAGAATTAATATGGGAGAGCTCGGTATGCGCCCCGGCAAGCCTAAAAGCAAATTCTGTTTCTACTTCACAGTTTGTTCCGGCAGTACGAAAAATTAAAACTTTTGGTTTCATCTAAAATCCTTAAATGTCCCGGTCCATGCCTCATAAAACTCATCCAGAGAACCATTTATTATCGCGTCCCCTTCCAACCCATAAACAACCAGTTTTTTATCAGAAGCTACGCATCCGGCAAGACCAAAGGGGATATCTTTGCATATATCCTCAAACTTATTTTTTTTATCCTTTCTAACTTCAACTACAAAACGGGAAGGACTTTCTGAAAATAAGATTTCATAGTTCAGTAATTTGCCCTTAGCAGGAACTTCCCCTAAAAATACAGAAGCACCCTTTCCCGAACTTAAACACATCTCAGAAAGTGCCACTGCCAGCCCCCCCTCTGAACAATCATGGCAGGAAACCACATAACTTTTCTTCACTGCCTCACTGACAGCATAAAACGTTCTCTTCGCCAAAGACATATCTACTTTTGGAATAATTCCTTTATCTTTGATATCCATACCGCGAAAATACTCGGATGCACCCATATGCGGAGCCGTTGAACCAAGAATATAAATAAGATTGCCGTCTTTCTTGAAACTTGAGCTTATAACGTTTTCGTAATCATCAACTACAGATACCGCTGAAATAAGCAGCGTTCCCGGAATAGAAATACGCGTTTTATCAACAGTATACTCATTATAAAGACTATCTTTTCCTGAAATAAAAGGCGCACCAAAATATAACGAAAAATCATAACAGGCTCGAGCCGCCCTTACTAACCCTCCAAGAATATTCTTATCCGTAGGGGCCCCCCAGCTGAAATTATCCAGAAGGTACGTTTTATCTAACTCAGCCCCTGTACATATAACGTTGCGCAATGCCTCATCAATAGCCAAAGCAGCCATCCAGTAAGGGTCTATGTCGGAATAAAAAGGGTTTATCCCAATCCCCAGCGCGAGGCACTTCTTACTATGTAAATTCGGCCGTATAACAGAAGCGTCTGATATACCTATTCTTTCCATACCAAGTATAGGTTTTATAACCGATTGTGCCTGGACTTCATGGTCATACTCCCTTACAATCCAATCTTTGGGAGAGATGTTCAAAGAACCAAGCATAGATTTCAAATCCTGTGTATAGTCTTTTTTTTCTTTTAACCTGTATTGTTTATCCTCTTTTCTTGTCCATACCGCATCTTTCTTAAGGCGCGGGACATTATGCATAAAATCCATATCCAAATCGGCAACTTTATTATCTTTGTAAAAAAGCTCAAGGCGCTTTGAGGCTGTAACTTTTCCTATAACAGCAAACCGCACCTCCTCTTCATCAAATATTTCCTTAAGACCGGCCAAATTGCGGTTTTCTGTAAAAATAACCATCCTCTCCTGCGACTCTGATATCCATATTTCGGTATAGCTTAACCCTTTATATTTAAGGGGCACTTTATCAAGATAAACCTGCGCCCCAAAATCTTTGGCAAGTTCTCCCACAGCACTTGAGAGGCCTCCGGCCCCGCAATCGGTAATCGCACTGATAAGTCCTTCATCCCGCGCCCGTATAATTGCCTGGGCAAGTTTCTTTTCCTCAATGGGGTTTCCTATCTGAACAGCCGAGGTAAGCTCAACTGTATCTTCCGAAAGCTCTACAGAAGAAAAAGTCGCTCCATGTATCCCGTCTCTTCCCGTTAAAGCTCCGCATACTACGATTGCCTG
>MVCW01000082.1 GCA_002049895.1 Candidatus Omnitrophica bacterium 4484_171 | reverse complement strand
CGGGCAGGACGGACAAACAGCCCTCTTAAGTACGAAGCTTGCCCGCCGTAGTCCGAAGGACGAAGGAGGTGCCTGCCCTTAGGGTACAGCATTTTCCCGGTTAAAGCGGAATAAATATTCTTACTGCAGTAAACCCCCGTTAGAAAAATTCTTTCTAACGGGGTGAGCGGTCCGCAGCGGCAGCTTTAAACCGCCGCTGCCTTTAATCGGCAGGCGAATTTTCTCCAACGGGGTAAACAGGAGAAACTAGCTGAGATGCACATCTTTAATGTTGAGTCTTATACTGTTGTGGTAAGTATTTTTCTCAAGGCTGTAAACGATATCAAAACTTTTACCATTGTTAAAAATATCTGAGAAATTGTTTCTGCTAAAGAATACCCCCTCGTAAGTTAATTCGCTGTTTTCAACCCATATTGAATACATACCATTAGTTACTTTTCTGGGAGGCTGTTTTATACTTACATTGCGGGTAATAAACAGCGGCTGAGGATTCCCTTCCCCGAATGGTTTAAGACTGTAAATATTACTGACAAGACTTTCATTTATCTGAGAAAACATTATCTCCAAATCTATATCTATACCGGGAAGAAGATCCGTGGGTTTAAGGACATTACGGGCTACTTCGTTAATAATTCTTCTAAATCCTTCTACATCTTTATAGAGGATTTCTATGCCCGCTGCTTTCTTATGGCCGCCATAGCCGGACAAATAATTCTCACAATGGCCCAAAGCATTCATAAGGTTAAACCCCTCTATCGAACGGGCCGACCCTTTGCCAATACCGTTATTAAATCCTATAACAAATGCAGGCCTGTAATATTTATCAACCAAACGTGAGGCAACAATCCCCAGTATGCCATGATGCCAGCCTTCATTGTATACGACCAGAACGGGATTGTCCTCTATATCAGCTGATACATAATCCTGGGCTTCTTTTAACACAGAAGATTCTATGCCTCTGCGTAAACGGTTATGTTCATCAAGCATCTTAGCGTATTTAAGCGCTGAGGATGAATCTTTGGAAAGAAACATATTTAAAGCATCATAGGCAGTATTAACCCTGCCTGAAGCGTTAATCCTGGGGCCAAGTATATACCCTATATGAAAAACATCTACATTGTCTTGTTTTAACCCGGAGATACTGCACAAGGCATTTATAGACGGCCTTTGCGTGGTTCTTAAAAGTTTTATTCCTTCCTTTAAAAGATAACGGTTTTCTCCGCGAAGAGGCACAACATCACATACAATAGAAAGAGCTACTAAATCAAGCAAATGGCTGCAGTCTCTGCCTTTCAACGCCTGTACTAACTTAAATGTTACCCCCGCGCTGCTTAAATATTCAAAAGGGTATTTTGAGTCTTTTCTCTTAGGATTGACGAAAGCGTATGATGGAGTACGCCCTGTTTTTGGCTGGTGGTGGTCAACAACGATTGTATCGATGCCTAAAGATGAAGCATATTCTATCTCTTCATAAGAATTAGTTCCGCAGTCAAAAGATATAATAAGGCCGGCTCCGCCTTCCTTTGCCATCTTGAGAGCATTTCTGTTTAGGCCAAAGCCCTCCTTAATACGATGGGGAACGTAAAACGAGAAATCCGCTGCCGTATCTTTTATATAGTCGTAGAAAACCGCCAAAGAAGTGAGGCCATCGACGTCATAGTCGCCAAAAAGAACGATCTTTTCTTTTCTCTTTATTGCTGCCGTTATCCTTTCCGAAGCTTTGCCGATATCGGGAAGAGTATCGGGAGAATGTGCGCGATATCCTGTTCCGTTTAAAAAATACAAAAACTCAGATTCATCTATTTCTCTGTTAATCAGAAGTTGAACAACTACAGGGTCTAAATTATATTTATTCCCTAACTGCTTAGCTCTAACTGATAATTCCCTGATGTTCCACTTTTTTCTCATTCTCCGCCTTCTTTATAATTATCTATATTATTTTACCCCGGTTAGAGAAAGCCGCCAATTTCAATCGGTGGTCATTACCGATTGAAGGCAACGGCGGTTTAAAGCCGCCGCCGCGGACCGTTAAAGAACGAGGTTCTCTAACGGGGTTTACATCTTATCCCATGCTGATATGCCCAGAATACTTAATCCCAGCCTTAAAACCACACGCACTGCCTCCAAAAGATTTAGCCGGGCGTGCATCTTATCATCGCCGCTTCCTAAAATACGCTTTCTTTCGTAAAAACGATGGAATTCCGCGGCGATGCTTTTTAGATACTCGGCCAGAAACACAGGTTCCAGATTATAATAAATCTTATTAAGACAATATGAAAACTGCAATATATCCCTCACAAGCGATACCTCTTCCTCATCTTCTAAATATTGGGAATAATCAAGATTAAAATCATCTACTACCCCGGCCTTAGCAAAAATACTCTTAATGCGGGCGTGGGCATACTGAACATAATAAAGAGGGTTGTCCAAAGAAGCGCTTTTTGCCAAATCAATATCAAATTCCAGAGGAGAAGAATTTCTTCTCAAGATATAATAAAAACGCACCGCATCTTTGCCCACTTCATCAATTAAGTCCGAAAGCAGGATTGCCGTGCCGCGGCGGCGGGACATTCTCTCTTTGGTCTTAATAGTAACGAGCTGTATTATCAACACCTTTAATATGTTATCATTATATCCTAAGGCTTTAATTGAAGCTTTAACTCTGCCTATGTAGCCATGGTGATCCGGACCCCAAAGATTGATAATTTCATCAAAACCTCTTTCTATCTTATCTTCGTGGTAAGCAATATCAGAAGCAAAGTAGGTAAGTTCCGAGTTTTTTTTCTTTAACACCCTGTCTTTATCGTCACCAAACCTTGAAGATGAAAACCACAAAGCTGAATCTTTCTCATAAATAAGGCCTCTGGCAGAAAGCGTCTCTATAACCTTGTTTACTTTGCCCTCATTAATAAGTTTTTTCTGGCTAAAGAAATTATCAAACACAACACCTATACTAGAAAGCTCATTTTTTATAAGGGAAACCATAGAAGAAACAACAAAATCTCTCAGTTTGTCTTCTTCTATATCAAACGCTTCGCGCGCAACGCTTTTTAAGTATTCACCCTGATAGCCGCCGTCAGGGATTCTAAGATCTTCTCCCTTTAGTTCTTTTATCCTCTGGCGCACAGATTCAATCAAAAGGTTAATTTGTGTACCTTCATCATTCAGGTAATATTCACAAATAACATCATTGCCGAAAAACTTTAGTATGCGCGCAATTACATCCCCAACTACTGCCTGGCGTCCGTGGGCTATAGAGAGCGGACCGGTAGGGTTTGCACTTACGAATTCCAGCAGGACTTTCTTCCTGCGATTATCTTTAAAGAAATCATCCTTCTCTTTAATAATCCTGTTTAATGATTCTATAAGCCCTTTCTTCGATACAAAAATATTTACAAATCCCGGCTTAACAATATCTATTCTGTCCGTATAACTGCCTAATTTTTCTTGAAGGACACTCTTTATCTCACACGCAATATCATAAGGGTCACGTTTTAACACTGGAGCTGCTTTGAGAGCAATCATTGTAGAAAAATCGCCGTATTTCTTATCTTTTGGTATCTCCCATAAAGGAGGGGCTATATTTATAGAATAAGTATGCAATAAACCGTCGAGACTTTGGGAAAAAAGTTGGTACAAGTCTTTCATACTAAGTTTTACAATTTCTATTCGGCGTCCTCCTTTAATTTGCCGAGCGTTACTAACAAATAGCCCTCTTAAGTACGAAGCTTGCCCGCCGTAGTCCGAAGGACGAAGGAGGTGCCTGCCCTTAGGGTACAGCATCTTCCCGGTTAATACGGGACTTTTTAACGACAGCTTCTAATGTAGGTTTGACTACGCCGGGCGGTTTTATTTTCTTTACCGCAAGTTCAGGGTCTTTTAATCCATGCCCTGTTAAAGTGCAGGTAATAGTAATTTCGCCAAACCGCTTTATAAATCTGTCAAAGTAGCCTTGTTTATTAAGCTTGAGCAGCCCTGCTACCGACGCACTCGAAGCTGGCTCAACAAATATCCCTTCCTCTTTAGCTAATAACTTATATACATATATAATTTCTCTGTCGGTAACCGAATCAATAATTCCGCCGGACTCGTTTCTCGCTTCAACCGCTTTCTTCCAGCTGGCAGGATTGCCAATCCTTATGGCAGTGGCAACTGTCTTGGGCCTTTTGAAAGGGTATCCCTGAACAATAGGAGAAGACCCTTTTGCCTGAAAGCCAAGCATTACAGGAAGATGTGATATTTTCTTAAAGCTGTAATATTCTTTATAACCCTTCCAATACGCTGTAATATTTCCGGCATTGCCCACAGGCAAAGAATGAAATACAGGCGCATCGCCTAACACATCGGCAATCTCAAAAGATGCTGTTTTTTGTCCTTCAATACGATGAGGATTTATGGAATTAACCAGCCTCACCGGAAAGCGCAATGAAATCTCCCGAACAATCCTTAAAGCATCATCAAAGTTTCCATCTATGGCAACTACGCGGGCATTGTGCATAAGGGCTTGTGCCAATTTTCCCAAAGCGATTGCGCCCTGGGGTATAACAACGATACATTTTAGATTCGCTCTTGCAGCATAAGCCGCAGCAGAGGCAGAAGTATTGCCTGTTGAGGCGCAGATAACTGCGTACTGTTTCTCTTCTTTAGCCTTGGACACAGCAACCGTCATACCTCTGTCTTTAAATGAGCTTGTAGGATTAAGCCCTTCATACTTAAGATAGACTCTAAATTTACTGCCCAAGAGCCGGGAAATCTTTGGAGAAAATATAAGGGGGGTATTGCCTTCTAAGAGAGTTACAACGGGGGTAGTCTTGCTGACAGGAAGAAACTTCCTATAACGCTCTATCACTCCACGATAATTCTCGATTTTCATAAGTTCTCTATCCTTATAACCTGCGACGGCCCCCTTATAACAGACAGCTTATCTATGCGCGATATCGCCTTTTGTATATTCCCTTCTTTCGCCTGGTGCGTAACCATAACAATCGGTACAAAATTTTTCTCTTTTCTTTCTTTTTGGGTAACGCTGGCTATACTTATATCTAAAGACGCAAGGATTTTAGATATTCTCGATAATACTCCGGGGCGGTCTTTTGCCATAAACCTTATATAATAACGGTTTATAATATTCCCTATATTGATGAATTTAATACCTCTTCTTTCCTGGATGAAACTTGGTTTAGCAAGAGAAATATTCACAATATCAGATATTACCGAGCTTGATGTGGGTACACCCCCTGCGCCCTCTCCATAAAAAAGAAGCTCTCCGGCAGGATAAGCATCAAGCCACACTGCGTTAAAAGCCAAATTAACCTGAGCAAGAGGATGTTCATAAGGTATAAGTGCGGGATGGACTCTTAAGTCCAGCCTGTTTTTATCCCTGCGGGCTATAGCGATAAGTTTAATGGTATATGAAAGTTCAGCCGCATATATTATATCAAGAAGAGAAACCTTAGATATTCCCTCTACATGAATATTTTCCAGAGAAGGCCACGCGCCGAAACATAAGTAACTCAATATGGAAAGCTTATGCAGAGCGTCAATCCCTTCTATGTCAAAATTCGGCTTTTTCTCTGCAAAACCCTTATCCTGGGCTTCCTTAAGGGCGCTGGCAAAACTCATTTTTCTCTTTGCCATCATATACAGAATATAATTAGTAGTGCCGTTGAGAATACCGTAGAGTTTTCTTACCTTACATCCAACCAAACCCCGGGATATAATCTGTATTAGAGGTATGGCGCCGCAAACGGAAGCTTCGAAACCTATACTTTTGTTTAATTTCCTGGCAACACCGAATATTTGCTTACTATGCCTTGCAAGAAGCGCTTTATTAGCCGTAACCACATTCTTGCCGCGTTTTAATGATTTAAGTATATATGTTCTTGCGGGTTCTATGCCGCCGATAAGCTCAACAACGATATCTATATCGTTACTGTTTATAATATCGTAAGGGTCATTAGAAAAAGATACTGAATATTTATCGGCAAGACGGGATTTTTCTCTTCTTGCGTCACACACTTTTACCACTTTTAACTTAATAGCTGTTCTTTTTTCAATTAGAGAACACTGCTTCTTAATTGAAGCTAAAGTAGCCTCCCCTACTGTGCCTAAACCGATTATACCTATTTTCTTAATAATACTCATGACTGCGGCTTATTGATTTTATCTTTGACAAAACTATCGAGCTCTGCGGCAATAGCCTCATCAAGGCCGAAAAATTTTATCCTTGTTTCATAAATAACATTTTTAACCACTTCTTTTGAGCTCACAACTTCTCCGGTTATTTTTATCTTGTTAGGCAAGAAAGGAAACCGTATAGTCATCAAAAGATGTGTTCCTTTATCAAAATAGCAGTTAGTGGTAAGTAACATACCTCCCTGGCTTACATTTTTACTCTGAGAAAGGTCACTATCAGCATTTTCTTTTTGTATCTTATAACTTATAATAAAGTTCGCGTTTGCCCTGGGGTGTTTTCTTTTATCAGGACCCTGATATTTACCCATCACACTCTCCTTTTTGGCGTTTATCTATAATACCCGGCATAACATAGCCTGCCATACGAAGCCTGCTTCTTCAGCTTTTCTTCTTTGGGACGCAGTATGGTCGGGAGGGCGGGCCCGTCTACGCTCTCTGAGCTTCGCCGGGTAAAATTCTCTTTTTTAGAAATGCTCTCCCGGAACCACTTTTAAAATACTGCTCTAGTTCTCTGGCTTTACTCTCTACCTTCAAAGCAATATATCCTATCAACGTAAACGGCCTATAAGGCGCAGTAGAAAGCTTGCTTTTATCACTATTATGTTCAGAAAAACGCCGTTTTAAGTTATTTGTAAGTCCTACGTAGATATATTTATTATATTTTCTACTTTGCAAGAAATAAATATATTTCATGCTTTCTTAAAACATAGCCTGCCATACGAAGCCTGCTTCTTCAGCTTTTCTTCTTTGGGGCGCAGTATGGTCGGGAGGGCGGGATTCGAACCCGCGACCCCTTGAACCCCATTCAAGTGCGCTAATCCAGACTACGCTACCTCCCGATGAAAAAGCAATTATTCAGGGCTATTCCTTATTCTTCATCGGCACTAAAGCTTAAACAGCCGAAGCGCCTCTAACAATCAACACTAAACCTAATCAAAACAACAAAACGTGCGCTAATCTCCGCCTTCGCTTTAAGCTTCGGCGGATTAATTCAGTGACCCAATCTTGCCCGGGCATTTATCCGTAATCACGCCGCAATAAACCTCATTAACTAAATTTTATTATATATACTTTCTTAAAAGATGTAAAGACAGAGTTATTTCATCTCCTTAAATTCAGCATCAACGACATTCTTATAATCAAACTTATTTTTACTATCATCATTATATTCTTTGTTTACAGCACCGCCTCTTCCATGTTTATCCGGATGGCTAAAGAACAATTTTATAAAAAAGATAACAGTCTTAAAGAGGAATAAAAACAGAAAATAATAAAATACAATCCTTATTAAAGTATATAATATTCTCATTTTCCCGGCGGTTGGGTAATAAATTCAGAATACGACAATTATGCAAAACAGGCCGCTGCGGCTGCTATAAGCCAACAGTATCCATACCGAATTCTTTCTTAACCTTAATCTTCGCGTTTATAAAATCACGGTGGGAAAGATGAAAAAGGCCGGATATCTTTCTTATAGTTTCTAACTCATTATCGTCTAAATCCTTATCCGCACAGGCAACCCTGAAAAGCTCCTCAATAATAGAAATTCTTGCCTTGTATTCTAATCCCGGACTTACTTCGCTTGTAAACGCATACAAATCAATTCTTTCGCGGGCAGCTTCTTTTACGGAATTTAATACTAAAGGTATCTGGTCTTTGTCAATAGAACTATATTTTCTGAGTATATTCCCTATTTCTTCTTCCTCCTCCGGAAGAAATTTTCTATCCGCTTCGGCAACAACCCACAACAGCACTCCCAGGGCAATTTTGTCATCAATATCTTTCCTCTCAATAATTTCTGAATCCTGCCGCGAAGGCGCCGCAACTTTATTCCTGAACTTATCCAGAAAACCAGCCATTACCCTAAAATCTCCGGTTTAAGAGGCCTCGACATTAAATCACGAACTGCTCTCCTAGGCGATTTATTCTTATAAAGCACAAGGTATACTTCCTTTGTTATAGGCATATCTATTTTCTTCTTTTTACTTAGAAAATATACAGATTTAACAGTATTAATACCTTCGGCTACCATGTTCATCCTGGCTAAAACATTTCTTAATTTACCTCCCTTACCTATCTTTTCGCCTACAAACCTATTTCGCGAATATGGAGAAAAACATGTCGTGGCTAAATCCCCCAGTCCGCTTATTCCATTAAATGTTACTTCTTTCGCCCCTAATTTCTTTCCAAGACGCGCAATTTCGACAAGCCC
This sequence comes from Candidatus Omnitrophica bacterium 4484_171, assembly GCA_002049895.1. Taxonomy (GTDB): domain Bacteria; phylum Omnitrophota; class Gorgyraeia; order Duberdicusellales; family 4484-171; genus 4484-171. Next base: position 1,116 of record MVCW01000082.1, on the reverse strand, counting down.
CCGGCTAAGGATAGCTGCCTTAGTATTTGTGCCAAATCCAAGGCCGTCAGAAATACCGCAGGCAATAGCAATTATATTCTTTAATGCTCCTCCCAATTCAACACCTATTACATCATGATGGTAATATACTCTAAAACGAGGCGTGCTTACAACCTTTTGCAATTTCTTTGCAGTATGCTTATTCTCTGAAGCAATAACACAAGCAGTAGGTACCCCGGATGCTACTTCCCTAGCTATTGTAGGCCCGCTTAAAACTGCTGTTTTAACATTCCTAAGTTCTTCCTTGATGATTTCCGACGGCCTCTTAAAAGAATTAGCCTCTATTCCTTTGGCTGCACTTAAGAATATTTTCCCTTTTAGTGATTTCTTGGTACGTTTAACCCTTCTTATGATGCTTCTTAAGAACTTGACAGGAACAGCGATAATAATAATTTCGTTTCTTAATACTTCTTTTAAAGAAGAGTTTATCTTTAATTTTGGCGGGAAAACAATACCTTTCAGAAAAAGTTTGTTCTGATGCTCTTTCTGCATTTTAAGATTGTGTTCGCCAAACACACTGTGAAGTTCAACATCTATGCCCTTTCCGGCAATAATCACAGCAAGGGTAGTTCCCCAGCTTCCGGCACCTATTATACTTATTCTATCTTTCATATGACGTCTAACCTAATTCTTCCTATGAGCCATGAGCTAAGAGCTGTGGGCTTCTTTATCTATGTAGCGGGCGGACGGAAACAACTATTGCCCGAAAGGGCAATTTATTAACCGGGAAAATGCTGTTGAGACCGCAAAATGCTCATAATGCCCGGCAGCCTAAATAGTTACATTAAACAGAGGTTGTACTAAAGAGTACACAGCATTCCCCTCTAGGTAACCCCGGCCTTTTACCCTTATACCCTTGCGGGCACAGGCGGGAAAATAATGCTAACCGCATTATTTGGGTTAATCAGTTGTTCCCGTGTTGCTTTACATTTTCAAATAACACTCCTATTCGTATCGTATAAGTAAACAGTAAAGAATGAACGATTGGAGCGGGCGAACGGAATCGAACCGTCGTAACAGGCTTGGAAGGCCTGTGTTCTGCCTCTGAACTACGCCCGCGTCTTGCTAAACCGCTAT
>MVCW01000081.1 GCA_002049895.1 Candidatus Omnitrophica bacterium 4484_171 | reverse complement strand
TTCGTCCTTCGGACTACGGCGGGCAGGCACCTCCTTCGTCCTTCGGACTACGGCGGGCAGGCACCTCCTTCGTCCTTCGGACTACGGCGGGCAGGCTTCGTACTTAAGAGGGCTATTTGTTAGTAACGCTCGGCAAATTAAAGGAGGGTGCCGAATAGAAATTGTACTAAAGAGTACACAGCATCCCCCCCTAGGTAACCCTGGCCTTTTACCCTTATACCCTTACGGGCACAGGCGGGCAAATAATGCTAACCGCATTATTTGGGTTGATAGACCGGGTAATTTGAGATATTACCCTAATGTAACCCAAAGGGGTGTATATTGGTTACGCGCGCGGGTTATTTTGTCCAGAGTTTTTTAAATGTATAGTAGGCTTTTTTGGGGATGCGTTTATTGATATTGTTATATCGAAATAATACGAACCGTTTGACCATCCCGCTTCGCGGTTATGAACGCTCCAATCAGGAGTGTATCCTTCATTGTGCTTCCACCATTCATCGCTCCACTCAAACACAATACCTCCCAGGCAATTTCCTTTCTTGTTGCCTGAGAATACTGTGTTTTTATAAAGGTCTTTCCATTGGGATTCCAGGAAAACCACCTGCATATGCTGGTCTTCTTTATTCTTATAGGCATTGTAACTGTCGGCGCCGAATTCAGAAAGTAAAATAGGCTTATCGAATATATGCCTTACGTTATTAAAAAAATTACCAAAACGTTTTCCGCGATAGACAATTAAAGCCAGAACATCGATATCCTGACAAATCTTCGATGCTGCATCAAGAAGTGTAGCTTCGCCATTGCCCAAGGCCACAAGGTGATTCCTGTCAATCTCTTTTATTTTCTTTGCGATATCATTTACAAACGAATAATAAATTTGGGCCCGGCGCTGTATTTTAAGAGCGGGGTTATCAATCTTTTCAATCTCAGGAGTGGTCCAGAAAGCGATATTTCCCGTACAGCTGTAATTATTCTCATTGCCTAAAACCCACATAAGAATGCCCTCTTCATCCTTAAGCGCGTTCACTATCTTAAGAACCCTTCCGGTTATTTTTTCTCTGAATAACTTATCTCCATAGTTGGGACAGCTGTCCCAGAGGCCCAGCCAGTCTCCTACAATGGTATATATACCGAATTTATCGTGCATTTGGCGCACAAAATCCCTTAATTTATCTACATCGTTTCCTGAAGAATAAACCCTTATACAGTTAACGCCCATCTTTTTCATTAACTTTCCGTCTATAAGCCACGGCCTGTTGGGGTCTGTATACAAATCGTAGTTAAACCCCTTGCCTATAGGAGCGGGGTTATAGCTTACTCCTCTTATAAGAAAAGGCTTACCGTTAACAAAAAGGGCGTAGCCGCCCTCATCGGTTTTATGAATAAGAGGATATTTACCGGGGAGGCAGCCTGAAAAGAAAAAGAGACAGGCGCATAAAATTGCGCCTGTCTCTTTTAATATACTATTCTTTCTCATACCTTATTTCATCGAGGTAGAATACAATACCTTCGGGGTCATTTACGTCAATGTTTGTTGCCCAGCAGAAACCGCCGATAACATAGGAGAGGTCTTTACCGCGCAGGTCTATCTCGTACTTCTTCCACTCTGTCGTAAGTTTAATGGGGCCGATACTTGCAGAATCAGAATCAATGTATTCGCCGCTTGAAATTCCGCCCATCTTAAACTCGTTTATTATCTCTCCGCCTTTTTCTCCGCGGGCCCAGAAAGTAAGTTTTTCCGCGCCGCGTAAATCAAAACCGGCGTTGGGAACAGTACCCCAGTTGTTGGCGGGATTCTGCCAGTAAATTCCCGCCCAGCGCGTGCCGGAATTATTCTTATACTCTACTTTTATACAGGAATCCCCGGAGAAAGGATTGTTCCCGGAATTGATGTCAAGTTTAATATCCTGAGCGGCTGTCGCCGGCATCCACCCTGAAGGAATAAAATGATTATCTAAAGATGAAGAATCAGCATACACATAAAAAGGGAAATTGGTCTTCGCTGATTCCTCGATCAACGCAGAATCGTAAGTATAAACTATATCGTCAAGATAAATCGTCTGTTCTTTTCCGGCCTGGTCGGCATTAAAAACAATACAAAGCCCGCCGTTAACATAAGAAAGGTCTTTACCCGCCAAATTAATCTCGTATTTCTGCCATTCTTTGCTTAGGCGTATTGGCCCGTATTCCTTGTTTACTGTATCAGGATAAGCAACTTTTTCTCCCTGGGAGTTGGTCTGTATACCGCCTACCTTAACCAGAGTAATCACTTCTCCTCCGTCTTTCCCTTTTGCCCAGAATACCAGTTTGTTAAAACCGGTAAGGTCAAAACCGGTCTTTTTATCTCCCCAGTTGTTGGAAGAAGACTGCCAGTAAATTCCCGCCCAGCCATTGCCGCCGGAACGCCTGGCAGTATAGGTAAGTTTTATACAGGTCGAACCCGAAAAAGGAGATTCCTGAGACTGGTCATTAAACTTTAAGTCTCCGTAATCACCCATCCATCCCGAAGGTATAAACCTGTTAACGGGAGCATTCTTGTCAGTATAGATGCAAAACTTATCGGCAGCGACAGCGCCCATTCCCAAAACAAACAGCATAATACCTGTTAACGCAAAGATTCTTCTCATATACACCCCCTTTTGATTATCCTTGTTTAATAATTCCGGCATGTGTTTAATATTCATCACCCCCTTTTGCCTCAATTGTTATTCCATAATCCCTGATAAGTAAAATAGGCTTTCTTTAACTGTCTCAGGAACGGAGAATGTTTGCCGTTTCCCTGAGAACATATGCCAAGCCATTCCTCATGCATATACCCGTCCAGGAAAGGCCCGGCAAATAAGCCTTTTCTGTCATGATAAGCGGGCTCATAAGCTTTCCACCATTCATCAAGCCATTCAAAAGCAATGCCGCCTAAAGAATTGCCTGCCCCGAAGCCGCAGGAATTGTGATATATATCCCGCCAGGCGTTTCTATGATACATAGCCTGATAATCCTGAGATTCCTTCTTCGTATAACCTTTATAATAAGACGGCGCGCCGTATTCGGTAATAATAACCGGTTTATCCGCCGCTGATTTTACCTCATCAAAAAGGCCGAGAAATCCATAGTGCCCCCGGTAAGCGTTGGTACCAAAAATATCTATATCCGGACAGTTTTTAGCAAACACGTCAAGATAAAGAGCATCACCTGATGCGAGTAAAACAGGCCGCTTTAAGGGGTCAAGTTCTTTAATAAGCCGTGCCGCTTTATTCGCGAATTTAAAGAAGCTCTCCGGCTTCTTGTCGGCATTACAGCCCAAGCCGTATACATTCTCGTTGCCCAAAATCCAGATGAGAACATAGGGCTCATCCTTAAACTCAAGCACCATTTTCCGGACACTATCAAGCATATTCTTTTGTTGAGAAAGATCATCGTAATCGGTGCCTTTTTCCCATGTCGCGCCGCTCCCTATGGCGTATTTTCCTAAGAAATCGCCCAAGAGTATATATATACCATATTTTTCATACATTTGTCTAAAAAGTTTTTTATTAAGTTTGAAAGGCTGATGGTAAACACGTATCGCGTTTACACCCATATCCTTCATAAGCTGGAAATCTCCAACAGGTTTCTCGCCGCTATCCTGGTCATTATTTTCATTCTTATCCACCCAGGCATCATATGGACCGTCAATTAAGCCATTTTCATTTATATCCTGCGTGGTCCAATTTTCCAATGTCCCCTCATCCGGAGACTCGCCGACTTTTGTAGGAGAATATGTAACAGCTTTAACGATAAACGGCTTATTATTAACTAACAACCGCCAGTCTCCGCCCGCGTATTTTAATAATTTAACTCTTCCTGAACCGCGCGTTTTTACCACATTGCCGAGCTTCCTTTTTCTTTTCCATATACGGCAAATATTCTCTATAAATGTTTTCCTGATTAGCTTGCCGGGATTTACAATGAAGATGTCATTTCTTATATTGTTATCGAAACCGTTAACTACTTTTATCGATGCCCCCTTAAGTGATAAACCCAGCCTGGGATATTTATCGAGAAGGTACTTTAAACGGTAAAGGGCGGCTTTCCCTATATACCAGGGAGTTTTCCAGTAAGTCCAGCCCACCGTGCGGGGAAAATGCACAAGGACCGCATAATAAGCTTTAACCGCCTGCTCTATAAGGCCGCTGCGCTCAAGTATATCGGCAATGTAAAACTGCCTTACGCCCTGAGGCTCAGGGGCCAGATTCCATTTATAGAAAGCAGTTGACAAATCCCGGGAATTAAGGATTTTCCAGTGATTTATAGAAAACATTTTCTTCTTTATTTTAACAAAAGCGGGGTCAAACTTAACTGAACTGGTATTGGGATATATGCCTTCTCCTGCCGCTTTGGATAAACCGACGGGGTCTTTTATTATATATTTATAATTTTTGGTGCCAACGCCGGTAAACTCGCCGTATTTATCATAATCTACGGGGAAGGCACCCTCATCATAGAGATTTACCTTTGTTATAATTACTTTCTCTTTTTTTATACCTTCGGATACCTTCCCTGTTTCCAGCTTCTTTATAGTTGCTTCTGATTTCTCCTTTATCGACCAAAACCACCCTCGCGGGTCCCAACTTTGAGCAAAAGGATATTTATCCGCCGCCTCTTTAAAAACTCTCTTTGCTTCCTGTCTCTTATTCTGGCGCATAAGGGCCTCGCCTTTTATGAAATAACATGTGGCAACATCATTCATTATTTTATAAAGGCCCATTTTGTCCTGCGGCGGGAAACTGCTCAGTGTTTTCGCAAGGCCATCCGCCTCTTTATGAAACTTATCAATACACTCATTGGTAAGCTCATAAACCTTATCAAAATTTCTCTTTCCTAATTCAGACCATGCTTTGTTTACATAATCGGAAGAACCTTGGGCAAAAGCAGGAACAGCACCAGAGCACCAGAGCACCAGAGCACCAGCAAAAATAAACAATATCCGAATTCCGGCTTTTAACTTGCGGCCTTGCCTGCCCGCCGTAGTCCGAAGGACGAAGGAGGGTGTCTTTGTGACATTGTGACATTGCGGCCTTGCCTGCCCGCCGTAGTCCGAAGGACGAAGAAGAGTGGCCTTGTGTCTTTGTGACATTGTGACATTGTGACCTGTATTCATCCTACAACCGCCCCCGCGGTTAATCCCCTGACAAACTGTTTTTGCATCTTAATATAAAGAAGGATTATGGGTAATGCCGCGACAGTAAGGGCGGCCATAATCAATGTGTGCTGAGTCACCATGCGGTTGGAAAATTCCATCAATCCTACCTGAAGAGGCATAATGTTGTTATTGGTAAACATAAGAGACGCCAGAACAAATTCGTTCCAAACGTTTAAAGCGTTGAATATCACAACAACAGACAACGCAGGAGCTACCAGGGGAATACCGACATGCCACCATATTCGAATTTTATTACAGCCGTCGATACGAGCGGCATCCTCTAAATCGCGGGAAAGCTGGTCAAAAAATGTTTTAAGAAGATAGATACTTAAAGAAAGGCCCATATTGGTCATCGCTAAAACATAACCTGTACGGTTAAGAAGATGCAGCTGCTTAAGAAGTATATACACCGGGACAAACCCTGCCGGAAGAGGTATCATCATTGCCGCAAGAAACATATAAAATATAACATTTTTAGCGGGGAATTTCAAACGAGAGAAAGCGTATGCCGCAAGAGACGCTATAAATACTATCAACACCACTGTGATAAAAGTATAAAAGACACTGTTTAAAAAATACCTCAAGAATCCCGCCTTGAAAATAACCTCTTTATAGTTCTCCAGGTTAAGATGACGGGCTAATTTAAGCCCGTAATCAGCGTTAAACTCCTGAGGCGATTTAAATGAAACATTCATCATCCATAAAAAAGGGAAAATACAGCTCAGCGCCACGCTCAAAAGAAACGCGTGAATAACTATTAATGTTATTACTTTCTTAGCCCGGTAATACACCGTATTTCTCCCTTATCTTCTTAGATATAAAAAACATGGTAAATGAAACCGCGACAAGAATAACACCTAGGACCAGGCCTTCCGCCGCGGCAAGGCCGGCAATGTTATGCCTGAGGTGGTCATAAATTACCATAACAGGAACGGTAGTCAAGCCCCCGGCGCCGCCGGTTAACGCTAAAATCATGGCGAAAGCCTGCATTGTGCCCAAAATGGTAAGAACGACTACCAATGTAACCACGGGCATAAGAAGGGGCATAGTAATCTTTGTAAAACAATGCCACGCGCCTGCTCCGTCAATGCGGGCGGCCTCATAAAGCTGTTCGGGAATGCTCTGCAGGCCGGCAAGAAAAATAATAAACGCCCAGCCAAAGCCTTTCCAG
>MVCW01000080.1 GCA_002049895.1 Candidatus Omnitrophica bacterium 4484_171 | reverse complement strand
ATCGGGAAGTAGCGCAGTTTGTTCAATGAAACTTAGACTTTTGAAGCGTTAGCGCACAAAAGTCTTTAGTTGAATTAACCCGCCGAAGCTTTAGCGCAGGCGGAGATTAGACTCGTTCTTTGATAGCATTATCGTCCATTATATTATATTGAAGAAGCCTCGGGGGGTAGCGCAGTTTGGCTAGCGCACATGGTTTGGGACCATGGGGTCGTGGGTTCAAATCCCACCTCCCCGACCATACTTCGCCCCATAGAAGTTAAGACTGAAGAAGCAGGCTTCGTATGGCAGGCCATTAAGAACCTGAGGCGAGAGATTTAGAACGATATTTGAAAACGGGGCAGGGAAGAGACTTCTTAAAAGAGAGAGTTTTACCCGCCGAAGTTTTAACGTAGGCGGGCCACCTCCCCGACCATACTTCGCCCCAAAGAAGTTAAGACTGAGGAAGCAGGCTTCGTATGGCAGGTTACTAATTAACGTTCGCAGCTCCCGCTTTCGCTAAAGCTTTGGAGGAGAGGTCAGCGGAAGACTTTGTTTTCGCCAAGGTTACCGATGTCCTAAGGTTTTGGCGGCGGAGTACTTCGGCGGGAGAAGACACTGCGGCTTAAGATAGATAGTTCATTGTTGCGCCCGTAGCTCAATAGGATAGAGCAACTGCCTTTCGAATGAGGCAGCAACTTTTCAAGCTAAAAGTCGCAGAAAAGTTGTGTGTTCGGCTTGTTCCCGAAGCGCCTTGATTTAGTTTTGCAGAAATTATGCAAAGGGGAAAGTCGGGAGCCTCTACTTGGGAGCCTCTATGTGGAAGAGGAACACATAGAGTGGATGCGGCTGTATGCAAGGAAGTCCTGTTTTTCTTGAGAAATGGGATTATTTGCAGGCAACCTCTTGGTAATCGATAGGTAGAAGGGGCGATAGAAAGGGGTAGATGTGCATCATACAAAAGCAAAAGCCGATTTAGGTTTAGCTAAAGTAATCGCAGATTTAGCTGCGAAAGGGCATACGCCATGTATATCTTTATCAGAACATCAGCCTTACGATTTGATTGCGGTATTGAATGGCGGCGGTATGGTAAAGATACAGGTAAAGTATGCCAGCTTAAAGAATAACGGAGCGGTGGACATCAGATTTAGAACAAGTTGGGCAGACAGAAATGGTACGCGTATACGCGGGTATAAAAAACAAGATTTTGATTATTATGCTGTTTATTGTCCCAACAAAGAAAGAGTTCTTTATATACCCAATACCCCAGATTGCCCTAAAGCTGTGCGCTTTGATAAGCCCGCTAACAATCAGAGTAAGTTAATAAAGCGGGCTGACAACTACCTTGATATTATTAGGAGAGAGTCCTCAGAGACTATACGCCGCAGGCCTGAGACGGTCAAGACATAGTCCAGACCACAACCCTGAGTGCATTCGGGGGCCTGAGTAATTAGGAGTGGTATGCTAAGCAGTAGGTTGCGTGTTCGATTCACGCCGGGCGCGTTTTATATTGATATGAATGTGTTGATAATATTATAACCCATGAATAATATCCGGTGAATAATATCCGGCGTGAAGAGAACACCGTGAGCTTGTCCTGAGCGAACGGTAGTGAGCCGAAGGAATTCACGCCGGGCGCGTTTTAACGCAGATAATCATGATAAAAAAGGGAAGAAAACTATTAAGAATTATTTTTAGCATTCTTGTTCTTGCGGCGGGACCCTATATATTTCTGTACTTTTTTATAAATGAACGCGGTAAGGATATATTCCTGAATACTTTAAAGACAAAGTACAGAATAGAAGCGAGCCTTACGGATATGACACTTAGTTTTCCTTTTAAAATTACACTTGTTGATTTTAAGGCAAAGAATATAAAATTTCTGGGATTGACCGCTAATATACGCGGATTTAATCCTTTAATGAGGGAAATTATTATAGGCAATCTTTACATTAAAGGGTTAAACGTATCTATAGATAAAAACAGTATTGGATTAATTCTTAAGAATAAACTATCTGCTGAACCCGGCGCAAAACATTCCGTGGCAAAAGAGGGCGCAGGCGGTGCATATTATTTAAAGATTAACAATATCACTTTTGATTCGGCGTCTTTTGCTCTTAACTATAGTGAATTGGAGCATCCGCTTAAGCTTGCGATAAAAGATTTATCCGGCACAGTGAAAAGATTCAGGTACCCATCTTTAGACAAAATGGATCTTAATCTGAATGCGTCTTTGGAAGTGAACGGGAAGGAAGCAAAGAATTCCCTTAGCGTATCAGGATGGGTTGACTGGTTAAGGAAGGATATGGATTTATTATGTATGGTAAAAAACGTTGATTATTTTATGTTCAAAGAGTATTATCCGCCTTTCTGGCAGCCTGATAACCTTGATATAAAGGAAGCGCGTCTTTCTCTTAATTCCCATCTTGTATCTAAGAATGATAGTTTGTTTATTGATTATTACATTGTTCTTAATAAAATAGTTTTCAACGATAACCCTGAAGACGAATCAAAAATAAAGTCGTTAAGAACAATAATCGCCCTCTTTACGCGGGGCGGACAGACAGTTGCCCATTTTGGTTATCATACAAAAATGAGTAAACCGGAGTTTAATGTTAATTCTATAGGTGAAGGGCTTCTTACTCAGCTTAAAAGTATGGATACATCAAATATAATCGATTCTATGAACAGGCTTTTTGGCAAAGCTCAGGATGCCGCGGTAAGCGGAGTAAAAAATATTAAGGGCATAACTATCGATCCCGTAGTTAGAGGGCTGCAGCAGGCAGGAGAAGAATTCTTAAAGAATATAAAAAGTATACTGGGTATGGGCAAGGATAAAAATAAAGACAGCGGCAAATAGATGGATAAGGCACTTCGGTGAGGAATTCACCTCAGTGCCGCCACAAAATAAGGAACAACTCTGGATAAATACTTTTGTGGTGGGTGTAGCTCAGTTGGCAGAGCACTTGACTGCTAATGAGACTTATCCCGACGTAACGTCGGGGTGTAGTCGAATTAGTCCCGTTAATGAGCGAAGCGAATTTCACGGGATGGCTCATTTGGTTTGTTTTCTTGATAAGGCACTTCGGTGAGGAATTCACCTCAGTGCCACCACAAAATAAGGAACAACTCTATATAAATACTTTTGTGGTGGGTGTAGCTCAGTTGGCAGAGCACTTGACTGTGGCTCAAGATGTCGCGAGTTCAAATCTCGTCACCCACCCCAATTTTTATCCCTGAGAAGAATTGGGGTGTCCCGCCGCCGTTCGGGTAAATATCCAGAGGAAGTTTACCCGATATTAAGAGGCAAGGGGCAACCGCGTCCTTTAATATGGGAAAAAGCTGAGGGGGGAAGGCGGCAAGTTATTAAATTAACTTCATCCTTGTAATCGTCCTTAAACAATATTGAACAATAAGAAAATGGATACGTCCGCGAAAGAAAAATTATCCCGCCCTAAAATACGAAAACTTGAAAGAAAAATTGCCTATTTTTCTATGGAAATAGGTATTAATTCAGAAATTCCTACCTATAGCGGGGGATTAGGGGTTTTAGCTGGAGATACAATAAAATCTTATGCTGATTTAAATGTTCCTCTGGTCGCGGTTACTCTTCTTTATAAAAAGGGATATTTTTACCAGAAATTAGATGAACACGGGCAGCAGCAGGAATCGAGTTATGAATGGGATCCTAAAAAATATTTAAGGCGTTTAGCAAAGAGAGCGAAGGTAACAATAGAGAATAGAACCGTTTCCATCCAGGCCTGGCAATATGATGTATCGGGAATAGGCGGATATTGCGTTCCAATAATATTTTTAGATACTGATATTGAACAAAATAATGAATATGACCGTAGTTTAAGTCATTATCTTTATGGGGGAGATGAGCAGTATAGACTTGCGCAAGAAATAATTTTAGGCATAGGCGGAGTGAGAATGCTTAGAGAGTTAGGGTTTTGTCGTATTAGCAGGTATCACATGAACGAAGGGCACGCAAGTCTATTGACGCTTGAGCTTCTGAATGAGAGGAAAAGAAATGAAGAGCCTTTATGGGACATTGACGGAGTAAGGAGGATGTGTGTGTTTACTACCCATACACCTGTTCCAGCGGGGCATGATCAATTCTCTTATGATTTAGTAAACAGAGTCCTTGGGCAATTTATTCCTTTTGATGTCTTAAAAAGCCTTGGCGGAGAAGATAAGTTGAGCATGACACTGCTTGCCTTGAATTTAAGCCATTATATAAATGGAGTCGCCAAGAAACATGGTAAAATATCTCAGGAGATGTTTCCCGGTTACCATATTGATTCCATAACTAACGGGGTCCATTCATCTACATGGATATGCGATAATTTTAAAAAACTATACGATAGGTATATTCATGGCTGGGCCAATGACCCTTTTAGTTTGAGGTATGCCTTAAGTATTCCAAAAGATGAAATATGGGATGCCCATCAAGAAGCAAAAAAAGCACTTATAAACTTTGTAAATGATAAAGCAAATGCTGGTATGGATTATGATACATTTACCATCGGATTCGCGCGGAGAGCTACTGCTTACAAGAGAGCGGACTTAGTATTCTTTGATATGAACAGGTTAGTCAAAATTTCACAAGAAATAGGTAAGATTCAATTCGTTTTTGCCGGTAAAGCGCATCCTAAAGATTGGCCCGGCAAGGAATTAATAAAGAAGATATTCTCTGCTTCAAGTCAACTTAAGGACAATATTAAAATTGTGTATCTCGAAAATTATGATATGGAATTGGCTAAAATGCTTATTTCCGGTGTTGATTTATGGTTAAATACTCCTCGAAAACCAAGGGAAGCTTCAGGAACTTCGGGTATGAAGGCGGCTCATAATGGCGTACCTAGTTTGAGTATTTTGGATGGTTGGTGGATTGAGGGTTGTATTGAAGGTTTAACGGGGTGGCCCATCGGTTCAGCTCTTGATAGAGAGAGTATTGATGATAGAGACGCCCGCGCTTTATATAAAAAATTAGAAGATGTAATTATTCCTGCATTCTATAACAACCGCCAGCTCTGGATTGATATAATGCGTCACTCTATTGCTATCAATGCTTCCTTTTTTAACACTCATAGAATGGTTCAGCAGTATGTTTTAAATGCTTATTCATATTAATAAGACGATGAAGGGGCGAGTTAGCTTAATAACTTATTAACAAGGCAGGTTGATTTGATATAATTAGCCTATGTCTGGAAATCGCGGATTTAAAATAGAAGGCGGTGTGTGTTACATGATTACTTGAGGAATAGAGCAATAAGAAATATTTTAACGACGGCACGCGGGAGCATAAAAAGATTACTCTTATTGGGTTAAGGCCTTAATTGTTATTTCTTAATAGTTTATATAAACACGATGTAGATATAAGGAAGGCGGGGCTATGGTCAAAAAAACTATTTTTATTTTAGCAGGTTTAGCAATTTTATATTCTGGATTTTTGAGCAGGGGGTTTGCTCAGGATGCGCAGTCTATATGGACAATTGAAGTTGCAGGTGCAAGCGGGCTTAAAAATACGGATTGGGGCCCTAATGGTAAATCCGATCCTTTTGTGGAAGTATACGTTTATCCCGGGGGGAAGAAGGCCGGAAAAACTTCCGTTAAAAATAATACTTTGAATCCCGTATGGAATTATGAAATAAAAACGAGTTATCCTTTAGGGCAGAAGCCGATTGCCTTCGCGTTTGTTATATGGGATAAAGATGATTTGAGGGATAGATTCTTGGGAGTAGCGCGTCTCGATACTCCTGTCCCGGGAGTAGAATATTCATTGAATTTACACCGCAGGATGAGGCTTGCTCAGCCCGAAATTCCCGGAACGTTTTCTATGCCGGGGACTTTAAGAGTAAAAATTACTAAGGCGGCTCCATTAGTCAAAGTTCCTGATATAACAGGCAAAACAGATGCAGAGGCTAAAAACATATTAAGAAGTGCCGGCTTAGAACCTGGACCAGGCAGCGTTATAGTTGCGAATAAAAATAAAGCGGGAAAGGTTTTTAGTCAAAGGCCGCTTGCGGGTG
>MVCW01000079.1 GCA_002049895.1 Candidatus Omnitrophica bacterium 4484_171 | reverse complement strand
AAATTGCCTGTCCCAATAGGCTTATATTTTTATGATGCAGCGCATGATGAAAAGAATCAATATCTGGCAATTAAGAAAGTAGAGCCATTTTTATCTAAGAGAGCCCTTGTGATTATTGATGATTGGCGTTTTGCCGAAGATTCACAGTCTTATGCTAAAGCGGGAACAGAGAGGGCAATCAGTGAATCAAATAACAAGTGGCAGCTGCTCTATGATTTACCTGCCCGGTTTAATGGAGATAAGAAAATGTGGTGGAATGGAGTGGCGGTCTTCAAATTCAATCGAGAAGACGTTTTTAGCCCGTGAAATAAAATATAATTAAAAAAATGAAAGTAGCTTTAATCTATAACAAAGAAAGTGAATCTACAACCGGTGCTTATATCGAAAGAGTAATAAAAAAAGCAGGTATTAATTATCAACATTTTTGGACAAAAGAATCATATAAAATACCAGGGGATTTTGACCTTTATTTTAGGATTGACCATGGCGATTATAAGGATGATATCTCTGAAGATTTACACCCTTGCGTATTTTATGTTATCGATACCCATCTTAAAAAACCTTATAAAAAAATACGCAGACAGGTTGGGCATTATGATATTATCTTCTGTGCCCAAAAGCAAGGGGCATTGCGTCTATGTAGAGAAGCAGGAATAGATGTCCCATGGGTTCCTTTAGCTTGTGACCCTTCTATTCATAAGATGTTAAATTTACCCAAAAAGTACGATATCGGTTTTGTGGGTAAGGATGCGAAGAAATTCGCCAGGGGAAGATACCTTGAAATTTTGAGAGGAAAATATCCAGATAGTTACATTGGTAAGGCAGATTATAGGGATATGTCAAGAATATACAGTGCTTCCAAGGTGGGTTTTAATTTATCTATCAGTAATGATATAAATATGAGGATTTTTGAAATAATGTCCTGTGGCTGTCTTTTATTAACCAATCGTATCAGGAATAACGGGTTCAATGAGTTATTTCAAGATGGCAAGCATCTAATAACTTACAAGAATGATAAGGAATTAATAGAATTAATTGATTATTATTTGGGTAATAGTGAAGAGAGGGACAGAATAGCAGAGGAAGGTTATAAATTAGTGGTAAGTAACCATACCTACTATCACAGAGTGCAGTCAATGTTTAATTATATAGCATTCAAGTTCGGTGGCATATATAATGAATTGAGGATATGAGCTTATTCTTGGTAGTTTCTAATAAGAAATATATCCGGTAAACTATTTTAATCTTAAGGTACCCTATGATTAAGAAAAAAAGAAATAAACGCGATGAATTCCTAACGCTTATTCCGCCAGGCGCAAAGAAAGTACTAGACGTAGGGTGTGGAGATGGAAGTTTGGGTGTTAAGTTAAAAGAAAAAGGCATAGAGGTTATAGGCATAGAAAAAGATAACCAGTTGTATCTCCAGGCTAAGAAAAAGTTTAATGAGGTATTTTGCATGGACGCAGAAGATGTGAAACTTCCTTATCCGCAGGGATACTTTGATTGTATTTTATGCGCGGATATACTGGAACATTTGAGAGATCCTTTTAGCACGTTGATAAAGTTAAGTTATTATCTGGGTTATAATGGCGCGATAATAGCCAGTATTCCCAATGTTCGTTATTATAAAATTATAATACGTTTAGTTTGCGGCGGCACTTGGGATTATGTGGATAGCGGTATATTAGATAGGGGGCATATCCGTTTCTTTACTTTAATAAACATTAAAGAGTTATTTGCCGATTCAGGATATAAGATAAAAGAGATAAAGCGGAATATTGTCGCGGCTTGGGGTTTTAAGATGATGAATTTCTTATTTCTTAATAAGTTGAGGGGTTTCCTTACCTACCAATATTATATTAAGGCAATTAAGATAGAGGGTTCATATATTAATTATAACAGTAAACAAAGAAAGATATATAGATTCTGATTTGATTAATTTGAATACCTGCCTATATCGTTAGTTGCGGCGCTATGCTAAAAATGGTATTATGTACTATATTTTATTCATCTGTTAGTGTTTTGCAATATTTAGCAGAATAAACGAGAGACGAGATTAGGTTATACGGATAATACTAGATTTACAAACAGGAGTGTTTGGTCTGTATTGTGTAGTAATAGAAGAAATGTAAATAATGAAGGGAATAATCTTAGCTGGCGGAAAAGGGACTAGGCTTTATCCTGTTACAAAGTGCGTTTGTAAACAATTACTGCCTATTTATAATAAACCTCTTATTTATTACGCTCTATCAGTGTTGATGCTTGCCGGCATCAGGGAAATTCTAATAATATCTACCCCTCGGGACACGCCAAGATTCAAAGATTTATTAGAAAAGGGAGAACGATTAGGAATAAATATTTCTTATGCTGTCCAAGAGAATCCAGGAGGTATAGCGGAAAGCTTTATTATCGGAGAAGAATTTATCGGCAAGGACAACGTATGTCTGGTTCTGGGCGATAATATATTCTATGGGCATGACCTGCCGCAGTTGTTGAGAAAGGCATCTGTGCAGGATGAAGGCGCGTTTATTTTTGGTTATTATATAAAAGATGCTCAGAGGTATGGAGTTATTGACTTGGATAAAGACAATAATGTAATTTCTATAGAGGAAAAGCCCAAGAGACCAGTATCAAACTGGGCAGTTACCGGACTTTATTTTTATGATAACGATGTAGTTAAGATTGCTAAGAAACTTAGGCCTTCCGATAGGGGCGAGCTGGAGATAACAGATATTAATAACGAATACTTAAGAAGGGGAAAGTTAAAAGTAAAATTGTTAGGGCGGGGGTATGCTTGGCTCGATACAGGGACATATGAATCTTTAATAGATGCTTCTGTATTTATTAAGACAGTAGAGGAAAGACAGGGGTTAAAAGTGGGGTGTATTGAAGAGATAGCTTATAGGATGGGGTATATTGACAAGATACAGCTAAAAAAGTTGGCAAAAGAAATAGATACCGATTATGGAGAGTATTTAAGGGAGATATCAAATGAATAAAGATATTCTTATTCTGGGGAAAGGTTTTATAGGAACAAAAATTTATGAAAAGTTGGATTGCTCTATAACTTCAAAGCACATCTATTCTTACAAGGATGCTGAAAATATTTATTCTGAATTTGCCCCAAAAATTATAATTAACTGTATAGGGACAACCGGCAAGAATAACGTGGATGATTGTGAAAATGACATAGATAGGACTTTAACGGCTAATGCTTTTATTCCTGTAATCTTAGGGGAGCTCGCGATAAGAAAGAATATAAAATTAATCCATATAAGCAGCGGCTGCATTTATCATTATGATTACAAAAGACAGCTTCCCATAACAGAAGACGAAATTCCGGATTACTACGGTCTTTTTTATTCCCGCACAAAGATATACTCCGAGAATGCCTTAAAGAACCTCTCTGCGCGATCTAATATTCTTATACTTAGAATAAGAATACCCTTGGATGTTCAGCCTCATCCAAGAAATATTCTGGATAAACTCTTGCGTTTTGAGAAAGTTATAGATATCCCTAACTCTTTAACATATATTCCAGATTTTATTAAGGCCCTTAAGTTTCTTATCGAGAGAGACGCAAAAGGAATATATAATGTGGTTAATAAGGGTGCTTTGCGTTATCCGGAACTTCTTGATGTTTATAAAAAATACAGATCAGAATTTAGCTATAAGGTAATGTCTTTGGAAGAATTTCCTTTTGTCCGAACCAACCTTATTCTTTCCGTAGAGAAACTAGAGAAAGAAGGATTCGCAACGCGCGATATTCACGAGTGTTTAGATGAGTGTATAAAACAATATATCTCATGGGGCAAAAAATATTGATTACCGGCGGAGCCGGATTCATCGGCAGCGAATTTGTCAGGCAGTGCGTTAAGAAAGGCTACGCAGTTGTTGTTATGGACAAACTGTCCTATGCCGGTGATTTGATAAGATTAAAAGAAGTTAAGGGAAAATATAAATTTTACAAAGCGGATATTTGTAATAGAAAGAAGACAGAAGAAATTTTTAAGAAAGAAAAACCTGATATAGCGGTGAACTTCGCGGCAGAGAGTATTACAGAAGATACATATATTCCAATTCAATCAGTACCAAAAATCGGAACAAGAATGGTCACCTTTATGGAACTATGGCAACAGCAAAGCAAAAATAATAAACCTCAGAAGAGCGAAAAAGGCGAAATAATATTTTTAAGAAGTAAACAGACGAAAGCTTTAAGTTTTTTAAATGGTGGACAGTGGATGCCGATAAAAGCAATTTCACGGCATTGGTATAAAGGAAAGGTTGTAAAGTTGATACAAAAATGGGGTATTATTAAAACTACCCCTAATCACTCTATTTATTCATCCAACCTTGCATTAGCCACACCGTTAGAAAATCCAGAATTGCTTGTTGTTAGAAAAATAAACGAACATAAAAAGAAATATAAAGAAGTTAATAAAAAATTATTGAAGTTTCTGGCTGCTTACATTACAGAAGGGAATACGACCTTTAATAAAGCCAATGGTAGCTATATTACAGAGATAAATCAAAATGACAAAGAATGGATAGAAGATGTTGGTGAGGCGGGTAAACAATTATTTGGAACAAATTACCGTATTATTAAAGGCATAGGAAGTTTTCACATTCAACTTGCAAATAAAAAATTATTTAATTATTTGAGAAAAAACTGTGG
Source organism: Candidatus Omnitrophica bacterium 4484_171 (assembly GCA_002049895.1). GTDB lineage: Bacteria > Omnitrophota > Gorgyraeia > Duberdicusellales > 4484-171 > 4484-171. The sequence goes on along the minus strand of MVCW01000079.1, from coordinate 1,318 downwards.
ACATTATAGCGATAAGAAATTCTTCCCAAACTGGATTTTTGATCTAAATCCAGAATTAAGGGAATATTTCTGGGAAAAACTTTTAGAGGGAGACGGAACAAAAGATGGACGATATACTACTGCCTCTTATAAATTAGCCAATCAGCTCAGTCTCTTGTTGTCCCTTTTAAGAAAGGAGTATAGGGTATTTGAACATAATAGAAAGAATAAAGATTATAAAAGAAGTTGGGAGTTTAAGACTAAATTAGACGGTCAACATTACGGTTTAAATCAAAAAAAGAAAGTAGAATTAAATTACGAGGGGTGGGTATACGATTTAGAGATAGAAAAAACACATAATTTTGTATGTGGGATAGGAAACGTTGTTTGTCATAATACTCATGTCGATAGAAGCATAAATAATGCTTTGCCTTTTATCAAAACAAATATTGAAGGGACTTTGAGTCTGTTGGATGTTTCAAAGAGATATAATATTAAACGTTTTATCCATATATCAACTGATGAAGTATATGGAGAAATTAAAAAGGGGAAATTTTCTGAAAAGTCGCCGTTGCTGCCTAATAGTCCTTATGCTGCGTCTAAAGCTTCTGCCGACTTGATAGTTAAGGCTTATATACACACCTATAACTTTCCTGCAATTATAGTAAGGCCTTGTAACAATTATGGTCCGTGGCAGTATCCCGAAAAACTCATTCCTTTGACAATTTTTAAAGCATTGAGAGATGAAAAAATTCCTGTTTATGGAGATGGTAAGAATGTAAGAGAATGGCTGTATGTTCACGATTGTTGTAGGGCAGTGTTTCTGGCATTAAGGGAGGGGAAAATCGGAGAAATTTATAATATAGGAAGTGGGCAGGAAAGAAAGAATATAGAGGTAGTAAGAAGAATTCTTAGAATATTGGGTAAGCATAGAAGTTTGATAGAATTTGTGAAAGACAGGGCCGGGCATGATTATCGATATTCTCTAGATTCTTCTAAAATAAAAAGGCTTGGCTGGAAGTTGGAGGCGGATATTGATAAATATCTTGAGAATACAGTAAATTGGTATAAGAAACACACAGAGTGGTTAGATAGTAAATTCGGCCGTTTGAAATTATACTGGAAAGATATGTTAATAGTTTTCTTGATAACACCACGATTCCTTCAAGATTGATCATAATAGACAATGCGAGTGATGATGGCACAAAAGAATATCTGCAGACGCTTAAGGATGCAGGATATTTTAAGATTGAGGTTATTTTTAATGGTGAGAACAGAGGATTTGTCGAAGGAATGAATCAAGGTATAAGAATGTCAAATGCCCCTTATGTTTGTTTAG
>MVCW01000078.1 GCA_002049895.1 Candidatus Omnitrophica bacterium 4484_171 | reverse complement strand
ATTGTTATCGCGGCAAACGCTTTCTTTATCTGAAAATTAAATAAATTTGCCGCTATAGCTCCGCTCCAGGCTCCTGTCCCCGGCAAGGGAATGGAAACAAAAAAAACCAACCCCCAAAATCCCCACTTTTCTATAACTTTCGAACGCCTGCTTACGCTGGAAAACCACCATCTAAAAAATTTCCCTATAAAACCAATATTTTCCAGTTCATGAAATAGGCACCTGAAGAAAACAAGCAAAGGCACAATAATAATAATATTTCCTATAATTGATAGTACACAGGCCTTCATAACAGAAAAATGAAACTGGAATACCGCAATAGGTATCGAAAGGCGCAATTCAAAAACAGGAAGCATCGCAATCACAATTATGGCTGCTTCGGGAATAAGCAGAGACAACAAAAAAGAAATAATCCTATTTCTTATATCCATATTTACCTACCAAGGGGACAAACACACAACCACAAACAAAAGTCTTCTTTAAAAGACCTTCGTTTGTTTTCTCAAAAATAATAAGTTCCTGCTGCCATTTTCCTCCGACAGGAGCAACTATTCTGCCGCCTGCCTTTAACTGGCCAATAAGGGGAGCCGGAAGTATTTCTGAGGCGGCGGTGACGATTATTCTATCATAAGGAGAATAATCATGCCAGCCTAAAGTTCCATCTCCTATTTTAATGTTTACATTAAAACCTAAATAATTAAGCACAGTTGCTGCTTTTTCCGCCAATTCAGGAATACGCTCTACGGTATAAAGTTCCGCTCCCAGATAACTTAATATCGCGCTTTGGTAGCCGCTTCCTGTACCTATTTCCAAAACTTTATTGTTTTTTTCCAGATAAAGAACACTGGTCATAAGAGCAGCAATATAAGGCTGTGAAATTGTCTGGCCCTTGCCTATAGACAGAGGCCTGTCATCATAAGCAAAATTTCTTTGATTATCGGGGACAAAGAGCTCACGCGGAATGTTTTTGAAAGCAGAAACGACATTCCGATCGGAAATACCCCTTCGTATAATTTGTTCTGTTACCATCCTGCCTCTTAAAGAGGCAAAATTAATACCCTTCATTCTTCAATCTTGCAATGAATTTTATAAACCGCAGTGTATCATAAAAGGGGCGGATATTGCTGGAACGGCCTTTAAAATATATACTCTCAATGGGGACTGACTTTATTATAAACCCTTTTCTTGCTGCTTTAATTATTATTTCCGACTCAATTTCAAATTTACTTGTCGTTATGCTAATGCTGGACAAAACATTTTTTTTTATCAGCCTGAAACCGCATTGTGTATCTGGAATTCTTTGCCCTGCTATTTTTGATACTACGAAAGACATAAAACTGTTTGTTGCAAGCCTTATAAACGGCATACCGCGCGGAGAACCCATCCTGTTCCCAATAACAAAGTCTGCCTTCTTATCTGCTTCTTTAAGAAATTTGTCTAAATCGTGCGGAGAGTGCTGATTGTCGGCATCCATTGTAATAACATAATCAAAATCCATGTTATCAAGCAGGAAAACTATGCCTCTTCTTATGGAACTTCCTTTGCCAAGATTCTTTGTATTCCTTAAAACGATATCGGATTTATCCTTAGCAATTTCATAAGTCTTATCTGTAGAGCCGTCATCAATAACAGCTACGGAGATTCCTCTGCCCTTTATCTCACTAAGCAAAGAACCTATATTCTCCTCTTCGTTGTAAGCCGGAATAAGTGCCCATACCTTCATATCAATAAAACCTCGCCTTAAGTATCTGCGTTAATTTGTACATCTTTCTGTGTTAATCTGTGTGTCAGCAAAGTAAACTAAAGCCAATATTTCTGAAACATATACCACTGGTCAGAATATTTGCGAACATACTTTTCTAAAATTCTTAACTGCTCTTCTACCAGTACTTTCTCACTTTTTAAGGAACCGTTGTTATAACGGGGGAAAATAGGAGGCTCAAAAATAAGACGGTAAAAATATTTTCTTTCTCTGACAAAAAAAGAAGGGATGATAACAGAATCAGTTTTTAAAGCGAAAAATGACGGGCCCTTAGGCAAAAGGGCGTCTCTGCCGCAAAAACGCACTCTGTATCCTTTCATCGAAACGAAGTCTCTGTCTCCCAGGAAAGCAATCATTTTCTTATTTCTTAATAGTCTAATACACCTTACAACGGCTCTGCCTGTCGGAATAACTTTAACTTTGAAAATACTGCGCTGGCTATTGAAGAAGTCATTTATACGCCTATCTTTATGCGGAAAAGCAATTGCGTGAATATCATACCCTAAGATTGACACAATACCTCCTCCAAGCTCATAATTTCCTATGTGTGCAGTAAGGGCTATTATACCTTTTTTACCGACGACGCTATTTAGATTATCTATCCCGCTAACAGAAACATACCTTTTGATGAATTTCCGGTTAATACGGCTTGTATTCAAGAAGTCTACAAGATAGAGCGCGAAATTATTAAAAACTCTTTTTGCGCGTTTTCTTAATTCTTTTTTATTCTCAACAAGAGGCGCAATATTAAAGATTACCGCTTTCCTGTCTCTTCTTGAAATATAAAACTTGATACTGGATAAAATACCGGCGATAAAATAAGAACACCTGCGCGGTAAGATTAAAACAAGAGACCTCGCTATACAATAAAGATAATACATTAACCTAAATAGTTAATAATAGAGTAGGCAATTCTCAAGGAAGAATCTCTTATTGAGATATCATGCGCAGCTTCCTTAAGAGACTTAAGATTGCCGGGATTGCCAAGAAGGCCCTTTACAATATCTTTAATCTCGTGTATATTATCCGCTCTTACTATTGCTTTTTTATTAAGCAAATAATTAACATTTCTTTCTTCCTGCCCGGGTATAGGATTAATTACAATAATTGCCATGCTTTTTGATAATGCCTCCGATACCGTTATCCCGCCGCCCTTTGTAATTATAATATCTGAAAAATCCATAAGTTTATTAACAAAGTTAATATAACCAAAGTAAAATACCGGTCTCTTAAATTTGTTTTTCCTTTTTGCAAACCAGCTATAAAGCAGTTTGTTTCTTCCGCATACGACAATAACCTGGAAGGAAGAATCTATTTTATTTATCTTCAGGAAAGTGTCTTTTATAGGCCCAAGCCCCAGCCCTCCCCCCATTATTAGAATTGAGGGCAGCTCGGGATTAAAGCCGAATTCTGAAGCAACCTCTTCTTTTGTGTAAGTATCCAGGAACCTGTGAGAAATAGGGATACCCAGGATTTTTATTTTTTCTTTGTCAATCCCTTCGGCTATCAGCATATCCTGAGCTTCTTTACAAGCAACTATATAATTATCTATAGAAGAATTAATCCAGAAACGATGGGGGTAATAGTCGGTAACAATAGCGAAAATCGGTATATTAAGCCTGTGCATCTTCTTAAAGTCGGCGGCTATACCGCAGGGAAATGCCTGTGTAGCTACTATTACACCGGGTTTAAAATCTTTCAATAGATGGGAAAACTTATTGAAACCGACAGTATTCGATATTTTCTTCAGGGGGCTTATGGTTTTGATGATAGAATCTCTATCGTAAATTTTCCCCCAGAGACGCGGAATACGTTTAATAGTCGCCGTATAAAAGAAATCTACCAATTTCTCCGAACGCGGATAAAGATAACCAAACCCATTAATATTTAACGTTTTAACCTCAGGGTCAATAAACTTTATGGCTTCTGATATATTCTCACTTGCTTTCTTGTGCCCTCCGAATTCTGATATGTGCATAATAAGTACCCTTTTCATATCTTATTACCTTCAAATGCTTCTACGAAAGCGCCAACAACACGGGGGTTAAACTGCTTACCGCTGTTACGTTTAATTTCTTTTAAAGCATCATCTTTCGACAGAGCCTTCTTGTATGGCCTATCGGTAGTCATTGCATCATATGAATCGGCTACGGCGATTATAGCCGCAATCAAAGGAGTTTCTTCTCTTTTGAGCCCGGAAGGGTAACCTTTACCATCGTAACGTTCATGATGATGTTTTATGCCTATAATAATCTCTTTGAATTCTCCTATGGGACTTAATATATTTGCCCCTATAAGAGGGTGCTTAAATATAAATTCTCTTTCTTTGCCGGTAAGAATTCCCTTTTTATTAAGTATTTCTTCGGGTATGCCAATTTTTCCTATGTCATGCAACAAAGCGGCTACGCGTAAATTCTCTATAAACTCAGCGGATACTCCAGGGTCAGTTTTACTAAGAATATCTGCTATTATTAAAGAATATTTCACAACTCTTTCTGTGTGGCCTGATGTATATTTATCTTTTGCTTCAATTGCTGTAGCAAACGCTATAACGGTATTTAAGAAAAGCTTCTTATTTTTATCGAGCTGTTTATTTAAATCTTCAAATAACCAGGCATTTCTTATCGCCATTACCACATCGGATGCCAAAACGGATAAAAAACCCAGTTCCTCCGGACGAAATACACCGCCGCCTTCTTTTGCGCCAAGGAAAAGAATACCTATCAAATCATTTCTGAAAAACCCGGGTATGCAGGCTTTTGCCTGGAAAAGAGACAGCTGGCCCTTAAGGTCCTCAAGAAAATCTACTAAATCGCTTCTTCCTTTAGAACGGCTGTATTTAAGGTAGTAATTTATCCTGTTATAAAGAAGAAAATCCTGGTCAAAAGAAGACAATTCCTTGTCAGTAAAGTATCTTATAAGGGAATTGTCCTTTTTTATTTTTGCGAACCCTTCCGGTATTTTAATGCCTCTTCTTCCCTTGGATACCCTTATTACATACTCATCTTTATATTTATCATAAAGGAAAATACCAGAGTGTTTTACTCTGATATTCTTCATTATAGTCCTTAAGATTAATCTTATAAGGGTATCTACGCGATGGACAAGAATCATCTGGCGGGCGGTCTTCTCGAGGTCGTGACGGTAGTCTCTTTTCATCCCTGCAATATATACTTATCTATTTTTTCTTTTAAATCTACTAAATCAAGGGGCTTGATGATATAGTCAATAGCACCAAGTTCTTTTGCTTTATCCTGATGTTCTGTATCTGCTTTGCCTGTAATCATCATTATCTTTGCTTCAGGGTTTACTGCTTTGATTTCTTTAAGGACCGTTAAACCGTCAATACCTCCCATTTGTATATCAAGAAAAACAAAACTTACATTATCTTTATCATACATACGAATAGCATCCTCTCCTGATGTGGCTTTCAGGGTAGGAATTTTAAAGCGTTTTAAGAAGTGCGCCAGAAAATTCACTACCTCAACTTCATCGTCAACCAAAAGTATGCGTTTATCCATTTTATATATTTATTTTAACGTACTGTCCTTGAGATTGTTTAAGAAAGATTCTATCTGGTCGGTCTTCTCTAATATTTCTTTCTCTATCTCTGATATACGCCTGGTTTTTCTCCTGGGATTGAAAATCTTTGCCACAAAGCTAAATATGGAATCGAGTCCTTTAACCGCAATATTGGATATGCGGGAAGAAATATCCCGTATATCGGCTCTTATTGAAAGCACATCGCCTCTTACGTATTTATCGATAAGCTTCCATATAAAAGGATGTACAGTAATTTTTTCTTTTTCTATTTTTTCTAAGATATCTTTATAATTAGCATCTTTGTACTTATCCATATGCCTCCATGTTTTATATATTATACTATAATCACATTAGCCTGTCTAAAGGAAATTGGCAACAGTAATGGGAATGGGAAGAGACATAGTATCCCCTTTCCCGGGAGGCCGCGGAAGATTAAAAGGATTACCAATGAGGCGTTTTTAGGTATTAAAGAGCTTTTAAAGCAATTAAAGCAGCCTCGATTTAATAAAGAGCGGAAACGCAGGGAAAAGCCGTTAAGGAGATATGGATATAAAAGAACTAATATTTCTATCTCTGATAATACTCATAATACATACGAACCAAGTACAATCAACAATGTTTATGATAGTGATTTCTGGCGATGGCGCAGGGTAGCCGAATGGGGAAAATATATCAATGACCCTTTAGAAAATAATAAGTGGACACAGTATAACCTGGTAAAATATACCTCCAAG
>MVCW01000077.1 GCA_002049895.1 Candidatus Omnitrophica bacterium 4484_171 | reverse complement strand
CGCCTTTCTCAGAGAGAGGAGAATTTAGAAAAGAGGCTGGACTTTATTGAGAGCAAAGAGAAAGAAATGTCGAGAAAGGACGCAAAGCTCAAAGTATTCGAAGGTGAACTTGCCAAAAGAAGCGAAATGCTGGAGCACCTTATAAAAGAGGAGAAGGAGAATTTACAGAGAATATCGGGGCTTACTCCTGAAGAGGCACGCCAGATTCTTCTTAAGAAGTTTGAGGATGAACTTAAGGCAGAGAAAGCGGTAATGCTGCGCCAGATGGAAGATGAGTTAAGAGAAGAAGCGGACAAAAAGGCGCGGGAGATTGTCTCTTTAGCCATTCAGCGTTGTTCGGTTGAGCATACCACAGAAACCACTGTAAGTGTTGTCCAGCTTCCCAACGATGAAATAAAGGGGAGAATTATTGGGCGTGAGGGGCGCAATATCCGGGCATTCGAGATGGCTACCGGTGTGGATTTAGTTATTGATGATACACCGGAAGCAGTGAGTATTTCCAGCTTTGACCCTGTCCGAAGAGAGGTAGCCCGTATTTCTCTGGAGCGCTTGGTAACGGACGGCAGGATTCACCCCGCGCGCATAGAAGAAATAGTCGAGAAAGTAAGGAAGGAATTTGAGAAAAAAATTGTAGAAGAAGGTAAAAGTGCTGCTTTTGAAGTGGGGATTCACAACCTTCATTCCGAACTGATAAAGTTTTTAGGGAAGCTTAAATACCGCACAAGTTACGGCCAGAACGCTCTTCAGCATTCCAAAGAGGTGGCGTTTATTATGGGCACGCTTGCTAGCGAACTTGGGCTAAATCCAAGGATAGCAAAGCGGGCGGGGCTTTTACACGATATCGGCAAGGCCCTGGATCATCAAGTTGAAGGCACGCATGCTGCTCTCGGAGCAGAGATGCTCAGGAAATACGGAGAGAATGAATTAGTTGTGAATGCGGCAGAATCTCATCATGAAGATATAGAGTTTAAATCCATATATTCTGTTTTAGCTATGGTGGCAGATGCGGTTTCCGCCTCGCGTCCCGGAGCCCGCAGAGAAACTATAGAAAATTACATAAAGAGGTTAAGAGACTTAGAGTCTATCGCTAATTCTTTTGATGGTGTAGATAGAGCTTTTGCTATTCAGGCAGGCCGTGAGATAAGAGTTATTGTTCATCCTAATAAAATGAACGATAACGACATTACTCTTCTTTCCCACGACATTAAAAAGAAAGTAGAAAAAGACATGGAATATCCCGGCCAGATTAAGATTACCGTGATACGGGAAACGCGCTCAATAGAATATGCAAAATAGGGCGCAGCAGGCAGTGATTAGTCTATAGCGCCTAAACATAATGCCGGATAAAGAGCAATTGTTTATTTTATAAAAACGCGTTAGAATAATAAGCTATGAAAATGCTTTTTATAGGAGATGTTGTAGGTAAGCCGGCACGCGCGTATCTTGGAGAATCTTTGAAAGGAATAAAAGAAGATTTAGGCGCCGAGTTTGTTATCGCAAACGGCGAGAATTCTGCCGGCGGTTCGAGTATTACCCTTAAGACAGCGAGAGAGATATTTGAAAGCGGCGTTGATATCATTACAACAGGCGATCACATTTTTAAGAAAAAAGAGTCCAGGGAAGTCTTAGAATCTATGGATGTAATTAGGCCCCTTAATTACGGAGATTTGGCTTGGGGCAAAGGGTATATTATTAAAGATAAAATTGCGGTTATTAATTTATTGGGACGGGTATTTATGCAGCCTGTTGACTGCCCTTTTAAGGCCGTAAGAGATGTGCTTGATAAAATAAAACTTAAGGCTAATATTGTGATTGTGGATATGCATGCTGAGGCGACAAGCGAGAAGCTGGCGATGGGGTATTTTCTTGCAGGAAAGGTTTCAGCAGTTTTAGGCACACACACTCATATACCCACAGCGGATGAGAGGATAATAGATGATTCCACCGCCTATATTACGGATGCGGGAATGACAGGGAGCTTCGACTCTGTTTTAGGCAGAGAAAAACACCAGATTATAGAACGTTTTCTTACCGGAATGCCGGTTCGTTTTAACCTTGCTCAGGAAGATGTACGGCTTCAGGGGGTGATAATGGATATTGACGAAGCGACAGGAAAGGCCGTTAGTATAGAAAGGGTAGAACGCGGAAGAAATTTAAAGTAAAAAGGAGACTGAGAATGATATGGCAAGGCAGTGAAAAAAGAAAATTCCCCCGGGCAGATATTTCCTGCAAGATAATTATCTATTTCCCTGAAGAGCATACCGTTAGCGCGCGTACTAAAAATATAGGCTGCGGCGGCCTGAGAGTTATGTTAAAAGAAGACCTGCGCATTTCATCTGTTGTGGGTGTAGAGATATTTCTTGACGGCGGTAAGGTTGTTCAGTGCAAGGGAAAAGTAGTTTGGAAATTGGAAGTTAAAAGCCGTTCATCTAAGAACGAACCGCTGTATGACTTTGGGATTGAATTTCTGGATATTAAAGACAGCGACAAAGAAGAGATTAACAAGCTGGTATACAATTTGTTACAATCGTAAGGTATGCTTGAAAAAATAAATTACCCGCAGGATATTAAGAAATTAAATATTGAAGAGTTAAAGGTTCTCGCTTCAGAAATAAGAGAATTTATAATTAAGAATGTTTCAACCGGCGGCGGCCATCTCGCCTCTTCTTTGGGAGCTGTGGAGATATGCCTTGCTCTTCATTACTGCCTTGATACGCCCCGCGATACCATTATATTTGACGTAGGCCATCAGACTTATGCCCATAAGATTATTACAGGAAGAAAGGATAAATTTTCTGGATTAAGAAAGTATAAAGGGTTAAGCGGCTTCCCCAATCCTGCCGAATCGGAATATGATGTGTATATATCGGGGCATGCCTCTACGGCTGTTTCCTGGGCCGAAGGCATCGCTGAGGCAAAGCGGCTTAAACAGGAGACATCGAGTACAGTTGCTGTCATAGGCGATGGCTCTTTGACAGGAGGGATGTGTTTTGAGGCATTTAACCACAGTGGTCATCGCCAGGACAATATACTGGTTGTTCTTAATCACAATGAGATGAGCATTTCTCCTTCTGTCGGAGCATTGAGTAATTACCTGACCAAAATTATTTCTATGCCGATATATAACCGCATAAAGAATGAGCTTGATAGTTTTCTTAAGCGCCTGCCTTCTTTCGCGAAAAAAATAGCTTCTGTTAAAAAAAGATTCGAGGAAGCTTTAAAAAGTATGATTGTTCCCGGTGTATTCTTTGAAGAACTGGGGTTTCGGTATTTCGGTCCTATTGACGGAAACGATTTAGGCGTTCTTGTTCCTACCATATATAATCTTTTATCGGTAAAAGGGCCGAAAGTTCTGCATGTTCTGACTAAAAAAGGGCGGGGATATAAGTATGCGGAAGATAACCCCGAAGATTTCCACAGCGCAGCGTCATTTTCTGTCTCTACCGGGGACTTTGCGAAAAAGAAAGTTCTCTCTTTTACGGAGGTTTTTGCCAGAAAACTTACGTCTCTTGCGGAAAAAGATACACGCATAGTTGCTATTACTGCTGCGATGAGTAAAGGCACGGGGCTGAATATATTTCGCGGTGCTTTTCCTGAGAGATTTCTCGACGTAGGAATTGCCGAAGGGCACGCTGTGGGGTTGGCAAGCGGGCTGGCTAAAGAATCTTTACGGCCTTTCGTTGCTGTTTATTCTACATTCTTGCAGCGTTCGCTGGATCAGATTATACACGACGTCGCTCTTCAGGAAGTCCCGGTCGCTTTCTGTATAGACAGGGCAGGCTTTGTGGGGGCTGATGGGCCTACTCATCACGGGGTGTTCGATATAAGTTACATGCGGATAGTCCCCGGTATGGTGTGTATGGCGCCAAAGGATAAAGAGGAACTTGAAGATATGCTTGAGTTTTCATTGTCTTTAAACAGCCCCGTAAGCATACGTTATCCAAGAGATGAAGCTTTTTCTCTTAACAAGAGAGAAAAGATAACTCTTGGCAAGAGCCAGATTATGCGCAAGGGGGAAGATATTTGTGTAATTGCGTTAGGCTCTATGGTTAAAGAAGCTATGGCTGCGGCGGATATAATGGAAGATAAAGGCGTAGGTGTATTTTTAGTCAATGCCCGTTTTGCGAAGCCTTTGGATAAAGAACTGCTGTTGTTTGCGGGTGATAATTTCAAGACAGTTATTACTATTGAGGAAGGCGTTTTGACCGGAGGGTTTGGAAGCGGCGTAATGGAATTTTATGAAGAAAAAGGTTATATAGGCAAAGTTTTTTTGAAGAGGTTCGGTATACCCGATGAATTTTCTACATTTGCTTCGCGCCGGAAGCTGCTTGAGTTATACGGCCTTACCGCACAGCAGCTCGCTCATAGCATAGAAAAATTATTTAAGGAAGAGGTTTCATGGCAAAGGTAAGAATAGACAAAGACAAATGTAAAGGATGCGGTCTCTGTATTCTGTACTGTCCGGTGAAAAAATTAGAGTTTTCATTGGATTTAAATAAAAAAGGGGTGAGATACGCGAAAGGAAAAGAAGATACTTCATGTATTGGCTGCGGGAATTGTTATCTGATATGTCCGGATTGCTGTATTGAAGTTTATGAAGACAAAAAAGAAATTAAAAGTACATAGTTATTTTTCCAATAAACCGGTTTTAATGACCGGCAACGATGCTGTAGGCGAAGCTGCTATAAAGAGCGGCTGCCGTTTTTACGCCGGATACCCCATAACTCCGCAGAATGAACTCACCGCTTATATGAGCCGCAGGATGAGAGATGTGGGAGGAGTTTTTATCCAGGCAGAGAGTGAGCTTGCGGCCATAAATATGGTTTTTGGCGCCTCATCCACAGGAACGAGGGCAATGACTTCGTCATCTTCCCCCGGAATATCTCTTAAGCAGGAAGGGATATCTTATATTGCCGGATGTGAACTTCCCGCTGTAATTGTTAATGCCCAGCGCGGCGGCCCCGGTTTAGGGAATATCGGGCCTTCCCAGAGCGATTATTTCCAGGCGACTAAAGGCGGAGGGCACGGAGATTATCATTTGATAGTTCTGGCGCCGACCTCAGTAGAAGAAGCTTTTACCTTTACCGTGCTCGGATTTGATTTAGCCGATTATTACCGTAATCCGGTAATGATTTTATCCGATGCGATTATCGGCCAGATGGCGGAGGGCATAGTTTTTAAGAAGCCCCGCCGCGAATACCCGAAGAAGAAAAAGGCGTGGGCGCTTACCGGGGCAAGAGGGCGTCCTCAGAATATAATACGCTCGCTTTATTTAGGCGAAAGGGTTTTAGAAAAACACAATTTGAAACTGCAGGAAAAGTACCATTTGATAGAGAAAAAGGAAGTTAGATTCAGGCAATGCGTTCCAGAAAATGCGGGCCTTCTTGTTGTGGCTTACGGAAGTATGTACCGCCTGGCAAAAGACATTGCGGCGGGACTTAATAATAGCAGGAAACGTGTGGGGTTATTTTGTCCATTGACGCTTTGGCCTTTTCCTTATCGTGCTTTGGAAAAAGCTGCCAAAGGTATAAAGAATATCTTGGTAGTTGAGATGTCTTACGGCCAGATGCTCGAAGATGTGCGCCTTGCTTTAGGCAAAGATGTTTCCATATCTTTTTTCGGACGCGCGGGGGGAGAAGTCCCCGAGGGAGAAGAAATAATAGATTATATTCTTAAGAAGAAATTGTTATGAATTTTACCCGCCCAAAATATTTAAGAGACAGGCCTACTCATTATTGTCCGGGATGCGGGCATGGTGTAGTTCATAGGGTAATTGCCGAGGTTGTTGAGGAATTAGGAATCAGGGGAAAAACCGTAGGTATTGCACCCGTAGGATGCGCTGTTTTGGCCTATGACTATTGGGATTTTGATTGTTCCGAAGCTGCTCACGGCAGGGCATTGGCAGTTGCAACTGGTATAAAAAGATCCCGCCCCGATTTAGCAGTTTTTTCCTACCAGGGAGACGGAGATTTGGTGGCAATCGGAACAGCCGAGACAATACACGCGGCAAACAGAGGAGAGAATTTAACCTGTATTTTTATCAATAACGCCTACAACTACCATAAGCCCCAAAGAAGTAATAAAGTTAAAAAAGGCAGTGAAAAAAGCTTTCTTAAATCAGATAGACAAAAAAGGTTTTTCTTTGGTGGAAGTTCTTTCTCCGTGCCCTACAGGGTGGGGGCTTAGCCCTGTATTAGCAATAAAGTTTGTAGAAGAGAAGCTGAGCAGAGAGTTTCCCTTAGGTGTGATTAAAGATGAAACTTGAGCTGAAAATCATTATTTCCGGATTTGGCGGGCAGGGAATCTTATCATTAGGAAAAATCATTGCCCGCGCCGCCATCAAAGAAAAGCTCCACGCTGCTTATATGCCTTCTTACGGGGCAGAGATGCGCGGGGGAACAGCGAATTGTAAGATAATAGTAAGCTCCGGAGAAATAGCCTCTCCTTATATAAACCGCCCCGATGTATTGATCGCCTTAAATCAGCCGTCTCTGGATAAATTTAAGACGAAGCTAAAAGAAGAAAGCGCGGTATTTATTAATACTTCCTTGATAGATAAAGAATATAATTTAGCAGCCAAAAAAACATTCAGTTTCCCTTTTAGCCAGATTGCCAAAGATTTAGGAATGGAGAAAGCGGCAAATATTATTGTTTTAGGAAAGCTTTTGAAAGAAATAGAGTTTGTTAAGAAAGAAACGGTCATCGCTTCAATAAAGGAATATTTTTCCGGGAAAGGCGGGATTATAACCAGGAACCTAAAGGCATTCCGCGAAGGACAAAATTTATGATTAAAACCCGTTTTGCCCCTTCCCCCACAGGGTTTTTGCATATTGGCGCCGCGCGTACAGCGCTTTTTTCGTGGGTTTTTGCCCGCAAAAACAATGGAGAGTTTTTATTAAGGATTGAAGATACAGACCGCGTCCGTTCCAAGGATGAGTATGTTGAAGAGATAATAAGCAGTCTAAAATGGCTGGGCCTTGGGTGGAGCGAGGTAATTTATCAGTCAAAGCGCTTTGAAATTTATCGGGATTATGCACATAAGCTGATAGAAAGCGGCAAGGCTTATGAGAAAGACGGGGCAGTCTTTTTTAAATACGTATTCTCTCAGGTTGAAATTGACGATTTAATCCGGGGAAGGATAGTTTTTAAAGAGCTTCCCAAATCCGAAGATGTAATTATAAAATCCGATGGTTCGCCTACTTATAATTTCTGCTGCGTTATCGATGATGCTTTAGGCGGCATAACCCATATTATAAGAGGCGAAGACCATATACCAAACACGCCAAAGCAGCTCCTGCTTTATAAAGCTATGGGGTTTAAAATACCCAAGTTTGCTCATCTTCCGATGATTCTTTCTTCCGGCGGCGGCAAGATGTCCAAACGTTTTGGGGCAACTTCTATAAAGGAATATAAAGATATGGGGTATTTATCAGCCGCGATAGCTAATTACCTTTTGCTTTTGGGGTGGTCCCCCGGAGCTAACCGCGAGATTATATCTTTAGACGAAGCAATAGAGCTATTCGACATAAAAGATGTGAATAAAACATCTGCGGCTTTTTCTATGGATAAGTTGAATTGGATTAATTCCGAATACATAAAGAAGATGGATATTGATGAACTAACAGAATATGCGAGGGTATATTTAAAAGATAAAAACTTTTTACCTCAAGAATCCCCTTTGGATTATCTAAAAAAAGTGGTAGAATTATTTAAAGGGCGAATTAATAAATTAGGGGATTTATGTGAGTGGGCCTATTTCTGTTTTTATGATGATTATTCTTATGCTTCTGATACCGGTAATATCCTGGATAAGAATCTAAGCAGAGAAATCAGTATCCTTAAGGATAGAATTTATAATATAGAGAGCTTTGATAAAGAAACGATTGAGTCAGAATT
>MVCW01000076.1 GCA_002049895.1 Candidatus Omnitrophica bacterium 4484_171 | reverse complement strand
CAAAATAAATGGGTCATTCGTAATTAATGTGAACAAATTCTTATAACTTGATGGTTAGCAGCTTGTTAGGATATGTTTAATAATGACCCTTGATTATCCACCCCATTAGATAGTAAACCCCGTTAGAGAACTTCGTTCTTTAACGGTCCGCGGCGGCAGCGGCTTTAAACTACTACCGCCTTCAATCGGTAATGACCACCGATTAACCCCGTTAGAGTCCGGTTGCCTTCGGCAACCGTCAGACGTCTGCGGCATCTTATCTCTAACGGGGTTAAAATCGGTGGCTTTCTCTAACGGGGTAAACATCTAACGGGGCAAGCAGATTATTAAAAGATTACAGAGATTGTCTTTTTATTAACCCAAATAATGCGGTTAGCATTATTCGGGTTAATGCAACCATTTAGGCTGCCGGGCATTATGAGCATCTCGCGATTTCAAGCGCGAAGCCTGCCCGCCGTAGTCCGAAGGACGAAGGAGGTGCCTGCCCTTAGGGTACAGCATTTTCCCGGTAAACTTAAAAAAATCCGCCATCGCTACCATTAAAAACATTTAACCTAACGGATCCCTTATGGTTAGGCTTTAATATGAGTCAGCAGGCGCTTTCGCAAAGATTACGGGCAAGCCAAGCCCTGTGGAATAATTCCATTAACAAGTATTAAAATAGGTATCAGCCAGATATGAGCTTCTGACGTAAGGAGCGCTTAAAACAGACTTAAAGCCTATTGACAGGGCTTTTTCTCTGAAATAAGAGAATTTTTCAGGGAGGACATATTCTTTAACGGGATAATGTTTTAAAGACGGAGGAAGATACTGACCGATGCTTAAGAAATCGCACCCCGCGCTTCTTAAGTCGCCAAATACCCGCAGAACTTCATTGTCGTTTTCGCCCAACCCAAGCAAAGTCGCCAAATACCCGCAGAACTTCATTGTCGTTTTCGCCCAACCCAAGCATGATTCCTGATTTTGTAATAATCGAACTGTTTATTTTCTTTATAATTCTCAGTACTTCAAGTGAACGCTCGTAATTTGCTCTGGGCCTAATTTTATCATAAAGTGACGGTACGGGGGCTATAATATTTAAAGAATCTATATTAAGGAAAAAATCAGGTATGAGAAGTTCTATTTTCTCAACAAAATTCAAAGTTTTCAACTTAGATACTGTTTTCGCGTAGAACAGGGCTCCTCCATCGCTCAAATCGTCCCTTGTAGGGCTTGTAAGAACAACGTATTTTAGGCTAAGCTTTCTAACTGCTTCTTTTATTCTCTCGGGCTCTTTGGGGTCTAAACTTAAAGGTTTACCTTTATTCACTCCGCAAAAACGGCAGTTTCTTGTGCATACTTTACCCATAATCATAAACGTTGCGATTCCTTTATAGAAACATTCCGATATATTGGGGCATAGAGCTTCTTCGCAGACGGTATTTAAGCCAAAACTTTTAAGCAAAGTTTTTGTTTTCCTTAAGCGCTCTAAATCTATTTTTTTATTGAGCCAATACGCTTTTTTCATTGTTAAAATTCCATGTTTCTTTATAATATTTAGAATATAAAAGGTCTTTTAGAATATCATTTTCTGCGCTGGTCATGGGGATATTTTTAAAACGTACATTAAAAGCCGCGGCAAATGAATATTTTAAGCTCTCTTGCAGAAAGCCATAGTTTTTTCTTTCATTGATAATGTTTTTGAAGCAGAAAATATTTGTTTCCGGCCGCTTAGAATCTTTAAATAAAGAGTGCATCATAGCATAGTCAACCTCGAGAGGGATTGAACCGTGCTGGAAAACTATTCTTTTTGACCTGCGCTGGGCATTGCCTCCTGCCTTTTTGCCTTCAATTACGATATCAAAAGGCTCAAATCCCATAAAACATATATCAACAGGAACAGGCTTTATATTTTTATGGATATCACAGGCAAAAGACGCATTCAGCCCAAATCCTTTATAAAAGTTTATAAGGAAGGAATTGAGCGCCTTATATGATTCTTTTACTCTCCTGGAAAGTTCCAGGTCATCTATACTACAAATGATACTGTATGTAATCTCTTTATTATGGAGTATTGCCCCTCCTCCGGTAATACGCCTTACAAAGGGAATTTTTAGCTTTCGGCAGGTTTTTATATTTAAGACGTCCCTTGCTTTCTGTCTGTAGCCGATACTTACAGAGGGAGAATCCCAAGAATATATCCTGAATACAGGTATACGGCTTTTCTTGTAGGAAAACAAAAGTGCCTCGTCCTTGGCCATATTATAATATGCGTCTTTTGGTTCATCAGCGATTATTCGCCATGTTCTTTCCATCTTAAATCGGGGAAACGGGCCGCTCTTACTTCATCCGGCCTCCGGACAGGGGTATTGTGCGGTGCTTCTTTTATATTTCTTAAGTCACTTTTGGTTTCTTCGTTTATTTTAATCATTGTATCGATAAAGTAGTCAAGCGTCTCTTTACTCTCTGTTTCGGTAGGTTCAATCATAAGCGCTTCCCGGACAATATGAGGAAAATACATAGTAGGAGGGTGTATGCCGAAATCAATAAGCCGTTTTGCAATATCAAGAGCGCTTGCGCCCCTTTCTTTTTGTTTCGCACAGGAAAACACTACTTCATGCATGCACATTTTATCAGATGCCGGCATAAACTCTCTTTTTAACTTTGTCCTTATGTAATTTGCATTAAGTACGCAGTTATAAGCAGCTCTTTTTAAACCATTCCTCCCCAGTCTTAATAGATATGAATAAGCCTTAACAAAAACCAGAAAGTTTCCATAAAAAGGTTTTATTTTCCCTATTGAATGCTTAAGGCTGTAATTAAAATAGTAAGTGTTTTCTTTTTTATCCACGAGAGGAACAGGCAGAAAATCAACCAGGTTGTCGCTTACGCCCACCGCCGCGGCACCCGGACCGCCGCTGCCATGAGGAGTAGAAAATGTTTTGTGCAAATTAAGGTGCATAACGTCAAACCCCATAAGGCGGGGCTTGACTATTCCCATAAGAGGGTTGAAATTAGCACCGTCATAGTAAAGGAGGGCGCCTTTTTTATGAAGTATCTGGCTTATATCCATAATTCTTTCTTCAAATAAACCTAAAGTATTGGGATTTGTTAACATTAGCGCCGCTGTTTCAGCATCAACTTTGCTTTTTAATTCATCAGTATCAACGAGGCCGTCTTTTGTGCTTTTTATTACCTCAACTTTATATCCGCACATAGCCGCGCTCGCCGGATTAGTGCCGTGTGCAGAATCAGGTATCAACACTTTACTGCGTCTATTGCTGTTAAGTGTATGGAAAGCTTTTATAATAAGCATCCCTGCGAATTCTCCATGTGCTCCAGCGGAAGGTTGGAATGTAAAACGTTTCATTCCCGTGAGTTCAGAAAGTATTTTTTCAAGTTCATAAATCACAGCGAGTGCTCCTTGTATGAGATTCTCATTCTGGTAAGGGTGCAGATAAGTAAAGTCTTCCATGTGAGCCAGGTCTTCATTTATCTTAGGGTTATATTTCATAGTGCAGGACCCTAAGGGGTAGAAATGCGTATCGACGCCGAAATTAAGCCTGCTTAATTTTGTGTAGTGGCGTATTACATCTAGTTCCCCCAGGGAAGGAAGTTTAAGTTTGTCTCTTAACATTTCTTTGGGGATAAAGTGCTCTGGAGTTTTTATGTCCTTAAGCGGAGAGTTTATGAAATCTGTTCCCCTTTCTTCTACCGATTTGTTAAAGATTAGGTTTTCATTCATGCGCTATATTTTTTAGGGCGGTAATAAAATTATCTATGTCTTGTTTTGTTTTCTTTTCTGTGCAGCAGCTCAATATGCATCCTGAGAGTTCGGGATAAAACTTGTGGAGCTCAACTCCGGCAAGTATCCCCTCTTTTGCAAGTTTCTCAGCAGCATCTTTTGCAGAATCTATATGCCATACAAACTCGTTAAAGAATATATTAGAAAAAGGTAAAGTTACGCCTTTTATCTTTCTCATTTCGTTATAAAGATAATGCGCGTTGTTTAATGAATAAATGGCCGCTTTGTGTAAACCGTCTTTTCCCATCAAAGATAAATACACGGCTGCCGCAATCGCATTTAGAGATTGATTGGAACATATATTGCTGGTCGCGTTTTGGCGCCTTATGTGCTGTTCACGGGCTTGAAGAGTGAGACAAAACGCGTCTTTTCCCTCGAGATCCTTTGTCCTGCCTACTATTCTTCCCGGAAGCTGACGCACATATTCTTTCTTTGTCGCGATAATTCCGAAAGTCGGCCCTCCGAAGCTCATATCTCCCCCAAGGGGCTGGCCGTCTGCACATACAATATCAGCACCGTATTCGGATGGTTTCTTGAGTATAGCTAACGATAAAGGGTTCAAAACCACGATTAGTTTTATATTGATATCTTTAAGAATACTCTTTATTTCCGGGATATCCTCAATAAGGCCAAAGAAATTAGGGTTTTGTATAACAACAGATGCTGTATCAGAATCTAACAATTCCTTAAGAGACGCAGTATCCAGAAGCCCATTCTTATTATAAGGAACTTCAATTAATTTATAGTCTAAATATTTTATATAAGTCCTTAAAACATCTCTGTACTCAGGATGCACATTTTTAGCTATCAGAATTCTATTCTTTTTTGTTATCCTCAAGCTCATAAGCACCGATTCCGCCAGAGAGGTTGCCCCGTCGTACATAGAAGCGTTAGTTACATCCATTCCTGTTAAAAGGCATATAAAACTCTGATATTCATATATTGCTTGTAATACACCTTGCGAACACTCCGGCTGATAGGGAGTATAAGCTGTATAAAATTCTGAGCGGTTGATTATATGCTTTAAAGCCGAAGGTATATAGTGGTCGTATAAACCAGCACCCAGGAATGAATTAAATTCATTCAGGTTTCTATTCTGCTTTCCGATTCTCCTTACAGCGCTTGATACTTCTTTTTCGCTCATACCCCCAGGCAGAAATAGTTCTTCCTTTATCTTTATACTTTCGGGGATTTGAGAAAAGAGTTCCTCTTCAGAAGATAAACCCAATTCTTTCAGTATTTCTTTTATTTGTGCGGGAGTATTTAGAATATAAGGCATATGCTTAAACGTTTATACACAGATTAGCACAGAAAAATATACAGATGGCCACAGATTGCAATAGAAGCGAGCTGATACCCATTAACCGGGAAAATGCTGTTGGGACTACGGAATGTTTATAACACTTAGCAGCCTAAATAGCTGCATTAAGCAAAAACTGTACTAAAAAGTGCACAGCATTTTCCTCTTAGGCCCCCCGGCCTTTTACCCTTACGGGCACAGGCACCCTAACGGGCACAGGCGGGCAAGTAATGCTAACCGCATTATTTGAGTTAAAATATTTAAAATTAAGTTTCTTTCTCTATGAAATTATTATAAGAAGCTTCATCCATAAACTCCGGTATATCGCCAGCGTTGTCTATTTTTATTTTAACCATCCATCCTTTTCCGTAAGGGTCCTCGTTTATAAACTGGGGATTTTGAGACAGCTCAGAGTTGATTTCTGTTATTTCTCCGGATATGGGTGCGTATACTTCCGCAGCAGCCTTTGTTGACTCGATAGTAGCAAGCTGTTCTTTGCTTTTAACTTTATCCCCCGCAGACGGCAATTCTACAAATACAATATCTCCAAGTTCTGACTGGGCATGGTTAGTAATACCGACGGTCGCTATTTCTCCTTCTATCTTCACCCATTCATGAGTTTTTGTAAACTTAACTTCGGCCATATTGCCTCCTCTTTAAAGTAAAACAGGAGATGGAACCACTTCCATCGTCCCCTGCCTCAAACCGGACGTGCGGATTTCCCGCGTCCAGCTTTCTTCTATCGCTGCCCCTTAACAAGGAATAATTCCGGCCGTTGCTGTTTAAGAAGTCCGTATAAGGAATTCAACCCTAACTTTTCAAATCTCCAGCCCGGGATTTTCTGATAAGAGAGTTTACTCCATTTCTTTAACTTATAGGCTTTCAGCCTATCTCTTATCCAGCAATCTAATTGCCAGAATACCCTCTTAGACTTGCCATATACAAAATATCTTCCCCAGCCTCTGATTACGGGATTAAGCTCCTTAACTATCTGAGACATTGCCTTCGGCTGCTGCCTGCGGGTTACCTTTCTGACCTTTGTTTTAAAAGCCTTTACTGCCTGCGGCCGGGGCATTTTATAATCCGAATAGCCGCTCCCAAACAGATAACCTAAAAACTTAAAGGCCTGGCTCTTGCGGGCTGTCTTAGCCTTTTTGGAATTCAGTTTAAAACTAAGCATATCCTCAAGGATATTTTTGGTTTGCTCTAAAGCTGCTTTCGCCTCCTGCCTGCTTCGACACAATATCATAATATCATCCCCATATGGACAGGCCGGCGGATACATTAGCTGCCTCCGGTTCGCTTTTGCTCCGGGCTAAGATTTTGTCCTTAAAGGCTCTTCGGATTTTACTCCGCATAAACACCCTGTCTTAGACTGCTGTCGCCGTCCAGACACGGACAGACAAGACTTTCACTTGTTAGAGAACTAACCTGCAAGGCACACCGCAGATAGCCCAAAACATGGGTCACAAGGCCACCCCGTGAGTCCTTCGGACAACGGGGCAGACAAGGTCACAAGTAAACCCCGTTAGAGAACTTCGTTCTTTAACGGTCCGTGGCGACGGCGGCTTTAGACCACCGTCGTCTTCAATCGGTAATGACCGCCGATTAACCCCGTTAGAGTCCGGTTGCCTTCGGCAACCGTCAGACGTCTGCGGCATCTCATCTCTAACGGGGTTAAAATCGGTGGCTTTCTCTAACGGGGTAAAAAACATAAACTAAATATCCTTTATAGTTCCAAATCTTCTTTAAGCTGGTCCTTAGCATATTTTCGTAATTTTTTCAAAGCGCTTTCTTCTATTTGCCTTATCCTTTCTCTTGATATTTTCAGCTCTTTGGAAACTTCAGCCAAAGTATGAGGTTTGCCGTCACTTATACCGAACCTTAAGTCAAGAATCCTGCGTTCCCTTTCGTTAACAAAATCCAGTAACTCTAATACTCTCTCGTGCCTGAAGAAATGGTCTATTTCCTGCTCTGTATCGGTATAACCTGTAGATTTAATAAAATCTGAAAGATGAGACTCTCCATCATTTCCTACAGGAGCCTCTAAGGATGCTTTCTTTTCTATCCACATCTCTATATCGGCAATTTTACTCATCGGTAACTTCATTTTCTTTGCTATTTCCTGACGCGTAGGGTCTCTTTTTAACTTCTGGCGTAGTTTATTCTTTG
>MVCW01000075.1 GCA_002049895.1 Candidatus Omnitrophica bacterium 4484_171 | reverse complement strand
TCGGCAGTATCTCCTGAAAAGAATTGCCTCGGGTTTCCTTTTAAGGCCGTTCAAAAGAACCAAGCCGTATTATAATACCCTTTCAAAAAGGCTTTTTCGCCTCCCGAGGGTATTAAAATACCTTGCTATATTTTACACTAAGCATAAGTTCTATAAACGTATAAGAAATTTATTGCTTTATCCTTTACTTATGTAGGGTGCAGGGTGTCGGGTGCAGATGATAACGAACGCTATACGCGGTACGTACGGCGAGATACGGTAATAAAGTATATATATCAAGAAAACAGCGGCCCGGCGGCAGCACGAAACAGAGGGATAAAAAAAGCAAGGGGAAAATTTATCTGCTTTCTTGATTCTGACGACAGATTTCGAAGGCAAAAGTTAGAAATTACCTACGATTATATTAAGAAATACCCCCAATATAAAATATTCCATACAGAGGAAATATGGTATAGAAACGGCAAAATCCTTTCTCAAAAAGCATATCATAAGAAACCCGATGGCTATGTATTCAATAATTCTTTAAAAATATGCTCTATAAGCATATCAACCGCTGCGATAAAGAAAGAAATATTTGATAGAGTCGGATTATTTGACGAGAATATGCCGGTATGCGAAGACTATGATTTATGGTTAAGAATTACTTCTCTATATCCCGTTAAACTTATACCTTTACCCCTTACGATAAAAGAAGGCGGCCACCCCAGCCAGCAATCGAAGAAATTTATTGCTATGGACAGCTTCAGGATACACGCTATAAATAAAATACTGGCCTCAGAGATGTTGAGTGACGAACAAAGAAAAGAGGCGCTCAAAGAACTAAACAGAAAATGCGGCATATATATAAAAGGGGCCAAAAAGCGCGGTAAGAAGAACGAAGTTAAATATTACTCTAATCTCATAAAAATGTGGGAAGAAAATGACAGAAGAGCTAAAACAACAATTAGAAACTAAATTCCGTTTTCGGCTTAATAAAAACCAGTGGAAGGATATAAAACGCCTGTTCTATGAAATAAGAAGACGCGATAATATAGGATATGAAGACATAATCAAGGAACTTAAGAAGAATGCATCTATTCAGAAAGCAGAAGGGAAAAATAAATTCTTTGTTATAAAACGCGATTTAATAAACATGCGTTTCCCCCTGACAAGCAAGAACGAAATTATAGATACAAAAAGAGTTTTTCTTACGGAAATAAAGGAACCTTATCCGGAAAACTATAAATGCTCCCCGCCTTTTACTCCTGAGACTGTATACGTAGAAGAAAACGCAAAAGGAAGCTATTTAGAAAAAAGGTTCAGAGATAAATTTCCCGATACAAATATTGAAATTATAGATTATTACAGCAATTATATAAAATCACATAAATTCTCACCCGGTGAGCTTAAAAAACCTCTGATTTTTATTGTTAAAGAAAACTGGGATTTCATAAAACCCTGCCCCTGCACAAAAGGACACCTAGGATGCAACTACTGGATATTTAACCTCGGGATGGGATGCCCGTTTGACTGCTCATACTGCTTCTTGCAGGCATACTCAAACTTCCCCGGCATAATTCTGCCTTCAAACCTTAATGATTTCTTTAATAAATTTGATAATTTTTATAAGAAAATAAACCGCAAAATACGCATCGGAACAGGAGAATTCTGCGATTCGCTCGCCCTTGATGATATAACCGGTTATTCACCCCGGCTTATTGATTTCTTTAATGATAAAAACGTGTATTTTGAGTTTAAAACAAAAAGCGGTAATATAAATAATATACTATCCTCTAAGCCGAGTCCTAACATAATAATATCATGGTCGCTGAACCCGCAAATTATGGTTGAAAAAGAAGAAATGTGCTCTGTATCATTAGAAAGGCGGCTTGAAGCGGCAAAGAAAGTCCGGGATAAAGGATTCCCTGTAGCGTTTCACTTTGATCCTATAATACATACTTCCGGATGGGAAAACCTCTACAAGAACGTAGTGGATATGCTGTATCAGGAAATAAAACCGCCTTTTATGTGGATTAGCCTTGGGACTCTGCGGGGACCGCGCCAGTTAAAAAATGTAGCTGAAAGAAGATTTAAAGACAGCAATATATTCTATGGCGAGCTCCTTATAGGAAAAGACAAAAAACTAAGATACCCCGAATTTATAAGAAAACAAATCTATAAAAATATGGTAAAATGGATAAGAACACATGATGCAAAAACTCCTGTATATTTATGCATGGAAGACGAAGATACCTGGAGCGTAATGGATAAACCATTTACCTCATCCATGGAAATTGAGAAGTACCTTATTAGCCCATAGATATATGATAAATAAAATATGGCAGCATAAAAATATGAAAGAAAGCTTCTTGGGGGCATTGCGCGGCCTTGAAGCAGTCATAAAAAAAGAAAGAAACGCTAAGGTTATATTCTTAATCGGGATAATTGTAATTATCGCGGGTGTCTATTTTAACCTCTCGGCAGATGAATTCGCCATATTGATAATAGTCACCTCAGGCGTATTCGTATGCGAGGTGTTTAATACACTGGTAGAGAATATACTTGATATTATTAATCCCCGCTACGACAATAAGATAAAGATACTTAAAGATATATCTTCAAGCGCAGTACTGCTATCAAGTATTGGCGCAGTAGCAATCGGGATACTAATCTTTCTGCCTAAAATATTCAATCTACTGCATTAATTTCTATCGTATATACACAGATTAGCGCTGATTTACAACAGATTAGCACAGAAAAAGGTCACAAGGACACAAAGTCACCCTCCTTCGTCCTTCGGACTACGGCGGGCAGGCACCTCCTTCGCTAAAGCCACGGCGGGCAGGCAATGTCACGTATCGCGCCGTGCGTATTGCGAATTAAGAAAATAATCTTATAAAATATAAACGCGATACGCTCAACGCACAACGAGATACGAATTATCCGCTGCACCCCGCGCCCTACACCCTTCACCCTGTTTAAAAAAACATACCAAGGTCGGGAGTCGTATGAAATCTGCACTGCAAAGTGCAGAAGCCCGAAGGGCTTTATTTCATCCGATGCTGGTTTACGTTCTAAAAATAACTTTTGTCAGTGGAATACCTACCGTAGAAAAGAAAACATGCCGAGGAAGGGAATCGAACCCCTGACGCAGGGATTTTCAGTCCCTCGCTCTACCGTCTGAGCTACCTCGGCTTAATAGCATACAGCTTATGGCATATAGCCTATAGCCAATCTCATTTTATCATACCGCCCTACACTCTAACAGCGAAGACGGATCAAAGCAATATTATCTTCGGTTTACAGAAAAAAATTATAACATAGGAAACAATTTAGGCAAGAGTTTTCTGAATATAATACCGCATTAAATATATAAACAAATCAGAAATCACCGGCTGGATATTTACTTCATAAAAGAATTGAAGAGAAAATGATTTAATGCCTCTCTGTCTTCCTCTTTTATATCAATAGATTCAACCCCAATATCAAATTCAGACTTTTTAGCAACGCTGAAAGGATTTGTTTACTTTATCCAGACTGCCCTTCCTTCTATTGATATATTCTTCTGTGTGGGTAATTTTATGCTAACAGATAGTATATCCCCTTTTTGCAATTTACGGGATACTGTAAGACGTATTCCACCGCGGGAAATATTCCTCCTCGTGTCTATCCTTCTCCCACTTAACTAACGCTTTAATATCAAACCCTGCAGATTTTATTCTTTCAGGCGCTCCTAAGTCCATAAGCATTAAATAACAATTACTTCAGATACTACCTATTACTTATTACTGCTAACTGCGCTCCACATTTTATTATATATAGAACCTAAATCCTGAAGATGGTCATGAACTTTCTCAAGTACGCCTCCCAACTCGCTTATACCATCCAAGGCATCATTATAATTATGCTGCTTTAATTGATGTTCAATTTCTTTGACTTTCAAAGAAAGCTCATCTTTGGTTATTTTAAAGAAAATATTATAACATACGTTCCATTGCCTCAATAAGTCAGCAAGTTTATCGCTCATATCTCCATTTTCCATCAACCCCTCCTGTCTTTCCACAACGTATTCTAATAAAATTAAGAACAGAAACTGCTATCTATCAATGTCCAGAAAATATATCTTAGTTAGTATGGTTACTTCCAAGAGTTCTATCTACAGCTTCAAACAGTTCTTCTTCGCTGCATAATTTGGAAAGCAAAATATGGCCCCACATATCCTGCTTAACCCCTTGCCCTTCATCGCTGACAAGGCAACTCAGAAAGATTATTGGTATATTCTTCGTCTCATTACTGCTCTCTAACTCTGCCGCCAATGTATTGCCATACATCTTGGGCATTAATACATCTAAGATAATAAGGTCAGGATTTTCTCTTTTTGCTTTATTCAGCCCCTCATCTCCATCATAAGCAGTTATAACCTCAAATCCCCTGGTCTCAAGGGTAAACTTAATAACTGCTACAACATCAGGTTCATCATCAACTATTAATATCTTCTTACTCATAGATAATAATTCCCGCCTACTATATGCAATGAATACAGTTTTTGATGCCGCAACGAAACATTTACAGACAAACAGCTGGTAGCTACCATGAAACTCTCTCGGCAACAATAACCGCTAACATCTTAATATGTTTTAGATTCATTTGCTCATATCTTCCAACATCCTTTTGCATGTATCTTTTATATCCTGCACAGACTCAGCAGGAAGAATGAGGCAAAGATATCCTTCAATATTACACTCAGGAATTGAGAAAACGCTTTGAATGAGATAACGGAATTCATCTTCCGAATAAGGAGAAAATATAAAATCAAGAACATATTCCATTGACCCGCTGATTAAAGTTGGAAGGGGCGGAACAATCATTCTATTAAGGGTTAGGCTTAATGCTGTCGAATATGAGCCTATAACCATATTCCCAAGTTCTTTCATAATAGATATGCCCATTTCTGTAAGCAACCCCAGTTTCTTCTTTTCTTCGGTACCGGTATTATAAACCAAATCGATTAAATTATATGCGTTATTCTCATCCAATATGAAGATAACCTCACCCTTAAGCCCAACACTCAGACAAGAGAATATAGCCACACCTACCTTATCTATTTTTATGCTGGGAGGAACTGTTTTAAGATGTATTATATCTGTTAGGGGAGGATTTAAGATAATCTTGCTTTTAATAAAATCTGAAAGAGCGCTGCTGCCGTAACAAGCGGCAATACTTCCCGCCTCTTTTAAAATATCTAGTTTATCCTTTATGTATTTTTCCATTATTAATTATTGTAACATTGCCCTATAACTATTCAATATAAAAAGTAAGACACTCTTTCTATTGCTATATTTTACACTGTAAATATTCCATAATTAGGATTATGTATTCTCCCGTAACAACTTTATAACTTCTTCCAACTGAGATGATATCTTCTCCAACATCTCTATCTGCCTTTTTTGATATTCTTTCTGTTCCTTTTGTATCTCTTTAGCCTCACTAGCTATCTTAGACATATCAGAAAACTTACTGAAATCAAACATAACCCCTCCTATGTTAATTGTCAATAACTACTCTACTCTCAAAATACCAAACCGTTTATCGACATTCTTATGGCCTTTAAGCTTTTTGCCGCGGCCGGTTAACTCCTTACCGATTTCTTCAATTGCCTTATTAAGATTGCGCAGTTCAGTAATGATTATCCTTAGCTCAAATAATGAAGCCTCCTCAAGGCCGCTGTCTAATGCTTTCTCGAGATTCTTCTCTGAAGTGAATATCTCTTTCCTGGTTACAATACCATTGGCATTGAGAATATTGTGAATTTTGTTCTTTAGCGCTGTGCGCAGTTTAACAAACTTATCCCGCGTGTCGATTAAACTGGCTAATTGTGTTTCTTCTTTGCTTCTCATTCTTACCTTGAGGAACTAATCCTTTACTTAAATACCTGGCGATTATTTCCGCATCTCTTTCATCGGTCTTTTTTACCGGCTGTGAGATTATCTTAAACTGTGCAGGATTAATTATCCTAACCGCTTTTACTGAATCTTTACCTTCTCTGACAAAATAGCCCGTGTTCCCTGTAGATTCTACGGCTAGTTCGTCATCTCTGGTAAGAGTTTACTTAAAAGCTTCTATTCCTTTCTTACTCACTTTAAAGCTCTTAAGCTTCCTGCCTTCTTTGCTCAAATAGCAAACTGTGAAGGTGTTCTTGTGCAAATCTACACCAATGTCCCGCCTCATTTCTACCCCCTTTCTTTTTCTATACTGCCTATAGTCTTTGAAGTAGAATTTGAGCCGGTGAACACCATCCTCCTGTCCAGGACCGGCTACCGCCCTATGGTGACTGTTCGGTTATAGACTTGATTAATCTCCTTCTCGAGGTCAATTAACCCGAATAATGCGGTTAGCATTATTTGCCCGCTTGTGCCCGCAAGGGTGCTTGTGCCCGCAAGGGTATAGGGCCGGCCCCATATTTTCCACCGGCGTGGACGTGAGCCCCCGTTGGTGGCGTGGACGTGAGCCCCCGTTGGTGGGCAACGTC
>MVCW01000074.1 GCA_002049895.1 Candidatus Omnitrophica bacterium 4484_171 | reverse complement strand
ACCGGTATTGATGTTTATACCCATGGGGAGATGCTTCCGGCAAACTATTATCCCGCATTTAAGAAATACAAACATTTCGCAGGTAATTACGGAGGTTCGTGGTGGAAACAAAATTACGAGTTTGAGTCTTTCGGCGGACCTATTTTAATGACTACAAACTGTATTATACCGGTGAAAGATTCTTATAAGGATAGGATTTTTACGACGGGTATGACAGGATATCCCGGGGTTGAGCATATTCCTGACCGTGTTGACGGCAAGGCTAAAGACTTTTCCAGGATAATCACTTTAGCTAAGAAATGTCCTCCGCCAAAAGAGATTGAGGCCGGCCGGATTATCGGCGGTTTTGCCCATAATCAGGTTTTGTCTTTGGCCGATAAAATAATCGCGGCGGTGAAATCAGGAAAAATAAAACGGTTAATTGTTATGTCCGGCTGTGACGGCAGGCATAAAACCAGAGATTATTTTACAGAGGTCGCTAAGAAATTGCCAAATGATACTGTAATTTTAACCTCAGGATGCGCTAAGTACCGTTATAATAAGCTGAATCTGGGGGATATTGACGGTATTCCCCGTGTTCTTGACGCCGGCCAGTGCAATGATTCTTATTCTTGGATTGTGGTTGCTTTGAAATTAAAAGAGGCCCTTGGCTTCAAGGATATAAATGAGCTGCCGATTTCTTTTGATATTGCCTGGTATGAACAGAAAGCGGTATGTATACTTTTAGCCCTTCTTTATTTAGGCATAAAAGGTATAAGGCTGGGGCCGACGCTTCCCGCATTTGTCTCTAAGGGGGTCCTGGACGTCCTTGTTAAGAAATTTGATATTCGGCCCATCTCTACTGTAGATAAGGATATTGAGGAGATGCTAAGGGGAAATTAGTTAAAAATTTATGGGAGGTTTAAACATAAAGGAAATTGTTGTTGATGAAAACCTTATAACAAGCCGCAGTCCTTATGGCTTGCCGGCATTTTGTAAAGAAATAATAAAATTTTTTGAAAGGAGGAGAGCGAGATGAAAATTAAGGAGGAAAATAGTTAGTTGGTAATTGTTGATTTCAATGAGTTAGAGGCTTATAAGATTTCTTGTAAGGCAGAGAGAGATGGTGTAGACTTTTATAGTAAGCTTAAGGCAAAGGAAGAAAAACCCGGGGTTAAAGAGACTTTAGATTTTCTTATTAGAGAGGAACAGAAACATTTAAAGTTTTTTGAGGACTGTCTCTATGAGGCAAAAGAGAAAAAAGAGGATTACTTTGAAGAGGGGAAGATGGCCTGTTAAATTATATGGATTTTGGGGTATTTTTCCTCTATAATGGCATTGAGGAATTAGAGAATATTCTTTCTGATATAAATGAAGCACTGCGGCTTGGTATAGTGATTGAAGATAAGTCTGTTAAGCCTTATAAACTTTGTAAAGATAATGTTTCTCCGCAGGCGGAGACGTCGGACGTCTGACTTTTATCTGGCATTTGATGCCCAGGGGGAGATTATCCATTTAGAAGTGAGGGGGCTTAATAAAAAGATAGTAATTGATATGATGGAGGTAATGTTATGAGGAAGGCAATAAGTTTGTTTAGCATTTCTTTTTTGCTGTGTTTTTTAGCCTATGCCCACGCCCCTACGGATATTGAAATTACTCCTGATTTTAAGAATAATAATTTAAAAGTTGAGATTACTCATCCCGTGTCCAATCCCCGTAAGCGCTATATTGATAAGGTGAGCATCACCGTTGACGATAAGGATCCGATAATAAAGTATTTCTTTTTCCAGGTAGGAGATAAAAAGATTTTTACCATCCAGGTGCCCGATTTGGATAAAGTAAAGAGAATTGTTATTAAGGCGCGCTGTAAACACGGGGGGAGTTTGGAGAAAGAATTTGATATGAATGATTTTAGGGATAGTGGTTCGTAATTCGAAGTTCGTTGTTCGTATGATTATAGCTTGTAGTTTGAAGCATGCGGCATGCAGCCTGCAGCGCTGGATGCGTATTTCAGGTATCCTAAGACTGTAATTAGTTAGATGAAGAAAGAAGCAATGTTTTATCGAAAGCTGGATGGCGGCAAGGTAGAGTGTTATCTCTGCGCGCATAATTGTAATATTGCCGATTCCGGTTTTGGCATCTGCGGGGTGAGGCAGAATATTGGCGGTAGCCTCTATACCCTTTGCTACGGAGAAGCAATTGCTGCGCATATTGACCCTATTGAGAAAAAACCTCTGTATCATTTTCTGCCTTCATCAAATTCATATTCTATCGCTACCATAGGGTGTAATTTCAAATGCGGGTTCTGCCAGAATTGGCAGATATCCCAAAGCACTAAAAAAGAACACCCTTTATATAAAAATAAAGAATTTATGCCCGAGGATATTGTAAAAGAAGCCCGGGAAAACAATTGCAGAAGTATTGCTTACACTTATACTGAGCCGACAATATTCTTTGAATACGCATATGATACAGCAAAGTTAGCTAAGGAGGCCGGCATTTATAATGTTTTTGTAACCAACGGGTATATGAGCAGAGATGCTTTAGACGCGATATCACCTTATTTAGATGCCGCAAATGTGGATTTAAAAAGTTTCCGTGACGGTTTTTATAAAAGAATATGCAAAGCGCACATTAGCCCGGTACTTGATTCCATTCGCTATATGAAAAAGTTAGGTATATGGGTTGAAGTAACAACGCTTATCGTTCCGGGAGAGAACGATTCAGAAGAGGAGCTAAAAGATATTGCTCGGTTTATTGCCGGCGTTGACGAAAATATTCCCTGGCATATTTCCCGTTTCCATCCCGACTATGAATTCACGCAATACAGCTCTACGCCATTGGAGGTTCTCAGAAGAGCTGAAAACGTTGGCAAATCAGCAGGTTTGCGCTATATTTATTTAGGTAATGCAGCTCAAGAAACCAATACTTATTGTTATAACTGCGGCAATCCTTTAGTTAAAAGAATGTATTTTTCTGTTTTGGAGAATAATATCAGAAGAGGTAAGTGTCTTTATTGCGGGGCGGATATTGCAGGGTTGTGGGAGTAATTATGAAAGGAACAAGAAGAGTGTCTATCGTAACAAAAAAGGGCGATAAGGGGATGACTGATTTGTACTGCGCGGGAAGAGTCTTAAAAGATGATATACGCTGTGAAGCATGCGGCACGGTTGATGAACTTTGTTCATTTTTGGGCTTAGCAAAGAGTATGATTAAGCAAAAGAAGACGAAGGCCGTTATTGACAGGATACAGAAAGACCTTTTTGTCATTGGTTCGGAAATTGCCGTCCGTCCCGCTAAAAGAGGGATGCTTAAGAAAAGGATAGATGACGCATACCTGAGAGAAATAGAAAATATTATATATCAGCTTGAGAGAAAATACGCGACGAGGAAAGGGTTTATTATCCCCGGGGAAAACCAGTTTTCCGCCATTTTGGATGTATGCCGTACTATTGCGCGCAGGCTCGAAAGAAGAATTGTCACCTTGAAGAATAAGCGTTTATTGAGTAACGGCCGCGTAATTATATATGTAAATCGCATTTCAGATTTACTGTATCTTCTGGCGCGCATGCAGAAAGAAGACGCTTAACAGCAGATATTGTCTTTAAATATAGAGGTTATGCCTTTGTTGTTATGCCGGTTACGCTTATGGATAAGAATACAGGCGATACTCAGAATAAAATGAAGAAAAATGTCTTATTGCTTGGGCTGGTGAGTTTCTTGAATGATTTTAGCAGCGAGATGATAATGCCGATTTTGCCGATGTTTATTGCAAGTTTAGGGGGCAGCGCCCTGGTTGTAGGATTGATAGGAGGCTTGAGAGACAGTATTTCCAGTATTTTGAAGGTTTTTTGCGGATATTGGTCCGATAGGACAGGCAAAAGGAAGATTTTTGTGTTTTCAGGGTATTTAATCTCGGGTATTTTCAAATTATTATTGTCTTTTTCGGGCATATGGCAGCATGTGCTGGCCTTTGGTACTCTTGAAAGGGTGGGCAAAGGCCTAAGGACAGCACCGAGAGATGCAATTATTGCTGATTCTATGCCGTATCATAGAGGCAGGGGGTTTGGTATACATAGGGCGTTTGATACAGCCGGCGCAGTGATGGGAACAGCTTTAGTCTTTATTTTATTCTGGTTTTTTAATACCGGTTTCAAAACAATTATATTTACTGCCGCCATTATCGCGAGTTTATCCTTAATACCTCTGTATTTTGTAAAGGATGGCGCCAGAAGCCCTCAGAATATAGCACTGCGTTTGGGCATAAGAGTACTTCCCGGAAAGCTTAAACTATTTATGCTGGCTTCTGGCATATTTGCCCTGGCTAATTTCAGCTATATGTTTTTTATACTGAGAGCAAAGGAGTATTTTAACGGCAGGTTATCAGTTGCAGCTCCAATACTGTTGTATATACTTTTTAACGTTTTTTATGCATTGTTTTCTGTTCCCTTTGGAAGCCTTTCTGACAGAGTAGGCAGAAAGAAAGTCCTTGTTTTTGGATACATCCTTTTCTCATTGACATCTTTTGGTTTTGCATTCTGCAATTCATTAATAGCATTTGCAGTTTTGTTCGCCCTTTACGGGACGGTCTATGCGATGATTGACGGAAACCAGAGGGCTTATGTCTCCGATTTAGCCCAGGGGGAGCTTAAGGCTGTTGCTTTGGGAACTTTTCATACGGTGATAGGCCTTGTTGCGCTGCCAGCCAGTTTGATAGCAGGTTTGTTATGGCAGGCATTTGGATACTATGCTGTTTTTATCTATGGAAGTTTAACGAGCGCTCTGGCAGCGGCTTTCTTTGTTGTGGCAGTAAGAAGGCCGTAATAACACTACTTTTATGTCGTATATAATCTCTTTTGCAATATTATTCAGGTATGGTAAAATATCTCTCTTGAGGATATAGGGTAACATTTATATACAAAGGTAATGGCCCAATAACAGCATTATAAGAAGGAGGGTTTATGGGAAAAGATAATTTTAAAAAAACAGTTGACAATCTCTGGCCAAAAACCAGAAAAGAGCTTGAGAAAGCGATAGAAGAGACAAAGAAGGTGATTGCCAGGGGTGAGTCGTATATTAAAGCTGTGTCAGCAAGAAGTGTCGACAAAACGAGAAAAATATCATTAAGCATGAAGAGAGAGAAACTGTATTATATATTAGGCAAGAATATTGCTAAGACACCGAAGAGCAAATGGAACAGCGATAAGAAAATAGGAGAACTTATAAAGGATATCAAAATTTTGGATAAGGAAATTAAGAAAATTAAATAGGGGGGGATATGGATAAGTATCGTTGCACGGTATGCGGTTATATTTATGACCCAGAGCTGGGCGATCCCGATTCCGGCATAGAGCCGGGAACCCCTTTTAACGATATTCCTGATTCCTGGGTATGTCCGGTATGTGGAGCGGATAAGAGTAGTTTTGAGAAAATTGAAGAATAGGAGGTAATCTTATGGGTGCAAAGGGTAAAGAGATTGTAGGAGTAGATGTAAAAAAGCTATTAAAGCTTCTTAATAAAGCCTATGCTGATGAATGGCTTGCCTATTACCAGTATTGGGTAGGGGCGAAATTGGCAAAGGGCCCTATGCGTGAAGTAGTGGCGCGTGAATTAGAAGAGCACGCTTCCGACGAACTTAAGCATGCCGGTATGTTAACCGGGCGTATTATGCAGCTTGGAGGTGAACCTCTTCTTGCGCCGCAGGATTGGTACAAGAATACAAACTGTGGATATGATGCTCCTTCTAATCCTAAAGTAAATGTTCTTCTTAAGCAGAACATAAAAGGAGAAAGGTGCGCTATTTTTGTGTATAAAAAACTGGCGGAGTTCGTCAAAGACAAAGATGTTATAACTTACAATATGGTTCTGGACATTTTAAAGGATGAGGTTGAACACGAAGATGATTTGGAAACCATTTTAGAAGATATAAAAAGTATGGGCAGATAGCATTCTGGTGTATGGTAGAAATAGATAGGGGAGTTTACCGGGCAGGATATATTGATTGGAGTCTGCGTAATTTCCACGGTTGTTTCACTCCTTTCGGGTTTACTTACAACGCTTACCTTATTTTAGATGAACCGCCGGCTCTTATTTACACAGTAAAGCATTATGGTTTTAAAAATATGCTGCGCAGGATAAGAGAGGTGATTTAGCCGTCAAAAATCCGCTATATTGTTTTCAGCCATACCGAGATGGATCATTCAGGAAGTATCGGCAGACTTCCTGAGTTTTGCCCCGATGCCGAAGTTGTATGTTTTCCCAAAGGCACAGAAGGCCTAAAGCGCCATTTCAAGAAAGACCGGAAGTTTAAGATAGTAGAGAGTTCAGGTTCATTAACCCAAATAA
>MVCW01000001.1 GCA_002049895.1 Candidatus Omnitrophica bacterium 4484_171 | reverse complement strand
GTTTCCTGATAAATTTTCTTCCCTTCATCCAGACACTTAATTTGCCTCTTCGCTTCATATAAAAGGGCATCTCTTACGCCCCTGAAAGAATTCATGTTTTTAAGCTCAACTTTTGTGCCTAAAATATCGCCGCCTTTTCTTCTGACAGAAATATTAGCATCGCAGCGAAGATATCCCTTCTCCATATCACAGCTTGATGCGCCGATGTACTGTATAGTAAGTTTAAGATAGTTAAGATAGTCAAATGCCTCATCAGCGCTCCTTATGTCAGGACGGCTTACTATTTCAAGAAGAGGAATCCCCGTACGGTTAAGATCAACAAGGGAATAATTCCCTTTATGTACCAGCTTTCCGGCATCTTCTTCAAGATGCGCTCTCTCAATGCCTATTCTTTTTAAAGACGGCAAAACAATGTATCCGTCATGAGCCAGGGGCAGTTCATACTGAGAAATCTGGTAGTTCTTAGGTAAATCGGGATAGAAATAGTTCTTGCGTTCAAAATATACCCTCTTATTTATTTTACAGTTAAGAGCAAGGGCTGTTCTGACAGCAAGCTCAACGGCCCGGCGGTTGAGGACAGGAAGAACACCGGGGTACCCGCAGCAAACAGGGCAAATGTTCGTATTGGGCTTGCTTTCAAAATCCGTAGAGCAGCTGCAGAATATTTTCGATTCCGTAGCAAGCTGGACATGAACCTCTAAACCAATTACAACCTCGTATTCCATAACCTTACATATTTATGACGGGAATCTTATTGTGATAATCTGTCTCCTGTTGGAAACTAAACCCTGCGTTAATAAGCCTATAAGCTGCGCTCCAATAGGTAAATTATTTCTGGTAAAACCGCATGGAAAAGACACCGCACAGATGCCTGCCAAATTAACTGGGATAGTATAAATATCTGAAAGATACATGCTCAAGGGATCTTTAGTCTTTTCTCCTATTTTAAATGCCGCGGCAGGAGACGTAGGAGTCAAAATAACATCCACGCTTCTAAAAACATCTTCGAAATCCTTCTTAATGAGCGTTCTCACCTTTGCCGCTCTCATATAATACGCCTGATAATATCCGCTTGATAAGCTATAAGTTCCAATAAGTATCCTGCGTTTAGCTTCGTCTCCGAACCCGGCTCCACGCGTCTTTTTGTAAAGCTCAATCAAAGCAGAAGCATCTTTGCGCATTCCGTATCTTATGCCGTCAAAACGCTCCAGGTTTGAGCTTGCCTCAGAAGGAGCAATTATGTAATAAGTGGCAACGGCATATTCCGTATGCGGCAGAGAAACATCTACTATTTTTGCCCCTTGCTTCTTAAAAATATTAACTGCCTCTTTAAGTGCTGACTCCACTTCTCTATCCAGACCGGCTGAGAAATACTCTTTAGGAATTCCGACGCGTAAACCTTTAATGTCCTTCCTTAGAAATTGTGTAAAATCGGGAGTATCTTTGCGGGATGATGTGGAATCGTGTTCGTCAAAACCGCATATTACATTGAGAAGATACGCACAATCAATAAAATTCGTGGTTATAGGACCTATCTGGTCAAGGCTTGATCCAAACGCAACCAGCCCGTAACGGGAAACTCTTCCGTATGTCGGCTTAAAACCTACAACTCCGCAAAAAGATGCCGGCTGGCGGATAGAACCTCCGGTGTCTGAGCCTAACGCAAAGGGAACAAGCCGCATCGCTACAGCCGCCGCTGAACCTCCGCTTGAGCCTCCGGGAACACGCTCCAAATCCCATGGATTACGAGTAGGTCCGTAACAAGAACTTTCTGTAGAGGAACCAAAAGCGAATTCATCCATATTGGTCGTACCTGCAATCAAAAGGCCGGCTTCTTTAAGACGCTTTACCACTGTCGCATCATAAACAGAAATATGAGAACTCAAAATACGTGAAGCACAGCTAATTCTTTTACCCTTAATGCATATATTATCTTTAAGAGCTATCGGAACACCGGCAAGGTTTGAACCCCCCAGGGTTTTAACAGGTTCGGAATATACCTCGACAAAACTTTTTATACGGGGGTCTATACTGTCGATTCTTTTGCGGAAGAAAGAAAGCACTTCATCTTTTGATACTTCGGTATTTTTTATACATTCAGCAATCTCTAAACCGCTTAGTTTAAGGAGGTCTTTTGCCATTAAATTACCTTAGGAACCCTAAAATGGTTATCTTCACTGGCGGGGGCATTATTTAGAATATCCGTATAATACTCCTTCTTCTTTTGCCTGTCAGGCCTTAGAACGTTTTCTTCCGTGAACGCTCCCCGTGTGGGACGGATTGACTCCACATTAAGTTCCTTTAATTTATCTATGTATTCTAAAATTCTGGATAACTCATCTGTAAATCGGGACTTTTGGTCTTCACGTATATCTATCCGTGCCAAGTTAGCAACATATTCTACAGTTTTCTTATCGACCATAGTTATTAATAATTATTATCCTAAAGAGGAGATTTCTTTCAAGGCTTTATTAACCGCACTCTGGGGATATGCATAGTTTTTCAACATGGCCACCCGCGTCCTTTACAGCTTCCGATATAGCAATGTCTAAACTCCCGAATGAATGAGGATGTTTTTTTAATATATCTCTTCCTGACTTTGTTAATTTTGAAGATGAAGGTTTCTTTACCGCCGGATGAACCGGCGGATATAGAGAAGACGGCAAATCTGCCTGAATGTTGTACCAGCGTCTGGGAATATCTTTCTCACTAAATGTAATTTTTACCTTATTCATAGAAAGTGATTATAACTTAAAATAAATATAATGCAAGGAAAAATGCAATTCAGGCCTTTTTGCCTGCTGCAAGAAAAATCGACTTAAGAAGCTTCATTTCATTTCTTGTAAGATGAGTGCGCTTAAAAATTCTTCTAATTGTACTCAGGCTCCCGGACGTAATATTACTTTTAAATTTCAACTTCTTTAGCACATTCTCTATGTTTATATATAAAGCCTCGATATCCTTATTCTTAGCAAGGCTCAACGAAGAAATACTACTAATATTCTCTAAGTATTCAAATATTTTATAACACACTATTCCCACAGAAAATGCTAAATTATAAGAGGCAAATTTTTGGTCCGCCGGTATATAAAAGGCACTGTCGCAATATTCCATTTCCTCTTTTGAAAGGCCAAAGTCTTCTCTGCCAAAAACAATGCTGATTTTCTTTTTCCTGGCGGAAGCAGCAAGCATAGGCAGTATACCGCCAAAATTATAAACCGAAGCGTATTCTCTTTTTCTCCTGGTAGTACCAAACACAAAATGGGAATCTCTAACAGCCTCTTTTAAACTTTTGCATATCTTTGCTTTTTCTAAGATATCACGCGCTCTTTTTGATACTTCGAATGATTTACCGTTAAGATTGGGATTAACCAGAAGCAAATTAAAGAAGGACGTATTCTTAAGAACCCGTGCACATAAACCGATATTCTCAGGAACTTGGGGAGATACCAGGACAATAGAAATATTCTTAATAACTCTTTCTTTATCGGAAGTTGATACGCACACTCTTTTCTTCCAAGAATTTAAACATTCTTTTTAACTCTTCGTCCTTGCCTTCAAAACGCACGATGGCCCACCCCATTTCTGTAGAGAACGACGCCTCTTTTATATTAGGTATGACATCAAAATGCTTAATTATGTAATAGAAAATAGGCTCGCTCTTTAAATCTCCCGGAATTATAAGCTCCACATCCTTTGTCGTCATATATCTCTCCTCTTTAGATTGTATCAGAATATTGTTTTATTGCCAACGCTCATTTATGTCTTTTATTGCACCGGAATAAATATGTTAAAACTGTCAACTTAACCATAAAATAAACATACCCATGCCAAGGAAGAAGAATACCATTAACACCTTTATCCTGGCTAAATTGTTCTTTAAAAATAGATTAAACTTCTTAGAGCTCACTCCCAAAAGAGAAAGAGCAAAGATTATTATAAGCGGGAGTATGAACATAAGGTTATAAAGAATGAGATAAGCGGCCGCCCTTATCCGTAACTGAGGAAGTTTCAGGATAAAAGCTATCGTAGGAACATAAACCTGCCCTGTGCATGCGGCCTCAAGGAGAGAAACACAAAAACCTACTAATAGAGAAATACCACACAGTTCAATAATACGGGTATAGCTCTTCCTGCGCAGGCCGGCTCCAATTACAAAATTGATTCTTTTTTTCAGGAACAGCGGAAGTTGCAGGATAAGACCGTCGTTTTCTTTGGTTTTCCTGTACCTAATAAAATCATACAGGGCAAAACCCGAAAGTACAAAACAAAATACTGCTATAGAGTAATAAAAAAGCTTCATAATAAAATAAAAATGGCTCATTGAATAAAAAAACTCAAACAATCCTAAACCGATAAGGATATAAGTAATAAAGACACTTAAAACGTAAGACAGGCCGATATATACGATTTCCCTCTTGTTATATCCGTAAACGCTTAGAAAAGATATAAAAAACACAATAACCGCAAAAGCACAGGGGTTTATCCCGTCGATCAGCCCCGCGCTTACAATAGTAAGGACTGAAATAGCTTTAAACTGTTCTACTAAATTAACGCCGGAAAATAAATAAGGCAAAACTGGCCTTTTACGCAAATATTTATCTATTAAACGCTCTAAATTATTCTCTATCTCTCTTGTCCCGACAATAAAATCGTTGCCAACAAATACCGAAGGGACACCAGCTCTGTTTTTGCCGTATTGCCGCGATAATGATACTAAAACATTTAAGTTCTTACTGTCTTCCACATTTAGAGTCTCTAAATCTACCTTGTCTTTATATCTGTTTATAATTCTCGGCATAAATTCTTTCTCCAATTTTATACAATGGCCGCAATGGGAAGAATAAAATAAAATAACTTTCAGCTTCTGGTCCTTGGATAAAACGTTAAGGGAGGGAAAAATAAAAATAGCCGCACTTAATACCAGTAATACCGTCCTTTTCAGAAATAAATGCTTCATGTTTTTGTATTATATCAAAAAAACCATTGCCGTAACAATAAAAAACTATAGAATAGTAATGTAGAGGTAGCGGATAAAAAAGTAAAAAAGAGAAAACGACAGTGAAAAATGATTTATAAGTTTATAGATAATAACGGTACTTTTGTTGTAAAAAACGCACATAATATTTCTTATCTATACTTTCCTCTCACTAATTCAGGAGGCACATTATTAAGTTCTATCAGCCCAAACCTTAGTGGCGACATAAAACAAGACAATGACCATTTCTTAATGCCTCCCGCGAGTATCGAAGACATAAAAAACAACCCTCTTTCAAGAAGAGAATTCTTTCTAAAACTATTATCACACAGAAACAAAATAATAAGGACATCACAAGCGCAGAAAACAACTCTAGAAGCAGGCATGCTTTACCACAAAATGGTATATTACTATCCCGAAGTCTCCATAACCGTTCTAACCTTTATCCCCTATGATTTAGATGTAGAAATAACGCATATAACCGTAAAGAGCAGACAAACCGTTGAATTTGTACCGACATTCTTCATGCCATTATACGGACGCGGAGAGAACAATTTAAGAGACCACCGCCATGTAACCTCATTGCTAAATCGTGTAAAACTTGATAAATACGGCATAATATTAAAGCCGACAATGTCTTTCAACGAGAAAGTCCATAGCGTTAATGAAACTATTTATTTTGTGTTTGGGTATGACGGAAAAAAAGATGCTCCTGCGAGACAGTTTCCAACATTGTTCGATTTCTGCGGAGAAGAAGGAAACCTGTTTTATCCTGCGGCGATATACAGAAATAAACCCGTTTTAAGAAAGAAAATATCTGCATCTGAAGGAAAAGAAGCTTGTGCAGCACTACGCTTCAAAAAGATACGCCTTAAAAAAGGGCATGTAGCAGAATATGTATTTATCGCAGGAATAACAACTGATAAAAATTATCTAAAGAGTACCTTTATAAAATTAAACAGCACTGACAAAATAAATTCTTATCTTGATAAGACTAAAAGTTACTGGCAAAATACGGAAGACGGAACAATTAGGCCGAAAAACAGGTTTAATATAACATCGAGCAACAAAAACTATAACGGATGGCTTAAATGGGTAATATTGCAGCCTACCTTAAGAAAACTCTTTGGATGTTCATT
The DNA here is from genome assembly GCA_002049895.1 of Candidatus Omnitrophica bacterium 4484_171. Classification (GTDB taxonomy): domain Bacteria; phylum Omnitrophota; class Gorgyraeia; order Duberdicusellales; family 4484-171; genus 4484-171. The sequence goes on along the minus strand of MVCW01000001.1, from coordinate 28,011 downwards.
CTTGCCCCACTTTGACTACGGAAAAGGCGGGCGGGGGTGGCGCGATCTATGGCAGGATACTCTCAGCCTCCTTCTTATCGACACCGAAAGTACAAAAAAACTAATTATTAACAGCTTTAAAGGAGTGCGTATAGATGGCTCAAACGCCACAATAATCACCAAAGACGGAAATTTTATATCAGACAGAAACAGTATACCCAGAGTTTGGTCTGACCACGGCGTATGGCCTTATTTTGCGCTTCGTGAATATATGCATAAAAACGGCGACATAGATATCCTGCTAAAAGAAATTCCTTACTTCTGTGACCACCAATTTAAAAGGGCAAAAGAGATAGATTATAGGTTTACAGATAATAAAAATATGCTCAAGGCAATAAACGGTGCAGTATATAAGGGCAGCATACTTGAACATATTTTAGTTGAAAATCTGGTTCAGTTTTTTAATGTGGGAAAACATAATATCACAAGGCTTGAAAATGCAGATTGGAATGATGGGCTTGATATGGCACCTGGTCTCGGGGAAAGTGTTACTTTTAGCTCTATGTATGCTGATAATTTAGAAAACATTTCTTATATTGTAAATGAATTATCCAAGAAAAGAAAAAGTGTAAAACTGCTGGAAGAAGTGGTTCTCCTTTTAGATACGATTAATAAACCCATAAATTATAGCCGTCCCGGTGAAAAAATAAAACTGTTGAACCATTATTTTGAGAAAACAAATAAATCGGTATCGGGAATAAAAAAAGAAGTCGGTTTATCTCTAATCGCAAATGACTTAAAGATAAAATCAAAATGGCTAAAAAGTTTTATCCGCAGGAAAGAATGGTTAAAATACGGTTTCTTCAACGGCTACTATGATAATAGAGGGAAACGCGTTGAAGGCAAAACCGGCTCTCTTATGCGTATGATGCTTGCTTCTCAGGTATTTGCCATTATGAGCGGCGTAGCCAAATCGGAACAGATAAAGGAAATTTGGAAATCTATAAGAAAATATCTTTATGACAAAAACTTAAAGGGATTCCGCTTAAATACTGATTTCAAACAGCTATATATGGAATTGGGCAGGGCATTTGGTTTCTCCTACGGCGATAAAGAAAATGGGGCGTTCTTTAATCATATGACAATAATGTTGAGTTTTGCTCTGTATAAACGCGGCTTTATTAACGAAGCGCGTGAAGTGTTTGATTCTATATACAAGATGGCTGTATCCAGAAAGTCAAAAATATATCCCATGATACCGGAATATTTTAACAATGATGGTCGCGGCCTTTATTTTTATCTCACAGGATCGGCAAGCTGGTATATCCATACGTTAATACGCCAAACCCTTGGAATAAAATACATCCTTGGAGATTTAATAATACAGCCTAAAATAAACAAGAAAAGTCCTTTAGGGAACATATCCGTTGATTTGACTATAAAAAATAAAATTTTAAAGATAAATTATCTTATAAAAACAAACAAGCCCTCTCCTATTATCAATGGTTCTATTGACGGTAAAAAGATAAGACTATCGGGTAATAAATTGGTAGTTCCAATTTCGGAAATAAATAAATTGTCTAAGAACAAACAACATACTATAGATATAACGGTTGGCTAACGGGTTTGCTTCCTTGTAAAAATGAAATTGTTTAAAATACTACCTGTTGTATTTGTAATACTCTTTGCAACAGCCGCTATCGCCACAGCAATATTAAATATAATTCTACCTAAGAAAATAAGGCTGACTGTGTCATCGGCAGTAGAAACATCCCTCCATAAAAATGTAGAAATAAAAAACGTAAGGTTTAACTTAGACGGCAGCATCACATTAAAAGGAATTACAATATACGAATATAAGACAAGTGAACCTTACCTGGCGGCTAAGGAGATATCTATCTTCCCCTTCTATCCATCACTATTATCAAAAAGAATATTCATTATTTCATCGATAAAAGCAAAAGGCATATATCTCCATATAATACGCAATGAAAAGGGTAAATTAAATCTACCATACATAAAACAGGAAAATAGTTCCGTTCCAAGAAAGATATTTATAAAGAAGATATACGTAAGCGCGGGTACCCTTAAGTTAACCGATGAATATGCTACTTTAGAGAAAACTCTTCGTAACATAACCGTATCTCTAAGATTCTCTTTCGGCCCTAAAATCCTATTCCGTTTAGAAACTAATAACGGACAAAAAGATGTAATAAAGGTCGAGGGGAAATTTGACCCTGCGGAAAATAAACTGAATGCCTCTGTATATTTATCAAAAGTCCAGCTTTCCGATTATAAAGCGTATCTTAATAAAATAGCTGATTTAAACAGTGCGATAATTGAAGAAAGCAGTCTCGTTGTCAACGGAAAAGACATATATTCTATCAAAGGTGAAATTAAGCTTGAGAAAATAGATATATTAAAACAATCAATCACATTTAACGGCAAAGCCTATATAAGGCCTAATTTCTCTTTTGATATTAAAACAAAAAGATTCTCGTATAATGTAAGCGGCTCCTTATATGAAGGTGAGCTTGAAAATGTTCCTTATTTAGATAATTTCGGAAACTTAAACTTATCTTTTAACCTGAATAAAGATAATCTCACGTTTTCATCCCTTGAAACAATCTGGCGAGAAAACAAAATAGAAGCAAGCGGAAATATAAACGATTTCAGCAACCCTTTTATAGATTTAAATATAAAATATAAAGGAAAACTGGATAACATAAAAACCATCCTCCAAAAAGCCAAACTATTTTCTCTAAATATTCCTCTAACCGCAAACCCCGCCATTGAGATTAATATAAAAGGTAATCCTAAAGAAAACAATTACAGTTACCACGGTTTATTCTCGCTGAAGAATGCGAGTATAGCAAAGTTAAATAATGTCAGCCAAATACAGTGTGATGGTACATTTGACAAAGAAAGCATAAATATAAAAACCCTGAGCCTGTTGTACAAAAACATCCCTTTAACCGGAAGCATACAAATAAAGAGATTGGTTCCGGCATCTATAAAGGCAGATATAAAATCTCCTCTTTTTAACACAGCAATAGAAGCACTCTACAAAAGCGGTGTATTAACCATAAACGAAATACTACTTAAAGGAGAGGGCTCAGAGTTAAAAACGAAAGGCTATATCAATACCGAAAACCGTGCTATAAACGCATCATTATCGGGATATATATCTATTGACAGTATAGAAAATACATTCAAGGAGCTAGACATCATTCCATCGCGCATTATTGATAATATATCTTTAGAGGGGACCATAAATGTAGACGGAAAAGCTAACGGAAAATTAGGAAGTAACGAGTGGCAAGCAAAGATATCCGGCAGCTCTGATATTATAGAGCTAAGAAAAGAACCAAGAAAGGCAAAACTGCGAAATATAAAGTTTACCCTGTACGCCGATAAAGATGAACTTATCGTTTCTCCTTTTAACGCTGACATATGCAAGGGCAAAGCTCAGATGGACTTTAAATTCGATTTGTCAGATAACCACTATATATTTGACATTGTTGCCAAAGAAATCGACCTTGTTCTATTAAAAAAAGTTCTGGCATTGAGGAATAAGAAACTATCGGGAAAACTTTCTTTTAAGATACAGGGAGAAAACCGCCAGCCAAAAGATATGGATTCTATAAATGCAACCGGTGCGGCAATGGTTGAAGACGGCAATATATGGGAAATGAGTTTTATGAAAGGGCTTGGAGAATTTCTGTTTATCCCCGACTTTGAGAATATCATATTCAGCAGGGGATTTACAGAATTCACAATAAAAAATAAAACAATATTTATCAGCAACCTGCAGCTTGAATCTCCCCAGATGAGCTTAGCGGGCGAAGGGAATATAACTTTTGCAGGAAACTTAGATTTTATGCTTTATCCTGATTTTAACCCCTATCTTATCAGCGCCTCAGAAGGACTAAGAAAAATATTCACCAACGTTGCGGGGAAAACCGGCCTTACCATAGAGATAAAGGGCACTATTGATAAACCCCGTTATAAATTCAAATCCATACTGCTTTCTCCGATAAACAGTATCAAAGACTTATTTAAGGGACTCCTGCAGTAAATAATATCGTCAAAGTTTTCTTGCCTCTTTTTGACACAGAATTCCACCTTTATCCGGAGAAAAAGAAATGATTTTAAAACCGGTTTCTGCAAGATTCTTCTTGATTTTAGCGGGGAAAAACTGTCCTCTTTTTATGCCGTAAAGCGGAGTATAATGGAAAAATCGGCCTCCTATTTTCAACACTCTCTGAAGCTCTCTGTAAAACTTTTGAGAATAAAGCACAGGGGCAAGCTTAAACGTGGGAGGATCGTGGATAATGCAGTCAAAAAAACCGTCTTTAAACTTGCGTATAAGCCTTGATATATCTCCTTTTCTGACAACGATATTGTTGTCTCCCTCAAAGAGAACTTGTGATAAAGGGTTTAATCTTGCTATAAAATATATATTTTCATCTAACTCGAAAGTGTAGACTTTTCTACTCACCAAAGATGCCATAATCGCTGTATAACCAAGCCCCATACAGGTATCAAGAACCATGCCTTTCGGGTTAATAAGTTTTATCTTGTTTTCTGTATCTTCTTTGGGAGAAATACCCTTTATTCTATGCATTGGCACAGAACCGATAGCTACTGAGGGCCAATCCCGGGTAGGAATAAGCTTATAAAACCTGTTGGTTGACGAAGAAAAGAAAGCTATTGGTAGAGGGCCGTCTTTTTTAAGCAAATAACATAAATTATCCTTAAGTCTTCTCTTAAGGTCTACGGGGTAGCGCCCCCCTAATATTATATAACCGTTTCTAATCTCGGCCTTTACCCTCCTCGTTCCGAAATCAACATCTACATACGAACCTTGGCTATCAACCTTATTATACAGTGCTTTTATATCCCTATATACAACAACCATAGCGTTACTATTATAAAATCATTAAAATCACTTGACAAATATTTATATTAGACTATAAAATATCTAATACGGCTAAGGGATTTTATTGTTTAACCAAACAAAAGGAGGTACCTGTATGAACAAGGCTCAATTAATCGAAGCAGTAGCCAAGAATACCTGCACCAAGAAGGAAGCACAAACAGCGGTAGAAACACTTCTTGACGCTATCAGGGGTTCTCTTAAAAAGAAAGAGCCTGTAACCATTTCCGGTTTCGGGACATTTAAGGTAAAAGAAACAAAGGCAAGAATGGGAAGGAATCCCAAAACAGGCGAAGCTATTCAGATTCCGGCTAAGAAGAAAATAGCTTTCAGAGCATCCAAAGAATTAAAAGAAATAGTAAAATAATAACTTTTTACAGCCTAGAACTATGTAAGAACGCCCCGTTAGGCAGTCATTCTAACGGGGTTTACCCTGCTAAATAAGAAATTCTGCTTCTGTATCCTTTAGCTACCCTCATCTATTCTGCTAGCAGGTATTATAATTTATTAAATAAGGCTATAAAAAAACCTTCCATATAATCATTGGGGATTACTCTAATCGCATAGCTCAAACTCTTAAGAAACGTTTTTTTTCTCCATTTTATAAGCCCGTTTCTCGCATTCTTAATAGGAATATTTATGGGCAAAAGCTCAATTTTATCTTTGAACTTATTGAGTGCCCAATCCACTACTTCCTCATTCTCCTCAGGCGAAAAAGTACAGGTTGAATACAAAAGTTTCCCCCCCGGCTTGAGTGCATAATATGCTGACGAAATCAATCTCTTCTGTTTGTGCGCCATCTCCTTTACTTTTCTATATTTCCAATATCTGAAACTGCGTGGATTGCGTGTATAGAAACGGCCTTCACTCGAACAGGGGGCATCAAGCAATACCTTGTCAAAATACTCAGGGAATTTCTTTCTTACAAAAATACCATCCATTATAATAGTTTTAACAAAATCCGCCCCCTGTATCTTTAAGTTGGCAAGAAGTTTATAATACCTTGTGCGAATCTTCTCTACGGCGACAATCTCTGTATCACGCCCGGCGAGAGAAGCTATTTCGGTTGTTTTAGCCCCGGGGGCCGCGCATAAATCGAGAATTCTATCACCGGCTTTGGCACCTAAAACAAAAGGAACAATCATGCTGGACACATTTTGAAGATATACAAGCCCGTCTCTATAGATAAACGACCTCTGAAAATGTCTTATGTCAGAATTCAAAATGAATGCTCCCTTAGGCCAGGAAAGCTCTTTATACTTTATACCCTCTTTCCTTAGAAAATTTCTTAAAGAATTCAGGTCGGTCTTAAGATAATTTATTCTGAACGTCTGTTTCCTTTTATTCAAGAAAGTTTCGCATATGCGGTTAAAATGGGCAGGATAAATAATTTTTATCCTCCTTAAGAATTCCTCCGGCAGAGTATATACTGATTCTTTCATTTTAAATTAAGATAGCCCCCTATAGAGCCCTTTGTCGCGGGCGTAATTTATAACTTCCCTATACTCGTTTTCTGCAAGAACCCGCTGCAGCTGATTAAATTCATATGCCCTGTAATAAGGCCTGTACTGATCCATTATATTTACATATGTATCAACCGAAATATCATTTCTTATAAAATCAATAATCTTAAAAGCGCCTTTATATAATCCGGGAAGGACAAGATGCCTAATAAGCAAGCCTTTTTTTGCCGCGCCATTATCTATGATTAAATCGCCAGCCTGTCTGTGCATTTCTAATACGGCACTCCTTGATACCTCCCAGTAATCATAAACACCTGATAAAGTACGGGCTAACCTATTATCGGAATACTTTATGTCGGGCATATAAATATCGAAAATACCATCTATCAGTTTTAAGGTGCCGGAACTTTCGTAACCGCCGCAATTATAAACAAGGGGAATGCAAAGGCCTCTTTTATAAGCTATACATAAAGCCTCTACAATTTGAGCAATAACATGCGTCGGTGTAACAAAGTTAATGTTCTCAGCACCATCCTGCTGCAGTCTAATCATCATATCCGCTAACTTCCCGCTGGACACAATTTCTCCAGACCCCAACTGTGAAATTTCATAATTCTGGCAATAAACACAGTTTAAGTTGCAATTAGAAAAGAATATTGTCCCCGAACCGCCGCCTCCTGTAAGTTCTCTCTCTTCTCCAAAGTGCAAAAACGCACTATTTACTTTTGCCAGACGGCCCGTTTTGCAAAAGCCCTCTTCATTATTCATACGGTTTACGCCGCAGGCGCGGGGGCATAAATCACAAGCTGCTAATCTTTCTATTAGAACGTCCCTTGCCTTTTGTATTTTCTCCTGACGGCTGATTCTTATACCTGCTCTCATAGCTGCTGCGTACCGGCAAAAACTACATAAATTTCCTTTTTATCCTGAATGCGGCAGCTAAGGCGGCAATAAAATAAACAAAACTTAACACTAAAATAACTGTATTCTCCGAAAAATACCGCATCAGTTTATCCATAGAGAATCCTCCCACAGCTGAGAGTATGAACTGAATCCAGAATATCCTCGGCAGTGAAGCCAGAAGAACAGCAACGATATATTTCCCAAGCTTTACCTTGCTAAGGCCAAAGCTCATATCCAGTATTCTGTAAGGAATAAGCGGGACGGCACGAAGAAGAAATATCCATCCCAGATTAACACCCTCAAGTTTCTCATAAAACCGGCGGAATTTACCACGTACTTTCTTTTCTATGAATTCCTTCCCCAATATAGCACTGAGATTGAAAAATATAAACGCATTTATTACTTCCGATATATAAATCAGAAAGGTACTTATATAGGCACCAAAAACTACCGCCCCCACTATCTTCAGAGGGTCTTTTAAGTACCATATAAAAAATGTTCCGATAACGTAGAGAAAAACAAACGCCAGGGAAGAATACAAAAGAGGCATGTGCTTTAGAAAAGACTTTATTCTCTCCGGGTTCACCGAGGAAGTACTGCCGATAATAAGTATAATCGCTAATAATGCAATTAGAAATAAGAAACGAAGCGTTGTGCTGTCAAACTCTTTTTTCATTCTTCATCATGGCTATACGCAGCTGACCGCAGGCGGCCTCTATATCCTGTCCGCGCGGTCTTCTTAAAGTAAAGAAAACACCTTTTCTCTTTAATATTTTCGTAAAACTATTTATATCATAAAAAGAAGGAACTTGCCATTTAAAAGCAGGGGCTGGATTATAAGGAATAATATTTATTTTGTATCTCAATCCTCTTAGCATGCGGCTTAGATTTAAAGCGTCTTCTCTTTTGGAATTAATATCCTTAATCAGGATATACTCGAAAGTGACGGGGAACCTATATTTCTTAGCATACCGCTTTGCCTGGTCTATAAGTCCGGCCAAAGGATATAATTTATTCACCGGCATAAGCAGTGAGCGTTTTCTATTATCAGCCGAGTGCAAAGATATTGAGAGTTTAACCCCAAAATCCATGTTTAATAGTTCTTTTACCTTAGGCGTTATACCACAGGTAGATATAGTTATTCTGCGCCTGCCAAAATGGATACCGAAAGGCGATGTCATAATCGATATACTTTTTATCACGTTATCAAAATTATCCAAAGGTTCTCCTATGCCCATAAATACCACATTCGTAATGGCCTTAGGAATTATAATGCTGTTTATTTTAATAAACTGATTTATAATCTCAGACACTTTTAAATTCCTCTTAAAACCAAAGAGCCCACTTACGCAGAACTTACAACCGTAGCGGCAGCCGACCTGTGTAGACACACAAAGCGTGTTCCTGTTGCCTTTCGGTATAATAACGGTTTCTATAGTATTTTTATCGTCTAATGCAAAGAGAAACTTCTCTGTTCCATCAACAGATACCTTTCTTTCTAATGTCTTTAGGGAAGAGATATAAAAATTACTTTTTAAATACTGGCGCGCCGCTTTTGATAAATCAGACATTTTAGAGAAATCATCAATGTTTCTCTTATATACCCAGCTGAAGATTTGTTTGGCGCAAAACGCAGGATACCTCTCTCTTTCTAAGATATTACCCAGCTCATTTAGTGTATAGTTTTTTATATCCTTCATACTCTAAGACAATTATACCTAAAAACCATCCGCAATTATATTAATTTAATCTATAAAAAGCTCTATCAATAATACCTAAACACTATACAAGTAAACCCTGCGTTCTAGTAAAATAGGGGGGCTGCCCCCCCTATCATTTGAACCATCTTTGTGCGTAATATAATCAGAAAGTAAACTTAACAGAAGCATATATCTGGTCATTATTTCTGAACTGTCCGTTTGAACCGTAAGCCGGCCCCCAGAAATGATGATACCCTAAAGCAAGCCATACATTATCACGCAGTTCATAGCTTGTCTTAAAAGAAATCCTTCCGTCATTATCGTCACCGTAAATTATCAATACCTCAGGCTTTATGCGTTCATGCTTAAAGTCAGTGGCTATCTTTAAAGTCAGGTAACTCTCAACCTTATCCATGAGCCCGTAGGTATAACTATTAAGCACATGCTTACCTTTAAAGGTAGGGCTGTTGTGGATAAACTGGGCAAACTGCAGGGAAAAGAGCCAATTGGTAAAGTAATACTTATCAAAGCCCAAAACATAAGTGTATTTGTCGCTTTTTTCAGTATAATTCCTGTGGCCGGCAGTCCCGTAATATGTGGGTTCGTTATGCAGATACGCGAACTCGCCTCTTATGGTTAGCCCTTCCAAAGGCCCGGGGTTTGTAATGGATTTGTTAAAAGAAAAACCCATTATTTGCATAAGCTTGTGCCGGCGGGAATAATAGTAATCTCCTTTAGGCATACCTAAAGCAGGAATTAATCCTCCTGTAATAGTAGATCCATCTGAATATGTATACGCGCTTGTTGAATATCCATAGAGCCAGTTTAGAGTATAGTCTATGTCTCCCAACATAGAACGCCATCTTAAACCAACGCGTGAATTTTTTAATTTAGAAGAAGGACGGTATATGCTTGTTTCCATACTTCCTCCATTTGCCTCCATAATACCCCTAACAGCATCGAAATCATTGGCTGCCTTAAAAGCAAATGTCCCATTTGCCGGAGTGGAGCGCGATGCTTCAAAATCAGGAATAAACAGAAATTGCAGAGTTGAGTTTAATACAGGTGAGTACTCTATCTTTACCATCCACAGAGGGATTCTGATATCGGCAAAATCCGGAAGCCAATACTTAGTTAAATCAAAAGGCATAACTCTGTCTAAAAACGGCAGGCCGTCAGCCTGTCCCCATACCACCTGCTGTTTACCAAGCCTTACATCTAAAGCGTCCGACGTATAATCCAGATAACAGTCTCTGAGCCACTCCGTTCTCTGAGTTGTCCCCATTTTCACCTGATTCTTATCAAAAATATCGTCTCTTATGCTATAGGCAAAATCGTAGAAATAGCGCGGATGCACAAAAAACACCCAGTCGTTAGATATTTTATACTGCGCTTCCAGATCAAAAGTATTCTTAAAAGAAGATAGAAACTGATGAGAATTATCGTTGTTTGTTTTAACCCAGACTTCGGTTTTTAAATATCCTGAATACTCAAAATTATCACCAATAGATACGGCAAAGGCGCCTCCTAAAAACAGCCCCGTGATAAAACCCGCTATGCATAATATAAACAATATTTTAGTTCTACCCCTCATCTCTTTACACCTCCTTTTTCAATTCTTATTTCTCCGCGGATTACGCAGAAGATACCGCCGATTGCGCAAAATACTCTACAGTCTCTGCGAGTTTTCCGCATCTCTTGCGATTCTATTTCTGCATCCTCTGCGAATATTCTGCGGCATCTGCGTTTTATCCATTATATATTACCATCTTGACCTCATAAGCGCCTTAACCGTAAAATTCTGCTCACTGATTCCCTGGTCATATTTAGTATCCTTCATTAAAATTGTAGTGCGGTGTCCGGTCCTTAAATCTTTACACTCCAAAGAAAGCTGGGTAACATATTTCTTACCTCCTGCCGCTGTCCATGCCCATTCCCTGAAAAGTGTCTTAAAAAGCTTGTCTGTCTTATCATAATATTCTTCAAATATTTCTCCTCCGGTTTCCTTGTCAACCCAGACAACCCTTTTTGAATAATACCAGTGACTCCTAACCGGACGGCACTCCACAACAAAGCAAGGTTTTCCCTTAAACTTAACCTCGCCGGTCTGCTGGAGAGTATATCCTACAAACCCCTTCTCGCCCAACAGCTTATAAGTCTCATCCTCAAAACGGCGGGTAGATACCTCTTCAACTGTAAAATCGGAGCCTAAAAATGCGTCATCATTCTGAGAAGCAGATATTTTTCTTACCTTCTTTAAAGACGGAAGCCAGAGCCACTCATCCTGCTCTCTTTTTGGGTCTACGTATGTCCAGGTTAAAACCGCCAAACCTTTAAGCTCCGTCGGGTAAGTAAAAGCTACTATGTCTTTGTAAGAAATGCCGTTTTCGCCGGCTTTGGTAATTCGCATTCTCTTCCATATCCTTTTACGTGTAAATCCTGACTTATCAATATAAAATACTTTTCCTGTCTGCTGATAGTCATGCGCAAACAACGAATATTTGTTGTTATACATAATGCGCATAATCTCATCAGCCGACATCCCCTCTTTTGGGATATACACTTTATAATACCCTAGCCCTTGAGCCGACGCGCTTAAAGAAAATACTATCAGCCCTAAAAACAATAACAACTTTCTCATACAACACCTCCTCCTTTTTATATCGGACGTCCGGCGTCCGATATTATCTTAGTCTTAATCTGCGGCGCAGCTTCCCGAATAAAAACTCCGGTTTTATCCACCAAACCAAAACCGGAACCATCACCAGTGAAGTAACCATATTCAATATTAGAGAAAGACAAAGCGTGATTCCAAGCCGCGCCTGAAAAAGAATAGGAGAAAAAACCCATACAAATATCCCTAAAGATACTATTGAGCCGCTAAAAAATACGGCTTTGCCGCTTGTAACCAAAGTAAGGGCGAGAATATTCCTGTAGGTTTTTTTCTTAGCGCGCATTTCATCAAAAAGGCGGGCAAGAATATAAATTCCATAATTTATACCTAAGCCTTCGCTCAAAGATACAAGGGGAAGCATCTCGGTATTAATCGGGATACCCGCGAACCCAAAAAGTGAGAAAATCAGCAAATTACTGAAAATAAGAGGCAGCAGCAGAAACAAACCGGCAATAAAAGAACGGTAAATAAAACTTACATATAAGAAAATTATCAGGGAAATAAACAAAGCATTGGGTATGATTGTCCTTCTTATAATATCGTTTATCGCATAAAAAATCCCTATGTCTCCGCCGGCATATGAGAACTTTATATTCTTGAATTTATTATTTTTAAAGAATTCTTTTGTCTTTCTAACAGCAAGGTTAACCGCGCTTGATTTATGGTTACGCAAATCAAACTTAATATTAGACATCGTTTCGTCCCGGCTTATTAGATGGTCGTAATCTGAAGGGAAACCGCTTACAGTATATAGAAACCAGTACTGGGCTACTGTTTCATCTTTGTCCGGAATCTTAAAATATCCCCTTTTCCCCTCAAACATAAACATATTAAGCGCCTTTATCGCGTTAACAACGGATAAAGATGAGCCAACCTGCGGCACTTCCTTTGATAAATATCTCTGGAAAGCGCCTATTGCCTTGAGCTTGCTTACCTTAAGAATAGAATCTTTTGATTCTGCGAAAATATAGTAAGAATTAGTTCCTCCAAAATTATCATTTATAAATTCTTCTGCTTTATTGTAGGGGCTTGAAGGATAAAGATAGCTTGAGCCTTGTGTGTTGTCGCCGATAACAATCCGTTTTATTCCAAAAAGAGAAACAACCGCTGCTGCAATGAAACTGGCAACAAGAATCGTCCCGGCTTTTCTGTTTAAAGAAAAAATACTTATCTTAGAAAGTATGTTATCAACCCAGGCGTGCTGTTCTTCCCGTTTTACCGCTAAGATTTTCGGCCTGTGAAGAAAAGAAAGCACACAGGGAGTAAACATAAACGAAGTAAAGAAATTGGCGAATATCCCAAATCCGCTTGCCAGGGCCATGCTTTTTATCGTAGAAAGCGGTACTATCGTCAAAGAAAGAAACCCGAACCCGTCAGTAAGCACGCAGGCAATGCCGGGAAGAAAAAGGTGCGCCATTGTGTTGACTATCGCGTGTTTGCTTTTCATCGCGGGCGAACGCATCTCTTCATAGTAACGCTTAAGGGTATGCACGGAATGGCTTATACCTAGAGATAATACAATAAAGGGGACTAAAATAGTAGCAGGGTCAAGCCTCAGGCCTAAGAGCTTCATCGCCCCCATTCCCCAGATTGTAGCCATAGAAGAATCAAGAAGGGGAAGTATAACCCCCCTTTTTGAGCGGAAAGTAAGGTAAAGAATAACGACAATGGTCAAAAAACTCATCCACAATATTTTAAACATATGCGGGAGATAAAAATTGAGCCATCCTTCCAGAATAGGCCGGCCGGCAATATAAACTTTCGTATTTGAATCTTCATATTTTTTCTTTAAGCTCTGAAGTGTAGAGAATATATATGAAGTCTTTGCACTTGATTCAAAATCGACCTGTATAAAAGTTGACTTAAAATCACGCGATACCATTTTCCCGTAAATATTGGGATTCATCTTTATTCTTCTTCTTAATTTTTCCATGCCTTCTTTATCTTTGGGAGAATACCTTAGGAGCCTTTGGACAAAGAATCCTTCGCTGTTTACCGTGACATACTTTACGTGGCGTGAGGCAATGGAATTAACACGCGCTATATTCACGCCGTTGACAAGATATAAGTCTTCAGTCAATGATATAATCTTATCAATAAACTTTTTATCAAACATGTCGCCTTTCTTTACTTTAAGAGCGATGGATACCTGATTAAGCCCGCCGAACACATCGGTCAGGCGGTGCTGAACCTTAATAAAAGGATGTTTTTGGGGAAGAAAATCCTGAAGGTGAGTCTCAACTTTTATATCTCTTAATACGTTTATAAAAAATAGAGTGGTTATGGTGCAAATAAGAATGATATATATCCTTAAGTGGACGATTCTTCTCGCCAGCCGGTATTGCCAGCTTCCCGATAAACCTTTGTTACCCATAATTTATAAGTTAAATATCAGGTTAATGCAATCAAACATAAAGAACTTTCACTATTCATTAAATACCGGACGTCCAACGTCCGATATTATATACCAAACCACCCCTCAACCGGGCTCTTGGCCAATCCTATCCCTATGTGTTTAGCCTGGACATATTCAAAAAAACCCGCGCTTCCTAAATTTCTGCCCCAGCCGCTTAACTTTGCGCCGCCAAAAGGAGTCTGGGGGCTCATTTGAGCAAATGTATTAATCCAAACCGTGCCGCAAGAGGCAATGTCAGCTAATCTTTGAGCTTTGGCTAAATTCTTTGACCAGACCTGAAGAACCAGCCCTGTTGGATTATTTTCAACTAAGCTCTCTATCTCGCTTTCTCTAAAACTTTTTACCATAAGTACCGGAGCAAAGAATTCATCATAAATCATATCTTTTATTTCTATAACCGTAGGGGTATAAAAATATCCTCTTCGTTTTATGGCCTCGCCGCCCGCAAGCAGCCTTCCTCCTTTTTTTAAAACATCCTTTACGTGCGTGTCTATAGAATTAAGGTGGCCCTTCGTAACAAGCGGGCCCATACCGGAAGCAGCATCAAAAGGGTCTCCTGTTTCTATATTTTTTGTTTTTTGCAAAAGCGCTTTCAGGAATTCATCGTAGATTTCATCTTCAATAAGAGCGATGCTTGTTCCTATACACATCTGCCCCTGTTTCATAAAAGAAGAACCCAATATATTCTCTATCGCGGCGTCTTTATCAGCATCACGGAAAACAACCGTTAAGTTGGCGCCTCCTAACTCACATATAATCTTTTTAGGAGTATCTTTAGTAGAAGAAACTACTTTTTTAAGCGTATTTCTTGAACCGGTAAAAGAAATAATATCAATTTTGCTTTTGGCTAAATATTTTCCTGTTTCTTCACCTTTACCTGTAACAACATTTATCAACCCCTTAGGGATATTCAGCTTATCTATATATTTTGCGAGCTCTAAAACGGATACTGAACCAAACTCAGAAGGTTTAATAATTAAGCTGTTTCCGGCAGCTAAAGCAGCGGCACAACTAAACCCAAAAATCATCAAAGGCACATTATAAGGAATATAAACCGCACATACCCCATACGGTTCATATTTGATGAAATCAATACCGGTATCTGTACGGAACGTTTTCGCCTCTAAAGACTCTATAAATGAGGCATAATAATCAAAACACTGCGCCGCTAAAGGTATATCTACAAAAAGTGATTCCTTAAGAGGCTTACCGATTTCTTTCGTTTCAAGCTCTGCTAAACGGGAAAGATTATCTAAAATTACAGCGGAAATCCCTCTTAAGACTCTGGCTCTTTCCTTGAAATTAACTTCTCTCCATTCGCGCTGAGCGCTTACGGCTTTATCTATTGAAAAATCAAGGTCTTTCTTATTTGTTTCAAAAATATAAGCAAAAACTTCTTCTGCCGCGGGATTTATAACTTCTATTCTTTCCTTACCTTTCCTAAATTCACCACCTACGTAATACCCGTATTCTTCCATAATCCCTCCTGAATAATAATAGTCACGAAATCATAGTTTGGACGCAAGATGTCCGCTCGCTTGGACGAAGGATGCCGTATCCGCAGCTTCGCAAGCATCATACTATACCCACTTCATTCGTTAAATATATCCCTCAGATGAACCTTACAGGGATTTATTGCTGCAATTAATTTCAGTGAAACAGATTTCGTCCGAAGGACTAATTTCAATGAACTTCTTCTATAAATTTCTTCTAATTTCGCAAGCCTTAACTCGCAAACTCAAAGCCCCGAGGGGACAACTTCCTAACTAACCGCTAACCGCTATACGCTATTTATATTTTTCTATGAGCTGCGGGATAAGAGTTTTTTACTGCATCCTGCACTCTTTATATTACCGGCGCCTGCTCCCATAATTTAAAAGTGCGCACTAAAACAGGATACCACCTGCTCATTTTAGTAAAATCACCTTTGGTTTTAACTTTTCCCTGAGTAGAAGCAACAAATGGGTCAATTTCGCGGTTGAAAATCTTCTTTAAAACACCTGATCCGCCTGAAATTATAAACTCTGCATTTTCATTATTGTCTGTCTTTGTAATTTTCCCCTCCCGGTAATAAAAGCATATACATCTGCCGGTATCCATATCTTTAACTGCCAAAGTACAGGTTAAATCATACTTTTTACCTAATTCCTGAACCCCCTTGTCATTATTAACCAGCTCAACCAGCTTTTCTGCATGCTCTTTTGACAATAATTTATAATTCTTCTCTGTATCGCCTTCTTTTAGAATTATATCCTTTTTGCTTGTGACCTTGTGGCCTTGCTTGTGCCCATAAGGGTACGACTTTGCGGCCTTTAACATAAGGTTGACCTTCGCCTGTTCCTCTAAAAGTTCAATTAAACTAAACGCTTCTTTGAAATCTTTTCCTGTGCTCACCACGCCGTGGCGGCCTAAAACTACTATATTGGAATTCTCCAATTCTTTTAATACCGGTTCTATTTCGGTAACTGTAGGGGTGGCCTGAGAGACAACTTTTACATCACCAAGATAAAACTTTGCTTCAAAAGAGAAAATATCCAGTTTATCAAAATAGTGAAAAAATGCTATTGTATACGGTGAATGGGAATGTAACACAACTTTTTTTCTGGGAAATTTGTTATGAATACCTAAATGCAAACTCTTTTCGCTGGTTAACTCTTTATCTCCTTTGATGATATTGCCTTCCAAATCAACAAGCAAAATGTCATCATTTGTAAGTTCTCCTAAATAGCAGTCATGAGAAGTTATAAGCAGGCCCTCAGCCACTTTTAAGGAAATATTCCCGCTTCTTGCGGTAACAAATCCCCGCTCATTTAATTTCTTTGCCCAGTATATCGCCTCTTTCTTTTCATTTGCGTATTTCATAATAAAACCTCCGCGTTAATTAACTCATCTGACCCATTTTCTGCCCGCTCTTTATCTTTAAAAAGTATAAACTCTCTGCCTAACAAAGTAGACACATCCTGGTCTATGTTGTCGAAGTTAACCCTTGCACCTAAAAAAGCATCTACTTTAACGCCGTGTAATCTGCTTAACAGGCCGGCATACAGACTGCCGCAGGGGCCTATTAATCCCTTTTCTGTTTTCTCCTTATAAAAGAGGTATGTCTTTTTTATTTTATTTCTATAAAAAAGATGTCCTATCATATTATCCGTACAATATACAAAAGAGATATTATTCTCCCTAAGCAAAGGGATATTGTGTTTCAAACCGTAGAGAAACGGCCGATTTTCCGGAACGAGCACTGTTTCTTCTTTGAGCAATCCCAAACTCTCTTTGGACAAAACTCCCCAGATTAATATTAAATTATCAAGTTCTTTCAACCTCATTTTCACTGCACATTAAATCTATACACCCGGTAATAAACTTATTCTCAACCACATCAAAAGACGGATAGACCGCGTCAATAGAAGAAAAATCACCTTCTAAAAACATAAACGCCTCAATACCGGGACGTTCCTCTATTTCAATATCTCTTATATCGATATTTTTTGGGTATTGAATAAGAGGATAAAAAGGTACGTTGAAATACTTTGCTAAGACAGCAAGCGGATACGTACCGATTTTATTAACTATGCCTCCTCTTTTGCTTGCGCGGTCGGCGCCGGTTACAACACAATTCACCTTACCTTCTTTCATTAAGCTCGCGGCCTGGTTATCGCATATTAAGTATGCCGGAATATTGTTCTTCCTCAGCTCCCAGAAAGTAAGGCGTGTCCCTTGAAGATAAGGCCGGGTTTCTGAAACATAAAACACTGCGTCTTTTCCTAATTCCTTTAGCGCCCCGTATAAATAAATCATCTCCCCGTTGACGTTGCAGACCGTAAGTATTTTAGCCGGATGGGAAAGAATCCCGGCTAACTTCTTTGCCCGATTCCTTCTTAAACTGTCAAAACTATCGATAAACCCTTTAACTGCCGTCTCTATGCTTAAGCCGTTTTCTTTTTTGCTTTCTAAAATATCTCCTAAAAGGGAGAAATCAAAAGTCGGCCGCGCTTTGCTGAATTTCTCTGCTATTTCACCGATAGAATAATTTTTAAACAGACAGCAGGAATAGAAAAACAAAAGCACCTGCCCGAAAGCGCGGGTTTTCATACTCCCCAAAACCCACAAAGCCTTATCTAAATCCTCTACTTCTATATATTGCTCTCTAAAGGGAAGCAGAGTTTCGTCTAAGACAACCATTTTGCTATCCTTTAATCTAACAGGAAATAAAAGGGGTGAATTAAACATCTGACTCTTCGGTTATTTGAAATATGGTTTTAACCATTTTCTCCTGTGCCTCAAACAATTTAAAATCAGAAAACCCAAGCCGGCCTGTTATAAGATTGTCCGAGACAACTAAAATAGCAGCCACCTGTTTCTTATACAGGTTGGAAACTGTAACAAAAGGAGAAGTAACCATATCAACCGCAATAGCGCCTTTTTCTATATAAGGATTAACTATCTCTTTTGTTTCGCGAAATAAGGCATCTGTTGTCCAAACGCCTCCTTTATAAACCGTGCCTACACTGCTAAATATATTGCTGAGTTTATCGGATAAATCTTTATCTACGGAAGGAGAAAACGCATCGTCAACATAATAACGCGCCGCCCCGTCACCTCTTAAAATTTTATCCGCTATAATAAAATCGCCAATATTTATATCCTCTCTTAAAGACCCGCAGGAACCAAGCCGAATTAAAGTATCTGCACCGGCATTACATATAAGTTCGGTAACAAAGGCTGAATCCGGAGAATAAAAACCGCCGTTACCTACAGTAACTTTTTTACCTTTATAAACGCCGGTCCAGAAAGTATAGCCTAAAAATGTAAAGTTTTTAACTGGTTTTTCTAAATAATCAAGGCACATTTTTGCCCGCTGAGGCTGGCCGCTTATAATGGCAACTTTGCCGAAATCGCCTTCTTTAAACTGAAGATGATTCAGTAAATCTTTAGCTGTTAAGTGAACATCCCTTTGCATCATTGTTATTCTCCCTTCGAATTAACACAGATTACCTCTGATGAATAACAGATAAAATCTGCGATCATCTGTGTAACGCAAAGCGTTAGTCTGTATTCATCTGTGTTATTTCCTATACATACAGCTCATCCGTCTTCGATGCTTTCTCAAACCGGGACATATTCTCCATATAGGAACGGAAACACAATTTCACTACAGGGTGATAAACTTTAGAATACAAAACACTCTCTACCCTGCCCGGCTTAGAATAAAATTCCCTTAGAGCCCAAGCACCCAAACGTCCCACTTCCTCTTTGGATAAATGTTTTGTAGGAACAACCGGATGGTGAAAATCCCAGGTTTTTAAATCGTCGTAGTCGGCCCATCCTCTTTTTACATACTCCGGCCAAATAGGAGCGCCGGGCATAGGAGTCAAATACTGAAGAGCGCAGATATCAGGGTTAATTCTGTCCACAGCCTCAAAACGTTTCTTAATTCTATACTCATCGTCGTTTTCAAAACCCATCATCCAGGTTAAGACTGTTGCGATTTCAGCTTCTTTCAATTTAGTAATTGTTTCCTCGACCTGCTCAACGGTTATGCCTTTGCCGAGCTCTCTTAATTCCTCATCAGTAGCGACCTCAATCCCCGCTAAGGCCATAACACACCCCGCTTCTTTCATTTTAGGAAATAAATCAATGTCGCGAAGATAATAAGGGGCGCGGCCTAAAAACATCCACGCAACTTTCTTGTTTAAACCGCGTTTTATCATTTCATCAATAAACTCTTCCATCCTTCTGCGTGAGACGTTAAAACAATCATCCATCATTGTTATAACTTTTACACCGAATTTATCAACCAAAACCTCTATTTCATCCGCTACGAGCTTCGCGCTCCTTGCGCGGAAGAATTTCAAATCAGCATTACTGCGGGGGTCGAACTGCGACCATTCATAACAAAACTTACAGCCGGCAGGGCATCCGCGAGAGTTCCAGGTTTCCGTATAATGTTTCCAGTAGTCGTGGCCGACATATTTATCCATAGGGAATAAATCATAAGCCGGCATAGGCAATTCGTCTAAGTCGGTAATTAATCCTCTATATTCGGTAAGGACAACTTCTCCGGCTTCCCTGAACGCTACTCCCTTAATTTTGCTTACGTCTTTTGCCTCCGCTAAAGCCTCTACTAATTCTGTAAAACTAACATCCTGCTCGCCTACCAAACAATAATCTATCCACGGATTTCTTTCTAAAACATCAGTTGGCGCCGAAGCGTAAAGAAGGCCTCCGGCAATAATCGTAACCTCAGGATATTCTTCTTTTACCAGTTTGGCGGCCTGGTTATAACGATAAACCACCGCCGCTCCGCCTGTTGTATGAAGAATATCGCCGATATGGATAATATCCGGGTTGGCTTTACCGATTTCTTCTATCATTTTGCTATCATCCAATTCCAAAGCCCGGCAGTCTAAAACCTGCAGTTTATACTCAGGATGCCTGACACGCAGGAGTGCCGCAATCTGGGCATGGCCGATATTGAGAGCACGGTGCTTACCCCATGTTGACCAGGCGCCTAAGTTTGGCTGTAAAAATAAAACCTTCATTGCTACACCTCCATATTTTTAGCTCTTGATGACCTGCATCTTCCGATATCTCACTATTAACTACGAGCTAGTTAATAATCTTTTAATTTCTTTTTATCAATTTTCCCCGTTCTCGTTTTAGGCAATTCATCAACAAACTCAAAGTAATGAGGCATTTTAAAATGAGCGAGGGACTTCTTTAGAAATTCTTTAAGTTCTTTTTCCGTTAAGCTCTCTGTTTCCTTAACCACAATAAACGCCTTAGGCACCTCTCCCCTTAACTTATCAGTAACGCCCACAACCGCTGCCTCCTTAACCTTAGAGTGACGATGTATCTTTTCTTCAACTTCTGTAGAAAAAACAATTTCTCCGCCAACTTTAATCATATCTTTAATTCTTCCTACAATATAAAAAAGGTTATCTTCATCATAATAAGCAATATCTCCTGTCTTAAGCCAGCCATCTTTAGCCAAAACCGCGGCTGTTAACTGCGGCTCCTTGTAATATCCAAGCATTACCCCTTCCCCTTTAACCCGTAACTCTCCTTTCTGGCCAGGGCCTAATTTATTACCATCTTCATCGACAATTTCTGCCTTCATCCAGGGAACAAATTTTCCTACACTTTCAATCCTCTTTGAGCCTAAGGGCAAAACCGCATTGGGGGCAGATGTCTCGGTCATTCCCCACCCGTTAAGCAAATATGCGTTGGGACACATTTTATGGAATTTCTTTAGAAGAACAGGCGATGAGGGCGCGCCAAAAACAACCGCGTGTCTTAAAGAAGATAGGTCGAACTTATCGGAATCCTTTAAAGATAATATTGCCACATACATCGCAGGTACAATCCAGAATAAAGTTGCCTTATATTCCTGAATATTCTTTAGAAATTTGTATGGCTGGAATCTTTCCATAAGAACCAGACTTGAAGAAAAATGAAGCATCAGAAAAATATAATCCAGACCGCCAATGTGAGAAAACGGAATGCCCGGACATAATAAAACATCCTCTTTTGACATTTCCAAGCAGTACTCTATAGCTTTTATAGGATTATCGAGATGGCCGAAAGTAAGCATAACCCCTTTGGGGTGGCCGGTGGAACCTGACGTATAAAGTATAACGGCCAAATCACTATTGTCTATCCGGGACGGAGGCTCGTTATGTTCATATTTTCCAACCATATCATCCCAGTAAGAAAATGAATCGGTTTTCTTGCCCCAAACAATAACCTTCTTTAGCGAAGGACAGTGTTTCTTGACCTGTGATAAATTTATGCCCCTGCGGAAATGCGCGAATAGGGTTTTGGCCTTGCTATGATTGATAAAATCAATAATTTCTTCCTGAGACAGCATAAAATCTAATGGCACTAAAGTAGCAGCGACACCAAAGATACCAACGATACTTACCAATGCCGCCGGCGTGTTGGGAGAAAAAACTGCTACCCTGTCTCCTTTTTGTACACCAGCCTTGAGCAGGTAATTAGCTAGGGCAAAAGAGGCGTCTTTTAACTGTTGAAAATTTATGCTTCGCCCTCTGAAAACAACCGCGGGTTTATCGGCAAAATTTAAAGCCTGTTTATTTAATAATGCCTTTATATCCATAACCTTAAACCATCCGCCTCACTTGGAATATGCATAAAAGACTCTCGCCCGCTTTATTGTAAAGCAGGCATCTTACAATAGGCCCGAAACTATATTCTAAAAGAATATTGGTAAAATTTAATTAGTAAAATTTTACTATCTTCTGTTAAAAAGTCAATAATTTTTTAATTAATTTTTAAAATAATAATTGGGTTATTGAAACGAAAGGGTTATTTTTCTATCATCTTGAGAATCAAATAATTGTACACTGTCTTTACTGATTTTATCCACCCTAAACCCTGATATTTTACCGCCTTCAGCAAGAACCTTACCATTAATTACTGCTGTAGGTACCCCCTTATCATAGATAATTCCCTCTAAAACTAAACTGCCCGGAGAGTATTTTTTCTCTACAAACTTAACATGCCTTCTAACTGTTTCCCGACGACTCTTTATCTGTGAAACATGGACTTTTTTATTATTAAGAAAAATAACGCTTAATATTAAGATAATAATTAAAACCGCTATACCTGTAATTATAAAGCGCCTGTTCGGTTTCGGGCTTTGCTTATTATGTATGTTATTATTCTCTTTCTCTGCCTTATTTAGGGCATCGTAAATAATGCTCATTTTAATTCCTCTATGCAGGCCTTGAATATCTCCTGATCCAATACTTTCTTCCCCCTTACAAAACCACCAAGCAAAGCCCTGTCACAGAGCATATTAATCAGGCGCGGTATGCCGCGCGAGAAGTCACATATAAGGCTGAAACTTTCCTGCGGTATATCCACATCTTTGATTCCCGCTTTATTAAGCCGAAAATATATGTAATCTTTAACTTCACCGTTTTTTAAAGAAGAAAGCTCGCATTTAACAAATATGCGCTGGCGTATCTGGCGCAAATTGGGATGGTTGAGTTTATACTTAAGCTCCGGCTGTCCCACAAGAATAATCTGAAGGAGTTTGTTGTAGGAAGTCTCAAGATTGGAAAGAAGACGCACCTGCTCAAGCTGACGCGGCGTCAAATCCTGAGCTTCATCAATAATAACCGCCGCCGTTGAATTATCTCTGCCAAGGTTTAAAAGAAAAGAATTAAGTTCCTTAACGATACTAAGCTTATTCTTTGCAGGCAGGGATAACCCAAAATCATCAGCTATGGCCTGCAGCAGCTGGACCTGGCTAAAATATGGATTAAGAATCAAAGACGTCTTAACACTGCGGGGCAGACGTCCAAGTAAAGTCTTACAAAGAGTAGTTTTGCCTGTTCCGACTTCGCCTGTAATTAAAATTATGCCTTTTTTCTCTTTTATCCCATACAAAAGGGTAGCAAGAGCTTCCCGATGAGATGTGCTTTCAAAGAAAAAATCAGGATTGGAGGTAATATTAAAAGGGGAATGTTTTATGCCGTAAAAATCGTAGTACATGGTTTCACTTGTCTATACCACAGATTAGCGCAGATTTATAACAGAACTGCACAGATATATTATTATTTTAAAATGCTAATTGCCAATGTCACATTTTATTATCTGCGGTCATCTACCTGCCCCGTTGTCCGCAAGGCTCACGGGATTTATCCTTTCTGTGTCCATCTGTGTTGACGCGAAGCGTAAATATTCATTTTTCAGCGGACTCCAATTTAGGCGTAACAATCCTGGGAGTAATAAAAATCATAAGATTCTTTTTCTCTGTTGTCTTATTCTTGTGTCTGAATAAATACCCTAAAACGGGTATGTCTCCCAACAAAGGAACCTTATTGGTAACATTTATTACTTTATCTCTGATAAGACCGGCAATAACAAGGGTCTCCCCATCCTTTATCATAACTTTTGTTGAAGTAGTTTGCGTATTGAGTATGGGGACGGTAGCCGTTGTCCCTCCGGAACTGGTAAAGATCTTATCATCCACCTTCTCACTAACCTTGGGCTTTACAGTCAAAGTGACAAAACCCTCTTTATTTATCTGAGGAGTAACTTCTAAAGTCACCCCGTACTTTTTCCAGTCATAACCATTTATCTCCCAAGCACCGGTATCAGAATTATAGGTATAATCAGGCACAGGGTCTTCTGTAATAACATCTATCGTCGCCGTATTATTATCCATCGTGGTAATTTTCGGCATAGACAATATTTTCGTGTGAGTATCGGTAAGTATAGCATCCAATGTTGCCGATAAACTCGAAGCATCTAGTGTGCCGAAAGTAAACAAAGTACTGCCGGGCGTGGGAAAGTCAAGTGTGCTTGATTTTAAATATTTGTTGTCAGAGTGGCCGGTAGTAGGCCAGGTCATGGGACGCTTGCTGCCTGCGGCAGAAGCCTGAATATTCCAGTTTATCCCTAACTTATCAGTAACTCCTAAATCAGTCTCTATAATCTTGGCTTCAATTAAGACCTGAGGAGTAATTGTATCCAGTGCCTTAACTATTTTCTCAAGAGCCACAAGGTTTGACTGAGCATCAGTGATAACGATAGTATTTGTCCTTGCGTCAAAAGTGAGTCTTCCGCGGGGGGTAAGAGCCCTGCGTATCGCGCCTTGCACATCAGCGACCTTGGCAAAATTTAAAACAAAAACTTTTGTATCCAGAGGTTCAGCCACCCTTGCTTCTTCTGTTTTCTTTCGTTTACTTGCTAAATTATCCAGTGTATCAACAAGAATTATATTATTACCTATCCACTCATAGCCGTAATCATAGGTTTTAAGCACCGCCTTAAGCGCCGTTTCCCAATCAACATTTTCCAAATCCACAGTAACAAGCCCTTTGATATCCGCGCCTAAAATGATATTTACATGTTTACCGTCTTTTATTGCCTTCTGGGTAATGGCCTGTAAAACTACTCTGATATCTGCGTCTTTGAACTTAAGCGTCTCGATAACCCCTGCTTCCTGAGCAAAACCGGCCGTATAAACCAAGCAAAAAGCAAATAATAGCAAAAATATTGTAATCAGCTTGTAACCTTGCCTGCCCCGCTGCCCGAAGGACTCACGGGGTGACCTTGTGGCTTTGCCTGCCCCGCTGCCCGAAGGACTCACGGGGTGACCTTGTGACTTTGTGACCTTGTGACTTTTTACTCTCATTATCCCCCCCATTTTAAAATAAACTCCTCCCCCTTTTTCTCAAATATAACCTTATAAACATCTATTTTCTTTATTCTATATCCTTCGACTATATCACCTTCCTTAAACACCTCATTGTTAATTATTACCTGGCTTTCCTTGGGAGAGCACATAATGCCCTGCAGGACGAAATCACCTATTCCTTTCTTTTCTCTTATAAGGATATCTCCTCTTTTATTTATAAGAGGCTTGAAAGGGTCTCTTTCTTTAAAAGAACTGTAGGGATATTTGTATCCCTTGGCTTGTGTGGAAAACGTAACTACACTGAATAAAACCAAGAATGCCGATATCTTTACGCCCTTTCTTTCTCTATACCTTACCATAATCTACTCTTTAAACAAAGCTGTTACAACAAATTTTACTTCGTGATATGGACTGTTCCCTTTTATAGAAAGGCTGTCTATCTTAAGGAAATAAAACCCGCCCTGAAAAGCATTAAGGCATTGACATAAATTATGAAATCCTGCTTTGGCCCTTACTGTAATGGGAAGCGAGTACACCTTCATTCCTGCTATCTTCTTGTAAAGTTTAGGGCGGGACTGCGTAACCTCGAGTATATCAACAGCATTTTCCTTTGCTTTTCGGGATATAAAAGCCAGAACAGCCGAGATATCCTGTGAAGTAGCAAGCGAACTTTCTAAATCTATAATATCTAATTTCATCTTCTCCCTATTATTAGCAAATTCATCTTTTGATAACAAATCTTTCTTCGCCTGGGTTATTTTCTTCTTTAAAACGCTTGTCTTATGGTGCAATGAAGAGAAATTCTTAACTTGAACCGGAATTATGAGAAATATTTCTATAAGACAAACTCCATAAATAACCAGAGATATAACTTCCTTTTTGTTTAATTTTATATTCTGCATTCTATCTCAAACCTCATTACTTCTCTGGTGTTAAAAATAGTTCTTCTAGAACTCTTAAGATTAACTTTATGGAAAATACTAGAAAAATATTTCGCTTTTCTCAATTTCCTTGTAAATATATCTATAGAAACCAAAGGTGAATCTTTCCATGTAACGGCATAACCGCTAATGTAAATCGTATCCTCATCAAAACGGGTTTTCCCAAGCCATATATTCTTGGGCAAAGAAGCGTAGATATCGGCGAAAACATGCGATATATTCATTTTGTATTTCAAAACATTACGGTACTCTTTCTTTTTCGCGGCAAGGGAACTCAACTCCTTCTTAAGCTCCTCTATTTTCCCTATTTTAGGCTGAAGCTGCTTCCACTCAGAATTAAACTTATGGTAAGGAAAAGACATTGAAGCCGTAATAGAAAAAAGAATTAAGTTGATAGCTATAAGCCCTAATGCTGCCAATAATGCAAAGGGAGTATATCTCTCTATTATCTTAATATACTTATTGCCCTCTTTAGGCTGGTATGGATAAAGGTTTATCTCTACTTTCTTCATAAATTCTTTTAGTATACTCCGGTAAAATACCGTACTAATCTATAAGCTCATGCCTAATACTACAGCCAGAAATTCTTTATAGTTCTTTATAGAATCATTCACATTATAATGAGAAGCATAAAGATAAGGATTCCAAAGTTCGACGTCTACCCCCAAAGAATTCTCAATAATCTTATTAAAACCTTTTACTTTGGACAGACCGCCTGTAAGCAATATTTTTTGCACCCTCTCTCCGGAATTAACCTCGAAATAATCAAGAGAATTCTTTATTTCTTCAGCGAGCTCAAGGCCTATTTCCTCTATAATCTCTATTATTTCCTGCACTTCGGTCGTTTCTCTTGCCTCATCAAGGCTGGTAATTATATGTTCGGCTTCTTCTTCGTTTATATCTTTTAGTTTAATGAGTCTTGCGGAGAACTCGCCGGCGGATATTTTTATCTCTCTGCTTAGCGAGGGAGTGCCTTTTTTGAATAAGTTAAGAAGGGTTGACGATGCGCCTATATCTAAGGTAGCTATATTGGACTCGGTATCTTTGGAGTTAAGGTACAAATTGATTAACGCTATATTATTTAACGTGATTGTATCGATGTTAATCTTCTCTTGTTGAAACTCATTGATTAAAGAATCGACATATGATTTCTTTGCCGCGGCAACAAGAAGAAAAAACTCCTTAGCAGAATAATTTTCATCTAACACAGCGACATCGAAATAAATATCTTCTGCCTTAAAAGGGATATATTTTGATATTTCGTATCCAAACACTTCCTTTAAGGTCTTTTTGTCAACCTTGGGAAAAGGAGTATATCTTATGAGAGTATTATTGCCTTTTATGGCAACTTTTACTTTCTTTGCTGAAAGGCCTTCCTTATGCAGCCACTCGCCAAAAAACTTAATGGGAGGGTTTTTGCGCTTATATACTGAGAACTTTCAAGTTTTAGCAGGTAGTTTTTTAGCGGCCTTAAAAAGTTAAGGTTAAAGCCGTCCGCTTACCCTGCCTAAAATTTAGGGTTCATCCTTGACTCGTAATGGTCCAGAGCGTTGATTTCTCCGGGCCTTTGTTATACCCGTTAACTGAGCAGCCATATTTTAATTACACTCCTATGACAACTGTCTTAACCGGGCCGGCTTATGTAAAACACCTGCCCAGGGTTTACTCTGATCCGGCCCCCTGTAACAAGGCAGCTCCGCTTCAATTCACCCCGTTAGGGAATTTCATTTTCCAACAATTTGCACTGTCAGCGGTTTTCTCTGACGGGGTTTACTAAATAATTCTCCTGCCCGCTTAAGAAGTTCTTGCTTCCACCTGCTTAT
>MVCW01000073.1 GCA_002049895.1 Candidatus Omnitrophica bacterium 4484_171 | reverse complement strand
GCCTTTTACCCTTATACCCTTACGGGCACAGGCGGGCAAATAATGCTAACCGCATTATTTGGGTTAATAAAAAGACAATCTCTGTAATCTTTTAATAATCTGTGTAATTAAGGGTCATTATTAAACATATCCTAACAAGCTGCTAACCATCAAGTTATAAGAATTTGTTCACATTAATTACGAATGGCCCTAAAAAGAGCAGTATAATTATGCGGAAATCAGGAAGTATAGATTTGCCCCTTCATTACGGAAAAGCGCCGCGATGGCTGTTTGAAAAGATGAAGTTATTGTCAAAGAGTATTTCTGAGATAATACTTATTGAATCAGGAAAAGATTTTTTCCTGGAGCGTCTTTCTGACCCTTTTTGGTTCCAGTGTTTTGGATGTGTTTTAGGTTTTGACTGGCACTCATCAGGCTTAACCACTACTGTCTGCGGAGCGCTTAAAGAGGCGTTCCGTTCTTTAGGCGATTGTGGATTATACATATGCGGCGGCAAGGGGGCTGCTTCGAGAAAAACTCCTCAGGAAATAGAGTCTATTGCCCAAAGGCTGTCTAAACCTGCCGATGGCCTGATAGATGCTTCTAAGATGAGCGCAAAAGTTGATAATTGCGCTCTTCAGGACGGTTTTAATCTTTATCACCACACGTTTATTTTTACAGATGATTTTAAATGGGCGGTAATACAGCAGGGGATGAGCGAAGAAGGGCGCTGGGCAAGAAGGTATCATTGGCATTCAGAAAGTATTAATTCTTTTGTCAGTGAACCGCACAAAGGAATCGTAAGCGATAAGAATTTCATTACGGTGAATATGGTAGATAAAGACAGAGATGAATTAAGAGAGTTTGTTGCTGAACTTTCCTGGAGGCCAGGAATGAAGAATTTAAAAGATCTGCTTATTCTAAAAGAATCTATCGATAGGCTGCCGGCGAGGCATAAAATATTACTTTCTGATATTAACCCCAAATATGTAGATAAAATATTTTTGAAGACTTATGAAAATAAGCCCAAGGATTTTTATTCATTGCTTTCTTTAAAAGGGGTAGGGGCAAAAACCATAAGAGCGCTGGCTCTTATAAGTGATTTGCTTTACGGTGAGAAAATAAGCTTTAAGGATCCCGCCCGTTTTAGTTTTGCTCATGGAGGAAAGGACGGCTATCCCTACAAAATAAGCTTATCTCAATACCAAAAAACAATAGATACACTTTCCGGCTTTGTAAAAAAGGCTAAAATAGAACGCAGTGACAAGGTAAAAGCTTTAAAGAGCATATATAGATTTTATAATTGTTATAATAGATAGTTGTTCGAAGTTCGTATAATTACAGCTTACAGCTTGTAGTAAATAGTCATTGGTTATTGTATGGAACATTTCTCTATGTATATTGAGAATTTCATTAGGCAATATTCAGCCTGGAGCCTGCCGGCTAGCTTTTTAGGAGGGATATTAGTGAGTGTTTCACCCTGCACCTTGCCTCTTTTGCCCATTACTTTAAGTATCATAGCAGAGGCCGCTCTTAATTCTAAATCCAGGATTTTAGTTCTCAGCATTCTTTTTGTCCTGGGAATTACGTTTACTTATGTGAGCCTGGGGGTTACAGCAGCGGTATTTGGAGTATTCATTGGCAAAATTATTAAAAGCTACATAATATACCTTGGATTAGGGGTGATTTTTATAATTCTTGGCTTGTCCTTTTTTGATATATTCCGCATAAGGATATTCAGCATAAACTACAGGCCTAAAGTGAATTTAATATCCATATTCGTGCTTGGGGTAATCACAGGATTCTCAATGATTCCCTGTGCTTTTCCTGTTCTAGGCACTATTCTCGGTGTTGTTTCGTTAAAGAGGAATCTCTTATATGGAATTATGTGCCTTATGTTTTTTTCCGCAGGTTATGGTTTTGTTCTTGCTTGTGTCGGCGTATCAGCCGGATTTATGAAAAGATTGTCAAAAAATACTTTTTGGTCTATAATTGTTAAGAGGATTATTGGGGCTGTTGTGTTATTAACGGGTGTCTATTTCATAATAAATACATTGAGGATTATGATATGAATATTAAGAGAACAATTATGTTTGTTCTTCTGCCGCTGTGTGTTCTTTCATTCAGCTGGAGAGGATATAAATTCCCCAGGTTAAATAATGATAACATTTCTTATGATGACCTAATCGCTTCCTCCTCCCATACAGTTATATTCTTGTGGACGAGTTACTGCCCTTACTGCAGAGAAGAACTAAAGAAACTTAACCGTTATAAACCCTCAGCTAAAGCCGTATTCTATTATGTGAACATAGGAGACAGCAAAAGGGTGGTAGAGAGAGTTTCAGATATGTTCGGCCTTAAAGAATCTATAAGAGATAATATATTGTTGGATAGAGAAGGCATAACAGCAGACGCTTTCGGCATTATAGGGGTTCCTGCATACGTATTTCTAAACAAAGGGAAGATGGTTTATAAAAGCCATTTTGTTAACGACAGATTATTAAAGGAAGTATTCAAGTAAAATGACAAATAACCTTCCTATAGTCGATCTTTATGAGCTTACCATGGCTCAGGTTTATTTTAAGAAGAAAAAGAATACTTTGGTTACTTTCGATTTGTTTATCCGCTCGCAAAGGAGGCCTTTTTATGCAGCCTGCGGGATTGACGATGCTCTCAGTGCCCTTGAGAATTTTAGGTTTAAGAACGAAGACATAGGTTATCTAAAAAGCCTCGGCCTTTTTGAAGACGATTTTCTTTCTTACTTAAAGGAGTTTAAGTTTAAAGGAGAAATATGGGCCCTGGAGGAACCGGAAATAGTATTTGCCTCAGAGCCGATTTTGAGAGTAACTTCCAATATTATTGAGGCTCAGATAGTAGAGAGTATTCTGCTTAATAAGATAAATTTGGCTGTTACTCTGGCGACAAAAGCCTTAAGAATTGTTCTTTCTGCCAAAGGAAGGGCCGTTTACGATTTCTCCTTAAGAAGAACCCAGGGGGTGGAAGCATCTCTTGCCTGCGCTAAATATTCCTATATAGCGGGGGCAAAAGGCACATCAAATGTGCAGGCGGGGTTCTTATACAAAATACCTGTCGCGGGGACAATGGCACATTCTTTTGTTATGAGTTTTGATAAAGAAATTGATAGCTTTATGGCTTTTTCACGCCAGTTTCCTGCCAAATCTGTACTTTTAGTAGATACTTACGATACAAAAGGAGGGATAGAGAAGGCAATCAGCGTCGCAAAAGGGCTTAACAAGATTGGCTGCAGTCTTTTAGGGATAAGGCTTGATAGCGGAGACTTGGCGTCAGATGCTCATTATGCCCGTTATCAAATGGATAAAGAGGGCCTTATCGATACGATAATCTTTGCTTCCGGAAACTTAGATGAATACAAAATAGACGCCTTGGTTAAGAAAAGAGCGCCTATTGATGCGTTTGGCGTAGGAACTAATATGGGCTGTTCTTCGGATGTTCCGTATACGGATGTGATTTACAAACTTGTAGAGGTGAAAAACAAAAGTAAAGATTTTATTCCTACGATGAAATTGAGTGAATTTAAGACAACATTGCCGGGGAGAAAGCAGGTTTATAGAGTGTTTGATTCGGGAGGCATAATGAAAAAAGATTACATATGCCTCGACAGGGAGAATATTGAAGGGAAAAAATTACTGAGAAAAGTTATCTCCGGGGGGCGCAGGATTATTAAGGAAAAGACATTGGATAAAAAGAAAGAAATTATGCTTGCAAAAATAAAGCAGCTTCCGGATTCAGCTAAAAGCATTAATTCAGAATTTAAGTACCCGGTATTAATAAGCGATAGGTTAAGAAAGCTCACGGATATTGTTAAGAAACAGGTAACTTTTAGGATTGCCAGGAAAATAGTTTTCTTTGACATAGACACACAGTTTGATTTCCTCAGTTTAAGCGGAGCATTGCATGTTAAGAATTCAAATAGCGTGGTGAAAAACGCAGAGAAGCTCACAAGGCTTGCCCGCGAGAATAATATTCCTGTCATATCTTCTCAGGATACGCATCATAAGAATGACATTGAGTTTAAGACTTTCCCTGCGCACTGCATTAAGGGGACAAAAGGGCATAGAAAACTTAAACAGACCATTGTCGGGAAATATAAGGTTATTTCTCCAAAGAGCGTATACGCGAATGATGAACTGAATAGGATTGTTTCAGAGTATCCCCAGATTGTTATTGAAAAGAATGTTTTAAATGTATTTTCCAACCCCAATACCTCAAACATCCTTGAAAGAATTGCTCCTGAAGAAGTATATATTTACGGCGTGGCTGTCGAATATTGCGTTAAAGAAGCGATAGAGGAATTAGTCAGCCGCGGCTTTTCCGTGATTGTCGTTGAGGATGCAGTAAAAGAGATATCAGCTTCTGAGAAAAAGAAACTTTTTTCACTATGGAAAGGCAGAGGCGTTAGGTTTATAAAAACTAAATCCGTGATTAATAAATTAAGAGGTAAATGAAACAAGGATAAAGTTTTATTTATCTTGACATAACAGTTAAATATGCTATAACTATCATAATATGAGTTTTAGAAGAATAGACCCTGACGAAATAATTAATCCCCGCAATTATATTAAAAAACTTCCCTTTGGAAAGTTTTTGTCTTCTACCTCTATTATAATAATTATTATAGCATTGGTTGCAATCTTTAGTTCATTCTATACGATTCAGCCTAATGAGGTTGGGGTTCTTTTGCGTTTCGGAAAGTTTATAGAGTCTACACAACCTGGTTTACATCTTAAGATTCCTTTTGGGATTGATAAGGTTTATCCTGTCAAGGTAGAATTTGTGTATAAGGAAGAGTTCGGCTTTAGGACCAGGTCCGCCGGCGTAAAGACAAATTATAGCCAGCGTCCATACGCTGATGAGTCCATTATGCTTACGGGGGATTTAAATGTTCTTGATGCGGAGTGGATTGTTCAGTACAAGATAAAAGACCCTTTTGTTGTTTTATTTCACATAAGAGATATACGTAAAACAATAAGAGATATCTCAGAGTCAGTGATACGCAAGATTGCCGGAGATTACACATTCAATGAGGTTTTGACTACCAAGCGCGCTGAGATAAATGACCTTGCCCAGCAGGAATTACAAAAAATTCTTGATTCTTATAATGCCGGTATAGATATAGTTACCGTAAAACTCCAGGATGTTAACCCTCCGGATCCTGTACAGCCGGCTTTCAACGAAGTAAACGAAGCCAAACAGGAAAAAGAAAAAATGATTAACCAGGCTTGGGAAGTATACAACCATAAAATCCCCGAGGCTAAGGGCCAGGCACTTAAGATGGTAAAGCAGGCTGAAGGGTATGCTGT
Source organism: Candidatus Omnitrophica bacterium 4484_171 (assembly GCA_002049895.1). GTDB lineage: Bacteria > Omnitrophota > Gorgyraeia > Duberdicusellales > 4484-171 > 4484-171. Next base: position 1,553 of record MVCW01000073.1, on the reverse strand, counting down.
GGCAAAGGTGAATAATGCCGAGGGCGACGCAAAGAGGTTTCTTCTGGTTCTTAGTGCTTACGAAAAAGCAAAAGATATAACAAAGAGGCGTCTTTATCTTGATAGTATGATGGAAGTATTTCAGAAAGCAGGCAAAAAGTATATTGTTGACCCTGAAGAAAAAGGCATATTGCCTCTACTAAGGCTTGAGAATGAATAAGAGGAACATATCACTTATTATTGGCGCGGTTATCATAGTTATTATATTGACGGGCAATCCTTTTTATATTTTGTACGAAGGCCAGCAGGCTGTTATCACTCAGTTTGGCAAACCCATAGGCGGGCCGGTAACTACAGCGGGGCTTAAGCTGAAAGTTCCTTTTATACAGAAAGTAAACTATTTCGAGAAAAGAATGCTTGAATGGGACGGTTACCCTACCCAGATTCCCACGAAAGACAAAAAATACATATGGGTTGATACCACTGCGCGTTGGATGATAAGTGACCCCTTAAAATTCTTTCAGTCTGTATATAATGAAAGAGGAGCGCAGGCAAGGCTTGACGATATTATTGATTCCGCGGTGAGAGACGCCGTGACTGCGCATAAATTGATTTCCATTGTTCGTTCAACAAACAGGGTTATGGATGAACTGACAGCAATGAAGGGGGAGAAGGAATCTATTGAGCAGGGTGCGCTTGAGAGTATAAAAGCGGGCAGAGAAGAGCTAAGGCATGAAATTATTGCCCGGGCCAGAGAGCTTACTCCTCGGTATGGCATAAAACTTATTGATGTCCGGATAAAACGGGTTAGCTATATAGAAGAAGTAAGACGTAAAGTATACGACAGGATGATTGCGGAACGTAAGCGTGCCGCTGAGAAATACCGCTCCGAAGGCCGCGGCATCAGTGCTGAGATAGAAGGTAAAACAGAGAAAGAACTCAGGTCGATACTTTCCAGTGCTTACAAGAAATCTCAAGAAATTAAAGGCGGCTACCGTTGATAAAAATACTGTATTAATTCTTACAACAGATTCGGATTATTTTAAGTATTTGAAAGATATAACCCCTCAAAACAGCTCTTTCCAGAAGTAGTTATTTATAAATACAGAATAAAGAAGAAAAATACGCTTGTTTTTTAGCTTGGTATTAATTTTCAGTAATTTTGACAGCAGAAGCCAATATATAAGAGGCTATTATATAACACGACTTTGTTAAAAATCAGTTATAAAGGGAATTATTCTTAAAGCGTTGAGACTTAATATCAGCAAAATAGAGAGAAGTTTCGAGGGAGTTCTTTGATAAATAGGCAAAAGAGCTAAATTGGATAAGCTTATAGAGAGCAGGTTTGTAATCGTTAAAAGTTGAGGGTGAATAATTCAAAACTTTGGTGAGACAGCCATTTAGTTTAATCCAGTAAATGAGGCTGAATACAAGGGGGCATAGCATCCAATAGCGCATAATTTTTTCTTTGTGGCGAACCTGGTAATGGTCAAAGTAAAAGGTATCTTTAAGCTCTTGGAAAGTTCGTTCGATACCCCAGCGCTGCATATAAACGCCAACGGTTTTTTTGTAAG
>MVCW01000072.1 GCA_002049895.1 Candidatus Omnitrophica bacterium 4484_171 | reverse complement strand
GTAGGATTTTGATAACTAACACAGATGACCGCAGAAGGATGTACCCCGTGAGTCCTTCGGACAACGGGGCAGGCAGATTAGCACAGATAGAGCGTATGGTATAGTAATGTACAATAATCTGATTCTGATTATAGACCCCGAAAAAACTAGGATTAAGCATCCAGCATCTAGAATCTATTACTACGCAATACTAATTTAAATCGGCCCGGAGGTTAATTTTATGAAAGAAAAAATGCTAAAGCCTGCCATTCTTTCAGTGTCTTTATTGACGATTATGGCTTCCGCCGCGGTTGCTCCGGCTTTAGGCAAAATAAGGCTCGCGTTTCCGGCGGCACCAGACACTTTAATTAAGCTTGTATTAACTCTTCCTCCGCTTTTTATCGTTCCCTTTAGCCTTTTATCGGGGTGGCTGACAAGAAGAATCAGGAAGAAGACAATTATGATTACAGGCCTTTTGATTTATCTTTTTGCCGGCTGCGGCGGAGGTTTCGCAAAAAGCATAGGCCAGCTTCTTTTTATACGCGCGCTTTTAGGTGTGGGTGTCGGGCTTATTATGCCGCTTTCGACTACATTGGTAGGTGATTTCTTTAAGGGTGAGGCACGCAGTAAGATGATTGGGTTTGCTACTTCCATTCAAAATTTAGGCGGGGTTATTTTTCAGATTGTCGCGGGTTATTTGGCGGTTATGAGCTGGCGTTATTCTTTTGGAGTGTATGGCCTGGCACTATTCATTCTTATATTAATAGTATTTTTTCTCCCCGAGCCTGAACGCGCCCAGGTAAGCCAGATACATAAAACTAAATCCCGCCTTCCTCTGGGAGTGTACGTCTGTGCGGCATTATGCGTATTGAATATGATAGTGTTTTTCTCTGTGCCAACGAATATGGCGATATTGCTTGAGACTGAAAAGAAACTTTTCGCGAGCGAGGTTCCTTTGTTTAAAGATAAAGCGGAACTTGATGCGAGCTTAAAGAACGGGACAATATCGAATACAACGAGAGAGAGGTTTAAAGAAGGCCGTATTAATCTCTCTAAAAGCGCCTATGTTAAATTGGTAAATGAAGGCAGGAAATGGGAAATAGTTGACGGTAAGAGAAGTTATATTATTTATAAAGAGAACAATAAACTTTTTATCCGCAGAAAGCGTCTGGGTAAGGCGGCTATTGCCGGATATATATTGTCTGCTATGTCGCTGAGCGCGATGGTGTCAGGGATGATATTAACATCAATATTGAAATTCCTTCGCCGTTTTGCTATTCCCCTTGCCGTTTTATTCATGGGATTGGGTTTTTGGCTCATTGGGCATGCGTCTAATATAGCTACCATATTTTTAGGAGTATCGATAATCGGTTTATGCTTTGGGACCATACAGCCTTATCTATTTGTGTTCGTTCAAAGAATCGCTCCGCAGGATTCACGCGCTTTGGCTATGGCTGTTGTGGGCAGCGCGATATTCTTAGGGCAGTTTCTTTCGCCGGTAGTTTTAGGGCTTGTTTCTCATTCTATATATGCTAAATTTACATTTTGCGCCTTAGCCCTGGCAGTTGCTGCGTTTCTGGGGATGGTCAATTCTTTAAGGACTCAAAGGAAAATGTCTTAAATTTATGCAAAGCGTTATAAAAACATAATGGGGGGAGTATGAAAAGAAGCGGTATTCTATTGTTGGCGGTATTATTCTTTGCTATCAGTATTTATTCATACGCGCAGGAAGCAGATGTTTCTGATACGGGAGACGATATTCAGTCAAAAAAGGTAAACGAAAAGCTTCTTAAAAAGAAAGCTAAACCGCCCCAGATTATAGTAAAGAAGGGGTTTGAAATCGAAAAACCTAAAGTTTCTCTTCCCGGGGCGACAGTCCTTATTAAAAAGATTAAAGTGGACAAAGTTACTCTGCTTTCAAAAGAAGAAGTGAACAAAATAATTACTTCTTATGAAAATAAAAACTTAAGCTTAAAAGATACGCAGGCAGTCGCCAAAGAGATTACAAATCTTTACCGCAGGAAAGGATATATTACCTCCGGTGCTTACATTCCCATACAGGATTTTAAAAATGGAGTGCTTCATATAAATATTATAGAGGGTGTAACCGGAAAGATAAAAATAGAAGGGCTTAGATATTTTAAGGCCTTTATCATAAGAAGAAAAATTACGTTAAAGAAAGGCAGACCTTTTAACGCGAATATATTAAGAAGAGACCTTTTCAGGATAAGTAAGCATCCGGACAGAAAGGCAAGCGCTGTTATTACACCGGGTGAGAAACTAGGGATTACCGATATCACCGTGCGCATAAAAGACCGTCCGCCGTACCACGTAATGTTTGTATTCGATAACTACGGCAATCCTCACACCCTCTATAAACGTTATAAAACCTACTTTGTTTTTAATAATATTACAGGGCATGACGATAGATTAAGCAGTAAAATCCAGGAGGGTGAGTCTTATACCCAGCATATAAATGACGTTGATTATTCTTTTCCTATCACCGATACTTTAAAGTTTGAAGGGTATTATCTGCGTAAGATGGAAGATTATGCCGCCGGTGAACAGAGCAGTGATATGTGGAAGAAGGCTCATAAATTTATTCTGACTCTTACGCAGACTCTGATTGAAGAAGAGAACAAGGAATTAAGCGTATACACGGGGTTTACCTCTAAAAATAGCTATATGTGGCAGTACGGAAGCGATTTATGCCGCGACAGGTTAAGGGAAATTATGCTGGGGTTTGCTTTCAGTATGGATGACAGGTTCGGCAAGACCGTTGTTACCGATGACATATTGTTTGGTATTCCCAACTATATGGGTTCATTGGGAAATAAAGATGACAGGGCGTTTTTTTTGGGCGGCGGCGGCAAATACGTGACCAGCCGCATTACAATAGCGCGGCGCAACAAAATGTTTTTAGGGATGCAGTTTTTGTTTAAAAGCAAAGTACAGTTTTCATCTCATGTTTTAGAAGGGGTTGACCAGTTTGCCATAGGCGGTATCGGAGGAGTCGTTGACAACCGCGGTTATACCCGCGCAACTGTATTAGGCGATACAGGCACTTCAATAACTGTGGGTATCGCTTTTCCGCCCTATTTTGTATCAAAAAGGATTCGTGTACCTTTTTCAAAGGCCAATCTCTATAACGCGCTTAAACTTTTTATTTTCTACGATTGGGGGCGGGTGGTGTTAAAAAGTCCCTATGCGGGCAGAGAAAAGAGCAGGGGCCTTAAATCTATCGGATGCGGTTTTCGCATGAATTTGCCCGAAGGTTTCTCATTAAGGGTTGATTTGGGCTGGCCGCTTAGTATAATGCCTAGAGACGGAGACCATTTTCATAAATGGATTGGAGTGTCTAAAGACTTTCATTTCTAAGAAAAGGATATATGTATGGTTAAAGAAGAGCATTACAACGCTTATAAAAGGCAGGTTAAACACCTAAAGCAGGTTTTAAATGATAGTACCTACGGATTAGAACGGATTCTGCGTTTGTTCTTATGTTCCATACAGTTTATATATCCTGCGCTTATTATACGGACACTATTTGGAAAATTTGGGGCGTTATACATTATGAGCGAAACCATATTTTATATACTGAACCTTATTTTCTTGTCGGATATATATTCTTCCCCTGTTTCCTACAGGCGTTCTATACTGTTTTTATTCCTGCATTACGTAGAGGTTGTTATGGATTTTTCTGTAATATATATCGGGCTTGACCTTTTAAATAAAGCATTAACGCCTCTTTCGGCGGTATATTTTAGTTTTGTTACCAACACAACTTTAGGATATGGCGATTACCATCCTAATTGCGGCATGGGGCAAATTGTGGTTATAGCCCAGCTTTTGATATTTATAATGTTCGTTGTTTTGTTCATAAATTACTTCTCATCAGGGTTAGGCTCAAAGAAATAGGTTTATCCTATACGTAATAGCTTTCTAAAGGGCTTGAGCGATTTTTTTGTTGACAGAATAAGACAATATAGGTATTATGCTTGTCGTAATGAGAGGTTCGGCTTGTCGTATTTCTTCTGAAAAACTCTTGAGAAAAATGGAGTCGTGCTTTCGGGATTCAAAGCAGTCATCAATTTAGAGAGTGTGTTGTAGAAGGGGGTATTTAAGCATAAAAAATAAGGAGGGCTGATGAGAAAGTATTGTGCATTTCTGATTTCTTTTGTGGCTTTACTTGTTTTAGGGTTATCTTTGTTTTCAGTTTATGCTGCTAAAATTGTCTATGTTAAAGGAAGGGTTGAAGTCCAGCCATCGTCTGCAAATATCTGGCAGAGGGCAAAAAAAGGTACGGAAATAAATATAGGCGACAGTATCCGTACCGCGAGGCACTCCGAGGCGCAGGTTCTCTTAGATGAAAGCAAGAAAAGCTTTATCGACATAGCAGAACAGACGCTCGTAATTATAAACTCGACTTCCGCCGGCAGAATAAACAAATTAGACCTCTCGCACGGAAAGATATTCGCGAGCGTGGATAAACTTCAGGCAGGCGGTGTTTTTGAAGTGAGCACTCCCAGTTCAGTAGCCGGAGTAAGAGGCACAAGCTGGAGCGTTGCCAGCAGTTCAAAGAGGGATGAAATTTCAGTGTATAAGGATTCGGTTTTTGTTGAAGCATACGATAAGTTAAAAAAACTACTTTCCAAGATTACAGTGCCTGAAGGCTTTAAAGTTATTGTTGAAAGGTTCGGCTCACCCGGCGAATTAATTCCCCTGAATGGAAGAGATAAAAAATCATGGAGAAGAACAAAGAGTAAATTTCTTAAGAATATTAGAAATATCTCAGGTTCAGGAATAGACAAAATAAGCGGCATCGCGGATAAGTCCGGCCAGATTAGTGACCAGCTGGAAGATAAGCAAGAAGATTCAGGAATTGGGGATAGAGAAGAATATCGGGGTAAGACATCATACGAGCCCTAAAACAAGAAAGAGGTTTTGCGCCGAGGCGTTGCGTTTGATTACCGAAATTGTGATTATGCGCATGTGTGTATTTACAAATTGGTGCTTTGGCGGGGTACTATATGTTTAGGCTTAAGGCGCGCCGAATGAGTTGATTGTGTATTAATGGAAAGAAAACATCTTTTTAAACTATGTATAAGCTGGGGTTTCACTTTCTTTCTTGCATTCCTTTTTCTTTTCCTTTCAAAGACAAAAACATACCGGGTTATAAACGATAAGGCTTATGATTTAGTTTTTTCATTGAAAGGTTATTTAGAGGCCGATTCTTCTATACTGCATATAGATATTGATGATGAAAGCCTTGAAAGAATAGGAAGATGGCCGTGGCCGAGGCGTTATCATGCGCAGCTTATTGATACCTTATCCGAGTGCGGGGCAAAAGCTGTAATTATGGACATAATCTTTGCGGAAAAGTTTAAAGACAAACCCCGGGAGGATGATATCTTCGCAAAGTCTCTGGAGCATTCAGGCATAGCATATCTTTCTTTTTATTTTAAGAATATAAAAAGAGCTGCTTCACTTAAGCTTGAAGAGCTGCTTTCGAAAGATATAACCATATCCATCAAAGACGCCGCGGATTCCTTAAAGCTTGATATTGATTCCGTAAAAAGCGATTTTTCATTGGCTAAACACTACGTGATGGATAAGGCCCTGCGGGGTATTGTGCGCGAGTATCCGGATATATCTTTTAATGAGGTTATTGATAAACTGGAGGAAGTAAAAGGATGGTATCTATTTCCCGCTGAGGAGAGCTATGTAAAAGAAAGCCTAGAGAAGTATAAGGTGGAAAGGTTTTTTGTAAATAAGTTTTCTATAAATTATAGAGGAAGGTATGTTCCCGATTTATTGAAGTACGAAGCAATTAATCCGCCTATAGAAAAGTTTTCCGCTGTTATTAAGGGAAGCGGGTTTATAAACGCTGAGCCTGATGAGGACGGTGTTCTAAGGAAAATCCCTCTGTATGCTGAGTTTGAGGATAGATTGTTCACACAGGTATCTTTCGCTGCTTTGCTTGATTTGTTAAAGGTAGAAAATACAGAGTTTAAGCCCCATTTTATAATTTTACACGGAGCGCATTTATACAATAAAGTAATGGATATAAAAATTCCCGTTGATTCAAGGGGGCGCATGCTTATAAATTGGGCGGGGCAATGGGGAAGTGCTTTTAAACACATACCGTATTATTATATCCTTAGGCTGCAAAATGTCAGAAACGAATTAAAAGCCAGAATTCAAGCCGTAAGTTTCAGGGATAAGCAAAGTCTATCGGAAATTGCTTATTTAAAGAAAACGGAGAAAAAACTTAAGGATAAGCTTATCAAAGTTCTAAAGGGGAAAATATGTATCGTTGGTTTGACAGCTACAGGGACGCATGATATGGGTCCTATTCCCATTGACACGAATTACCCTTTTGTCGGAACGCACTCCAACCTTATAAATACAATTCTGACACATAAATTCTTAAGAGAAGCCAATATCTCTATAAATGTGTTTGTTTTTATTCTCGTAGCGCTGCTTATGGGTTTTAATTCTCTCCTAAAGCTGTGGAGGAGCCTGATTTTATCCGTATGCTTTGCGGCAGGATATTTTGCGGTGTCTTTATTTATTTTCGGCAGGTTTGGAGTATGGATGGATATGGTGGGGCCTCTTGGCATTATCGTATTAGGGTTTTCGGGTATTATAAGTATGCGTTTTTTTACTGAGGAGAAAGAGAAGATATGGATAAAGAAAGCTTTCAGCCACTATCTTTCTCAGGATGTCATAAACGAACTTATAAAAGACCCTTCTAAGCTTAAATTGGGAGGGGAACGCAGAACATTAACCGTGCTATTCAGCGACATAAAAGGTTTTACTTCCTATTCAGAGAAAAGAGAGCCTGAAGAAATAGTCAGCATATTAAATGATTATCTTGACGCTATGACAAGGGTTATATTTGACAATAAGGGTACTCTTGATAAGTATGTTGGTGATGAGATTGTGGCGATATTTGGCGCTCCGCACTATGAGGAGCCGCGTATAAGCGCGAAGAGAGCGGTAAAAACAGCTTTGGAAATGATGGAGAAGCTCGCACAGCTTCAGGATAAATGGATAAGCCAGGGCCTTGACCCCTTAGATATAGGAATAGGCATAAACACCGGCGATATGATTGTCGGGAATATGGGCTCAACTATGGTTATGGATTATACGGTTATAGGAGACGCGGTAAACCTGGGAGCAAGAGTTGAGGGTTTAACGCGCCGTTACAACAACAGTATTATGATTTCTGAGTTTACCTACAAGTATGTGAAAGATTTTGTTGAGGTTAATCCTTTGGAGGCTGTTAAAGTAAAGGGGAAGGAAATTCCTGTTATGATGTATGAGGTTGTACGTCTTAAGTCAGAAAATGAGAGCTAAAGATTATATAAGAGTACCGGGAAGAATATTTGTTAGTTTAAGTAGAATTTATGAAGGATTATATGGAAACATACGCCGGTTATAAGAGCAATCAGCCAGCTTGCAGCGGTTTCCCAGCAGGATACAAAACGCTTGTTAATATTGTACTTTTTACTCACGAAGTAGAACACCGCCGGCCTCAATAATAATACAAGGGGCAAAAGAACAAGCATTTTTATATTAAGAAATAAAGAAAGTATTACGGCTCTTTCTGCGATTCCATACCATTTCTCAAAAGGCGGATACATGTCCATTATATTCATAAAAGTTTTCTTAATATTAGTGATGAGATACAGGCCGTTGTAGGTCGCGACAATAAGAGCTATTAAGTATATTACAAGAATGTTATTATTATAGAGAGACGTTATTATATTTATTTCTTTTGGAGCAGATACGTTTTTTATAGGTGTTAAGAATATTAAGGACAGCGCCGCTATATGAAGAACTTGGTCAAGAAGGTAAAACCATAAATAATTATCTATGGTTACGGTGCTGCATTTTATTTTAAGCCAGTCCTGAACGAGGTGGATTACGGCTATAAATAATATAAATATCCATAGAAGCCCGATATTAAGGTAAGGCCAGCATAAGATAATAAAAGAAATTGTAACAAGCAGCACATGAGGGATGACACCGGCAAACCCTTTAAATTTAAGAGAATAGACCTTGTTAAATTGTAAAGGGTAGTCTCCAATAAAGTGAGCCAGTAGTAATCTTAAGAATATAAACATAGTTTATTGTATTCTTTCAATAATCATTCTAACTTATGCGAAAAGTAAATGCAAGCAATTTATGCGTTTTCCTCTATGTAATAGAGAGTTTGTGTGCGGCATTTATGCGCTATAAAATAGTTACGGTACCGGTTTTAAGGTGGTATAATTGTTTTAAGCTATGGATAATATACCTTCTAATTTCATTATAGGAGTTATTATTTGCGTTGGTTTCTTTTTTGGAGGATTGGCGACAAAGCTTAAGCTTCCTAAAATAACCGGCTATATTATAGCAGGCGTTATATTGAATCCTCATCTTTTCCATTTTGTCCCTCCTGATTTTGCGAAGAATACAAATCCTGTCACAAACATAGCCCTTTCTTTAATTACTTTTTCAATAGGGGGGACATTGTTTTTCCCTAAGATGAAGAAAATGGGTAAAGACATTTTCTACATTACCTTCTTTGAATCTGAATTTGCGTTCTTAGCTGTTTTTATCGGTTCGTGTCTTATTATGCCCTTTTTTATCCATAGAGGGCAAAGTTGGGCTACCGTATTTATACCTTTGAGTCTTTTACTTGCCGTGCTTGCCGCTCCTACGGATCCTTCAGCTACGCTGGCGGTTGTACATCAATACAAGGCGAAGGGCATTGTTACATCTACTACAATGGGTGTTTCTGCTTTTGATGATGTCTTCGGTATAATAAATTACAGTATAGCAATGGTTTTAGCTAGTGCTCTTGTTGGAGGAGGCTCTTTGGGTGTATCGTCTTTGGTGTTTCGTCCGGCATTTATTATTGGCGGAGCTGTATTTCTGGGTATTGTTTTCGGCACCATATTTAATCTGTTATCTCCTTTTGTAAAAGAAGGCGCGGAAAGCGTATTGATTGTCTTGGTACTTGGTCTTTTGTCTTTATCTTTTGGATTGGCGAAGATAATCGGAGTGGATGAGCTTCTAACAACAATGGTAATGGGAATTGTTGTAATAAATCTTAACAGGTACCATGACAAAGTGTTTAGCATACTTGAGCGTTACACCGAACAACTAGTATTTCTTATTTTCTTTACCATAAGCGGAATGTTTCTCGATTTTAGCACTTTTATGGAAAGTATGGTTCTCGTTGTTTTGTTTTTTATATTTCGCACGTCAGGAAAGGCGGCGGGAGTAAAACTCGGGGGGCTGTTGTCTGGCGCAGATTATAAAGTTAAAAAGTATACCTCTTTTGGCCTTATCCCCCAGGGCGGCCTTGTGGTAGGGCTTGCGCTTATAATGAAAGAAAACCATTTGTTTGACTATTTCTCAGGGCTTATTATAAATATAATAATTGGCTCTACGATAGTACACGAGTTTATAGGACCGATTCTTGTAAAGTATGCCTTTAAGAAAGCGGGAGAGATAACGTAGGGTGTGGGGTGTAGGAGATAGCTCATAGTAATTTATAGTTCTTTGTATTGCGTATCTCATATTGCATGCCGCGTGAGTTAGCGATTAGCGTATAGCACGCGATACTATTGATTATGTGTCCCTCCGTCCAAGCGAGTGAAACGAGCGGATATCCTTCGTCCTTACGTTTCTAACATGTGGCTTTGTGTCCTTGTCTCGTGCCTGCCCTTCGCAGTCCGACTTCTCCTCCGAAGCGTGTTGTTGCCAAAGTAGCCATGGCACGTCGGAGACTTTAGCGAAGGAGGAAGCTTTAGCGAAAGAGGGTGTCTTTGTAACTCGATGTCTTTGTGCCCCGGCGGCCTTATGCAGCAAAACTGTCCGTAACGAAATGTTGCGTAGCATGTACTTATGACTTTGTGATTTGGCGGTCTTATGACTACGCGGCTTTTATACGCGATACGGATGAAATAGGAAGCAAAAAACGGATGTTATATTGAAACGGCGGAGTATAAGCAGGGCGCAGGATGCCCTGTATGCCTGAGGCCATAACTTTCTTTTTCAGGCGGGATATGTGGACTGGATGGCACCCTGTCAAAGCCGCGGTTTCTTTGCCTTTAAGCTCTCTGGCTGCAGCTTGCTTTAAAAT
>MVCW01000071.1 GCA_002049895.1 Candidatus Omnitrophica bacterium 4484_171 | reverse complement strand
TTTTTTTATAAAGGGGTGAGGTTCCCCCGTGATTACGCTTCGCGTAAAACGGGGTTAATTCGACTAAGCAATTTCTTATAAGTGTTTCGTTTTAAGAAATTGCAGTCTCATTAAGAGTCCTGTATCGCCCATGGTTGATAATGATATAAAGTGTTATTCCGGGAATAAGATTTTTCGTAGCGGTTCATAACTATTTATGGCTGTATGAAGTATAAAAGATAATAATGGATTTAAAAGAAGAAATCAGAAAGTTAATTGAACTCCAAGAAATAGATTCTAGAATATATTCTTTGTCTAAAGAAAAAGATATAGATAAGCCTTCCGAGCTTGCAAGACTTAAAGAAGATTTTGAAACAAGTAAAAGTACGCTTTCCTCAATTGAAGAAGAACTAAAGAAATTACAACTGAAACGCAAAGAAAAGGAATTAGATTTATCTTCTAAGGAAGAAAATATAAGAAAATCCCAGACCCAGCTTTATCAACTTAAGACCAATAAAGAGTATCAGGCTAAGCTTTCAGAAATAAATTCTTTAAAGGCAGATATTTCCGTGATAGAAGAAGATGTCATTAAGGTTCTTGATGATATAGAAAAGAAAGAAGATGAGCTGAATGGTGCAAAGGCTAAACTCGCAGAGCGTGAGAAGGTATTCAAGGATAACCAAAAGAAGATAAATGACGAGATAAGACAGCTTGAGGCCGAGATCAACGGTCTCTATAGTGAGAGAGAGGTTATTTCCAGGGATGTGGATACAAAGATTTTGTCTGTATATGAAAGGCTTATTAAAACACGTTCAGGGTTAGCAATAGCAAGTGTTGATGATTATAACTGCAGCGCCTGCCATATGAGAGTCACAGCACAGACAATAAACGAAATAAAGATGTATAAAGATTTGGTATTTTGTGAAATGTGCGTACGCATTCTTTACATAAAAGACGATTTCCAATGAGACTTATCTGTCTGAAGCAGGTGTAGCCTAATTTATTTTGTATCCGTTAATTTTTATTAAGCGGTTAATTTCTCTGAACTTGAAGAATAAATAAATGGTTGAAGTATATACAGATGGTTCTTCTGTGGGCAATCCTGGCAAAATGGGCGCAGGATACGCTATTTATAGAGACAATCACCTGATTAAAAAAGAGGGAGTTTATTTAGGGATAGGTACCAACAATTTCTCTGAATATATGGCTTTTATAATTTCTCTCGCGGAAGTTCTGTCTTTGGGGGAAAAGTCTTGTCGTGTATATTCAGATAGTAATCTTTTGTGTGAACAGATGAATGGTAATTTTAAAGTTAAAAATAAAAATATTTATCCCCTTTTTGTCCTCGCGAAGAAAATATCCAGTAAGTTTGATGAGTTTAGTATAGAACATATAGGCAGAGAAAAAAATAGTGAAGTTGATAAATTAGCAAAAGAAGCAGCAGGTTTTTCTTTGTAATGCTTCACGTCAGCACAGATTGTCACAGACAAATAACAGATTAACACAGATTAGCCTTTCTTCTGTGATAATTTGTGTTAAAGGAGGAGGTAATTATGAGTGGACATTCGAAGTGGGCGGGGATAAAACATAAGAAAGCAGCTCAGGATGCCAAGCGCGGAAGGATTTTTACCAAGTTGATACGGGAAATAACGGTTGCGGCGCGTGAAGGTGGAGGCAGCCCCGACACCAATGCCCGTCTTCGTACTGCCATTGACAGGGCGCGCGATGCTAATATGCCGCAGGATAATATAGAGAAAGCAATAAAAAGAGGTACGGGTGATTTGCCCGGCGTTACCTATGAATCTTGTATATTTGAAGGTTACGGACAGGGAGGAGTCGCAATAATGGTGGAAGCTCTTACTGATAACAAAAACCGTACTTCCGCTGAAGTCAGGAACATATTCTCAAAACGTGGGGGCAATATGGCTGGAAGCGGCAGTGTGTCATGGATTTTTACAAAGAAAGGTTATATTCTTATCGATAAGAGCCAGGGAACAGAAGATGATATATTTGCGGTTAGTGTTGATGCCGGGGCTGAAGACGTAAAAACAGAAGGTAAAGATTATGAGATTTTCTGTGACCCTCAGGATTTTGAATCCGTAAAGAATGCTATTAAGGAAAAAGGCATAAAATGGGAGCTTGCTGAGCTCACAATGGTGCCTAATTCTACTGTTTCTGTGACAGGGCAGAATGCCAAACAGCTTCTTGCTTTAATAGAGGCCTTAGAAGACCATGATGATGTGCAGAAGGTGTATGCGAACTTTGATATTCCCGAAGAAGTGCTTGAAGAGATAGCACAGGAGCTTTCCGGGTAATGCTTGTTCTGGCTGTTGACATTGGATTAAGGGTGAGCGGATATTGTATATGTGCGGCAGACAGCCGTCAGGTAAAGTTAGTTAAAGAAGGGGAGATAAAACCGCCGGTTAAATCTATTCTTGCAAAAAAGCTTTTTTTTATACATAAAGAAATTTCCCGTATCATAGAAGATTATAAACCAAAAGCGTTGCTCTTGGAAAGATTATATTCCCACTATCGTCATCCCACAACCGTATCGCTGCTTGCTCAGGTAAGAGGGGTAGTTTTGGTATTGGCGGAGGTTTACGGAATGGATTCTTATGAATATTCTCCGACCAGGGCAAGAAAATCATTTTTGGGCAAAGGAAGTGTAAAATCTTATCAAGTAAAGAAAATGGCGGAGAACGTTTTGGGTTTAAAACTTAAATCTAAACATACCGCTGATGCTTTCTCTTTGGCGGTTGCCTTTTCTCATACGTTAAAGAAAAAAGTTTTAGAACATGATTGGAAGAATTAGAGGAATATTGGTTAGAAAACTGGACGATAGGGTTTTTATTGATGTCGGCGGGATATGGTACGAAATATATGTTCCCAGCACGGTAAGCACGAAATTAAATGATAGTTTAGAAAAGGAAATAGTACTTGTGGTGTATGACTATCTCCATATTGATAAGAGCAGGGCGCTGCCGGTGATGATAGGGTTTACAGATGAATTGGAGAGAGATTTTTTTACAACGTTTATCAGTGTTTCAGGAATCGGCCCTAAGGCGGCTCTTCGTGCTTTTGATAAGCCGGTTCCTTCTATCGCAAGAGCGATTGAAGAAGCAGATACAGGTTTTCTTATGGGCCTTGCGGGGATAGGGAAACAAAAAGCGAGGCAGATTATTGCTCATCTGCAGGGGAAGGTAGGAAGATTCGCGCTTATAAAAGAAGAAGCAGCGTCGAAGCCAAAACAAGACAAAGAAATAGTTGAGGAAGCAAGAAAAATTTTAAAACGCCTGCAGTATAGCGCTAAAGAAATAGATTCAATGATAAAGAAAGTGTTAGATACATCCGGTGATATTGATAATGTTGAAACCCTGCTTAATGAAATTTACAGGAACAGCCGTTAGCTATGGATGTTAAATCAATCTTAGAGTCTTTATTGTTCGTTAATGAAAAACCTATATCTATCGCCGAGTTAAGTGAGGTTATTGAGCTGGATAAAAAGGATATAGCACGTGCCCTGGAAGAAATGGCCCAGGAATATAAAGGCCGCAGTTCGGGGGTTTGTATAGTAAGGGTTGCCGGCGGTTACCAGATGTTTTCTCATCCTGATAATGAAATATGGGTTAAGAAGATGTACCGGCAGAAAAATAAACAGAAGCTTTCTTCAGCTTCGCTGGAAACTCTCTCAATTATAGCCTATAAACAGCCGATAACAAAGATGGAGATAGAAGCGATAAGGGGTGTTAATATAGATGGTGTTATGAAGCATCTTTTAAAGCTCGGCCTTATAAAAACAGCGGGAAGAAAAGAGGTTATAGGAAGGCCGTTTCTTTATATAACTACCCGCAAGTTTTTGGAGTATTTCGGGTTGAATTCTATTAAGGATTTGCCTAATCTGGAGGAATTCAGCGGTTTTGACGATTTAAACGCAGGGCATAAAGATGACGGCAATACTGTTATAAGAGAGGAGGGTTAGATGAAGTATTTTTTTACATCAGAATCTGTTACCGAGGGTCATCCCGATAAGATGTGCGACCAGATATCCGATGTTATCCTGGATGCTATATACGAAAAGGACCCTAAAGGAAGAGTGGCCTGCGAAGCCTTAGTTACTCGTGGGTTCATATGTGTCGCAGGCGAAATATCAACTACTTGTTATGTAAAAATACCTCAAAGAGTGAGAGACCTCATAAGGGATATTGGTTATGATAATCCTAATATGGGTTTCGATTATGAAAGTTGCGGCGTGGTAACGGCTATTCAGGAGCAGTCTCCTGATATTGCTAAAGGTGTTGATACCGGGGGGGCAGGAGATCAGGGCCTTATGTTTGGTTATGCCTGTAATCAAACCAAGGAACTTATGCCTCTTCCTATAATGCTTTCGCACCAGCTTGTGCGCAGGCTTTCTCAGGTGAGGAAAGATAAAATAGTTGATTATCTGTGGCCCGATGGCAAGTCTCAGGTTACGGTTGAATATGACGGTAAAGTCCCGAAAAGGATAGAAACAATTATTATCGGGGCACACCATAACAGTTCCGTTAAGACGGAACATTTAAGGGAGGAGATAAAAAAATTGGTTATTGATTATATAGTGCCGGAAAACTTAGTGGATAAAAATACCAAGTTTTTTATAAATGCCACAGGCAGGTTTGAAGTTGGCGGGCCTGTTGCCGATACGGGAGTTACGGGAAGAAAGATTATGGTCGATACTTATGGCGGATGGGCGCGTCACGGCGGCGGGTGTTTTTCAGGTAAAGATCCTACAAAAGTTGACCGTTCGGCTTCCTATATGGCGCGTTACATCGCGAAGAACATTGTTGCTGCCGGTTTAGCTGATGAATGTGAGGTGCAGCTTGCTTATTGTATCGGTGTTGCTGATCCTGTTGGCATCATGATTGATACGAAAGGCACTTCAAAAGTAGATGAGGGGAAACTTTCCGGTGCGGTAAGAGAGATTTTCTCCTTAACTCCCGGAGGCATAATTGGTACATTGCATCTTCTGCGCCCAATTTACAAAAGCACTGCTTCTTATGGCCATTTCGGAAGAGAGGAAAACGGATTCACCTGGGAAAATACAGACAAAACAGAGGAGCTTAAGAAGTTCTTTAAGCTATAATCTTTTTACAAATGACATATAAACACAGAAGCTGCAAAAACATTCAGAGATTTCGTAGATATGATTTCTGTGTAATCGGTGTATTCTGAATTTTAAAACAAGGAGGATAAGATATAATGAAATGTGATATAAAGGATAAATCTTTGCGCAAGCTTGGCAAAAAACGTATTGAATGGGCATTAAACCGCATGTCTGTTCTGGAATTGATAAGGAAAAGATTCGATAAAGATAAACCTTTAAAAAGTATTAATATAGGAGCATGTCTGCATATTACCACTGAGACTGCAGGCCTCGCAGTGGCATTAAAAGCCGCAGGGGCAAATTTAAGCCTGTGCGCGTCCAATCCTTTATCTACCCAGGATGACGTTGCCGCTTCTTTGGCTTATGATTTTGGCATTTCTGTGTTTGCCATACGTGCAGAATCAAGGAAAACTTATTATAAACATATAGGTTCCGTTCTGGAGAATAATCCCCGGATTACTATGGATGACGGTGCGGATTTAGTTTCTACGATTCACAGTTCTTTTGCCGCAAAAGGCAATAAAACCACAAATACTTTGCCGTGGGGCAGTACTGAAGAAACAACAACAGGTGTTATAAGGTTAAGAGCGTTAGAAAAAGAAGGCAGGCTTCTTTACCCTGTTATTGCCGTTAATGATGCTTACACAAAACATCTTTTTGATAATCGTTACGGGACGGGACAGTCTACACTTGATGGAATCATAAGAGCTACGAATAAGCTGATTGCCGGAAGTACTTTTGTCGTATGCGGGTATGGATGGTGTGGCAGAGGTGTAGCCCGAAGAGCCCAGGGGTTAGGCGCTAATGTTATTGTCTGTGAGGTAAATCCTCTTTATGCCCTTGAGGCGGTTATGGACGGATTCAGAGTTATGCCGCTTAAAGAAGCCTCTGGATTAGGCGACATCTTCGTTACTGTAACCGGAGATACGAACGTTATAACAAGTGAGCATTTTATACGCATGAAAGACAAAGCTATTGTAGCTAATGCCGGCCATTTCAATGTAGAGATAGATTTAAAAAGTCTGGATAAGCTTGCGGCAGGAAAAAGAGATGTAAAGCCCTTAGTAACGGAATATAGCATAGGGACAAAAAGTTATACCTCAGCGGGCACAGGCAAAGTCATACCCCGGCGGGCACAGGCAAAGCCACAATTAAAAAGAATTTATGTATTGGCGCAGGGGCGCCTGGTGAACCTTTCATGTGCCGAAGGGCATCCGGCAGAGGTTATGGATTTAAGCTTTGCTAATCAGGCTCTTGCCTGCGAATATATTGCTAAAAACCACGACAATAGTTTCAGAAGGGATGTCGTAGAATTTTTTGTGATGATCCTACAGCCTTTGGCGGGATCAGTTCGACTACAGGTTTTTTCTTCGGCTTCGCCTTGGAAAAGCCTAAGTCTCAATAAGGGGGGGGTATGAAAAAGATATTGGTCTTTTTGTTGTCTTTGTTTTTTGTGTCTCCTTATGCTTTCAGCGATGGCATTATTTCTTCGAGAATATCTAAAGTTACCGTTTTCGCAGATAAGGCTCAGATTACGCGCCGGGCAGCCGTGAAGGTCAAAAAAGGACTTAATGATATTTCACTTGAGGTAAAAGCATTCAGGGTTGATAAAGATTCTGTTACTGCTAAAGTTTTCGGCAGCGGAGAAATATTAAGTGTCCAGCTAAGAAGAATTTATTTAGAAAAACAGCCTCAGGAGAATATTAACAAGCTGAGGCAGAAAATAGATAAGCTGAATGCCGAAAGGATTAAAGCTGAGGATGAGAATAATGTTTTGTCCAAGAAACAAGAATTTCTGGATTCTATAATACATTTTTCCAGTGTGCAGGTTCCGCAGGATTTGAAAACAAGTTTCCCGGAGCCCGATATGTTAAAAAATATGCTTGATTTTCTTGATAAGACATACAGTGATATAAATGAGCACAAAGAGGCCTTGAGCGAGAAAATAAAAGAAATAGATAAAGAAATAGATAAAGCCAAAAGGGAACTTGCGTCTTTAGGAGGCGCGCGGCATAAGGAAAAGAAGGCCGTTAACATTTTATTTAATTCCAGCAAAAACCAAAGCATAAATATCGAATCGTCTTACATCGTTTATCAAGCGTCCTGGCGTCCGCTTTATAAAGTTGAAGCTTCAGGCGGCTCCAAAGAGATAAATTTGATTATGTTTGCCGATATAACACAAAAAACAGGTGAAGACTGGAATAATGTTGAGTTAAATATTTCGAACGCTGTTCCTTTGAGTGGGATGCGTCTTCCTTCGCCGAGAAGCTGGTTCTTAGACATTAGAAGGTTTTACAATGAAGATAAGGTTATGAGAAAATCAGCTTTTGGCGGGAACGCTCTTACCGGTGCATGGAAGGCCGAATCAGTAGCTCAGAGCGCACGAGCTCTAAATTATGATTCAGCTCTTAAAGAGGAGGCTCATTTGGCTGTTGCTAAAGCAAGAGAATTACCGGTGTCTTTTGAATATAAATTACCAGAGGCTGTTAATATAGCGTCACGCGAGAAAAATACCCTGCTTCCTGTTTTCTCCAGGCAGCTTAAAGGTAACTTCTACTAT
>MVCW01000070.1 GCA_002049895.1 Candidatus Omnitrophica bacterium 4484_171 | reverse complement strand
TCTTTTTAATCAATAAATTACCTGCCTGTTTAAAACTAAATTGTTTTACCGCTGCGCTTCCTTTATACATTATAATATCAATTTTGCGCAAAAACGAAAGACTGGCTTATATATTATTCTTATGCTCTTGAGAATACAAGAATGATTACGGAAAAACAACCCTCAACATTTTTTCCTTCCATCATTTTCCCCCGGCTGTCATTCTATCTTGTTATACAATGCCTTTTGAATGAAGAAAACCATGGCCGTAAAAACTATTCTTTTTCCTTCCTCCTTCGGCAGCACCTTTTATGGCTCAGCGAAACCCCTCCCGGTAACACTTATTTATGATTCGGCTGGAGTTTTCGGTTCTATATTGATTATTTGCCACGGTATGCTCATTGCGTTTAGCTCCAGAGATATATCGGCTTGCATAAATAAGTGCCGGGGATTATCTAACTCATGCATGGGGATGCTCATTTTACATGAATATTGGTTTATTCTAAATGAAACACCTCTTGCTTTTATCATCTTCTTATTATGGACATATAAATTCCATTTCTCTGCACGAAAGCTCAAATAAATTCTCGACATATTATTGAGCCCCTTTTTTTTATTATAACCGAATACATATATGGTGCCTTTTGCGTATTTTGCTTCGGTTTTCTTCTTGAATACGATATTAATATGAAGAAATCCGTTGTCTATGCTTACTGCCATATTCGCCAGGGGTTTGCTTCTTCGATTATATAAATGTAAAGTTAGAGGTGTATCCCCGATTATCTCCAGGTCTTTATTCTCCCTGAACAGTTCGTCGTTGGCGAATGAAAGCAGGAATTTTTTGCAATACATCTGGGACTTAAACTTCAGTATAGCGTCTTTTTTCTTGTTTATTTCATCCTCCGACAATTTTAATATCTTCCATTTGCCGGAATCATCTTTTCCTGTAAGAAGATAATCTTTGGGGCGGTATCTTTCAAGGATTGACAGGCCGCCGCGGTGGACAAGGTATAAATACAAGTGCGGCATAGTTATCTCATTCTCCAGGTCAAACAAGGCCAACCTTAAGAATAAATAACTCCCGATATGATCTCTATTTTTGTCATAAGGCGAAGGCACAAATATTTTATCAGGTTTTATGTCAATGATGACTTTCTCTAAATCTCTTAGAATATTTTCCCCTTTATACAGTGAATGGCAAGATATGCCCTCCTTATCTGCTAGTTGCGTGGCTTTAGTTAAAGAATCCTTAAAAGGCACAGCGTCTTTCCAGTGTTTCTTGAAGATTTTTAGTATTCCCGAATCAGGATAATCTAAAAAGAATAAATCATTTTCTTTGAGGCCGAGCATATGAGCTGCCTGTTTTGACTCTTCTTTTCTTATTCTCCCCAAGCCTAAAGCACCCTTCTTTCTTTTTAAGATGAATTTCTTGTATAATATTAAAGAGGCCAAATTGTGCTTTCCGGATGTAATATATACAACTTTAACCTTCGTTTTCTTTTTAAGAGCTTTTTGGATTAGTCCGCCTGCCGCCAGCACTGCGTCATCAGGATGAGGAGCAACAATGAGAATTGTATCTTTTGGCCTGATTTCTTCTAAAGTATCCAGGGCATATACAGATATTTGTAATAATAATAACAAAACTATTGATGCCGGCAGCTTTCTCATGGTCAATATTCTTTTCTTTTTAATTCGCTTATTCCTATCCACAACAATGCGAAGCTTGAACCGATACTTAAGATAGACCACAATATTAATACCAAAAGCATATATGTATCTTTCTGCGGGATTTTTCTTATTATAAAAATATGATTAACAAAAGTAAAGCCGAATATAGTTATCACTACATAGCTGAAATTTACAATAAGAGTTATAACTCCCCCGATACTTTCGACAGCCTTTAGGTAATACTCTTTTTTAAAGTCGGCAAAATAAGCCCCAAGGCCCAAAGAAAAGGATGTAAGTGAGAAAATAGAAACAGCGGTGATAAATGCTGTCAGGAGCATAAATCCGGACTTCAGCCCAAGCATTTTATCGGATAGCAGTATCAAGAACATAGATATAAATGTTAACGCGGAGAATGACAGGATGAACTTAGCTGTTAGTATATCGCGTACCTTAACAGGGCTAAGCTTAAGTATCCAGTAGTTTTTGCCTTCCATGCTCCACTGCGGAAATACAAACCTTATTGTTAACGCCGAAGATATACATAAAACGCTGAATGCGTTTAAGAATGTTATCAAGTTTTTCCAGACGTCACTAAGTAGATTGTATGAGAACTTTTGCAAGTTTACAAAATAAAAAAACAGAAGGCCAAAGAAAATAAGAAACTGTGTCCATAGAACAGGTTCACGTATAAACATTTTTATATCTTTCAAGATAAAGTTAGCTATTTTGACGGGAAAAATGCGTAAAAAAAAGATTTTATCCAGATAGTTTTTATGGTAACTGCGTTTATGTGCCGGTAGAGAGTATTTAAAGAAAAGGTCTCTGAAGACCTTTCCTCCATAGGTATAAATAAGGCTGAGCATAAGGAGACTTAAGCTCCACAGATTTATTAAGAATACCCCAGCCCGCAGCAAATTGCCGTTTTCTGTGTGGACTATTGCCCATGGCGCCCACGAGAAGGGAAGAAACCATAATTTCGATATTTTAAAGAATATTATTTCTTCTGAAAGAAGGTAAAGAATATTATTACCGCTTGTCTTGTGGTATCTGTAAAACAGCACAGCAGCCAAAAGCAAAACGCATATTACAACAAACCCTTTTTTTAAATTCATAAATTTCAGTATAGTAATACAGAGCAGATACCCTATGGCCGATGCTATTATCAAAAAGGGCATTATGCATACGAATGAAAATAGAGACATAAAAGGCGTGAGGTTGTTTATGTTTGAATACACAGCTATAAATATAATGAATCCTGCCAGAGGTATCCACCCTGCAAGTACAGATGATTCAATGAATTTCAGGAAAGATATCTTCCTGCTTTTGATAGGGAGATTAACGAGGAATTTTGTTTCTTTGCTCCTAAAAGATAAGTTATAGTAAAGTATAGCGAAGCTAAGCGCTACCATAAAAAACATTATAAAAAAAAGAAGATAAAAAAGGTGGCTTATTATAACAGAACCCATTCCTCCAAGACCGATAAGAAATCTAAACCCCGCCCATATGGCCGCATAAACGATAAGCACCGCCATATTCATTGATAAGAATATAGTTGTTAAACGCAGAGGGTGAGATGCAAAATATATCGATAGAATATTGCTGGCTGCCTGATATCTTTGACGTATAAAATTAATCATATACACTATTTCTTGTTAATGACAGAAATATTTCTTCAAGGGATAATTTGTTCATATTTTCGGAGAGCTCTTTCAGTGTTCCCTCCGCAATGAGTTTTCCTCCAGCAAGTATTCCTATTCTGTCCGCCAGCTCTTCGGCAATATAAAGTATATGAGTGCACATCAATATGGTCAGGCCCCTTTTCGATTCTTCTTTCAGCATCTTTTTTATAAGATGTATCGCCTGAGGGTCAAGGCCTACCAATGGTTCATCTACCAAGAGTACTTCTGGATTATGTATGAAGCTTGATATGTATACTATCTTTTGTTTCATACCGTGAGAATATTCCCTGAGAAGATGGTCTTTGTATTCTGTGAGGCCGAAAATATCCAGATAGTAATCGATTTTTCTTTTGAGTAATTTTTTTTCTACGCCGAAAATATTGCCTATGAAGTTTAGAAACTCATCAGCAGTAAGATTTTCATATACAAAAGGGGTATCCGGTATAAAGCCTATCTTCTTCTTAGCTTCTTCAGGATTAAGGGTTATGTTAACCCCTCCTATGTAAATTTTCCCTTTAG
Organism: Candidatus Omnitrophica bacterium 4484_171; assembly: GCA_002049895.1. Lineage (GTDB taxonomy): Bacteria > Omnitrophota > Gorgyraeia > Duberdicusellales > 4484-171 > 4484-171. Next base: position 5,751 of record MVCW01000070.1, on the reverse strand, counting down.
CGGGCCTAAGGAGACCGCTTAATAGCTTAAGCGTTGTGGTTTTACCAGCGCCGTTAGGGCCAAGCATACAGTAAAATTCCCCTTTTTTAATATTTAGATTGAGGTTTCTCAATGCCTCCTTTTCATTGAATTTTTTGCTTAAAGAAACTGTTTTAATCATTTTAATATATACGCAAGATTACATTAAAAATGCCGCTGATTGCGCGGTTTAATCATCTCATTTTCTCAGTAACCGCAATCAATAATTTTTATTTTTATATTGCCAATAAATTTTACTATTTCAAGCTGATTTCTTAATCTTTTTGTTAGTGTAATATGAGTAGCATCTGCTATATTTTGTCCCAGGGCAGGGTCGACATTAATCCATTCTCCTATAAAAGCCGATACCCATGCATGATAGAAGAATCGGGAGTTTTCGTATACCAACCCTATATTTACATAAGATGGAATTCCCACGCTTCTTAAAAACCCCACAAGCAGAGTGCTTAATTCTCCACAGTCTCCCTGCTTTAGTTTTAATGTGTTTAAACTGTCAGGTATTGATATGGTAGGGGCCTTTTCTATGTTTTTGTCTATCCATGACATTAAGAGTTTTATTATACGAAAGGCATTTCTTTCTTTGCCTATTATTCTGACGGCGGTTTCTCCTACTTCATTGGAACTAAAGGTGATAAATCTTTCTTCTTTAATATATTTTGCAAATTTTTCGGTGTTTATAGGAATAGACAATATCTTTTTGGGAACTCTTTTGAATACTTCTATTGTAGAGTCATTCCTGTTAACTGATTGGCTAAACGTATTAGGTATAGAGTTTATGTCGATGCCGTCTATCTTTATCTTTAAACGCTTAAGTTTATCTTTATCAGGTATGTTTTTAACAGCGACAGTAAAATCTTGTATTAAATCAAAAGAAGCCCGGTTAAATTTCTTTTTGAACAACTCAGCAGGGTCGGTTTTTATAAACTTAAATCCGAGTAAGTTTTGTTCTAATATATGCCCTTTTAAATCTGTATAGGCTTGGGCTTTTATGCTCCCTGTGTCTATTGCGAATTCTAAAACAAGGATATTCCTGTTGTTTATCTTAATATGCCTGCGCCCTTTGTTTAATATGGATATTGTGCTGTTCTTGTTAAGAAAAGGGTCAAAGAATACCAATTTTATCTTTTTTCTTAAAGGTATATAGTTAGTTATCATAGGAATAAATGATGAATTTATAAGTTTACTTTTTGCATCTATATACTGGCATGTATTTTGAGACGGGCTTTTTATTGATATTTTAAACTTGTTGTTCTTTTCTTTCCTTAGTGTTCCCTTTAAGAAGTATTTCGATGAATTAAGTTCTATATGGGCGTATTCCAGGGAGTAGTTTCGGGCTAAGTCCATAGTTGTTTCTAAATCAAAGTGTTCCATGCTGCCTAATATCGGCATATCCATAGAAGTCTTGCTTCTTATAATATATCCTCCTTTATTCTTAGCCTTTGTAAATAAATGGGAATACCCTACGGTATTTACCCCGAAAATAACTTCGTACCAGGCATCGTCTATAAGCAGTCCCGGAGGAATAAAGTATTCAATTGAATCCGCCGGGAACAGCACGTCTTTTAGGGGCCCTTCCAAGAGGAACAGAGTAGTGAACGACAAAACAAATAAAATGATAAGCGTTTTCTGGAGAGAATATATTTTTATTTTCAAACTTATCCTTTTACTACACAGAGAGGCTTCATGCGGCATATTCTAAGAGATATTCCGCAGTTATGGACAATATTCACTACATCGTCGATATCTTTATAGGCTTCGGGCGCCTCCTCTATTATTGTTTTCTTCCCCGTTGCTCTTACTTCTATGCCTTTTGACTTTAGGCTTTCTATGAGATTATTTAAGTCGACGGTTTTAAGGGCCTGGTGGCGTGATTTTATTCTTCCTGCACCGTGGCAGGTGCTCGCAAAGGTCTCAATTTCAGCTTTTTTCGTTCCCACAAGCAAATAAGATGCCCGCCCCATATCTCCGGGAATAATAACGGGCTGACCTAATTCCCGGTATTTTACAGGAATCGTTGTGCTGCCGGGGCCAAAAGCTCTTGTTGCCCCTTTTCTATGGACGCACAGGGTTTTTCTTTTACCGTCTATTGTGTGTTCCTCTATTTTAGCGATATTATGCGTAACATCATAAATAAGATTCATTCCCAGGGATTGCCATGAAGAAGATAGTACTTTTTCAAAGCTTTCTCTGACAAGATGCATAAGAACCTGACGGTTACACCATGCATAATTGGCGGCGGCATTCATAGCTCCAAGATACTGTCTTGCTTCTTTTGAGTTTAGCGGCGCACAGGCAAGCTGTCTGTCCGGAATACTTATATTGTATTTAGAGAGGCAGCCAAGCATTACTTTTATATAATCATCGCAAACCTGATAGCCGAATCCTCTCGAGCCGGAATGTATCATTACTGTTATCTGTCCTTTTTCCAGCCCTAAGATTTTAGCTTTGTCAATATCGAATATTTTATCCACGACCTGAACTTCTAAAAAGTGGTTTCCGCTTCCTAAAGTACCTACTTGTTGTTTCCCTCTTTCGTACGCTCTTTTTGATACCGCTTCAGGGTCTGCTCCAGGTATCGCACCATTTTCTTCACAGCATTCTAAATCATTATTTTCTCCCAGGCCTCTTTTAACCGCCCACTTTGCCCCTTCTCTAACGCAATGTCTGCAATCTTATTTTTTATATCGTTATGATAGAGGTTTGTTCTTAAGAGTCTTACTCCGCAATTGATGTCAAAACCAACTCCTCCGGGAGATATAACGCCATCATTTTCCGGGTCAGTTGCTGCTACTCCTCCTATGCAGAAACCATAACCCCAGTGAATGTCAGGCATAGCCAGTGAATTTCTCACAATACCGGGGAGAAAAGCAACATTTGCTACCTGCTGGAAAGCATTGTCTTTTTTTATATCGCCGATAAACTTATTGTCGGCATAGATAATCCCGTCAACTCTCATACCTTTCCTGTATGATTTTGGTATTTTGAATCTGTATTTATCAAGTTGTTCTAATTCAATATCGTGCATTGTTGCCCTGGGGTTATTTAAACATCAAATATTATTATTGTTCTAAATCCTTCGGCTTCTCTTTTAATCTTAACATTATGATAGGCGGCCGATTTTACTTCCTCCGCTATCTTAGACTCATCTATATCCACACTTCCTTTTATTATTCCCTTTAGAACTTTCACATCAGCCGCTTTTACTTCTATATTATAGCTTTTAGGCAAGAAATGATAAGTATAAAATATAGAGATAAGTTCATTGAGCCAGTCTATAAGCAAATCTTCCAGCGTTTCCGCTTTTATATGAATATGGCGCTCACTTTCCCGTATTTTGCGCGTTATTCTGCCGGGATATATTAGAGAAAACAGCCCTTCCGCTGAGTTCATAAAAAGTTCGGGCACGGTTTTCCCCCGTACCTCCAGGGCAATATCCGCGGTATGTTCAATGAATTTGTAGTTTCTCATTCTTCAGGATACACAGATTGGCACAGATTTATGTTTGTGATAATCTGTGTGTAGAAAAACATGGGCCGCGCATTCAATGAGACTGTGATTTTTCAGAGCCAAATGCGAAGAAAAATTACTTAGTCGAATTAATCCGCCGAAGCTTAAAAGCGCAGGCGGAGGACTTGTATGTAATTTCCGCCGAAGGCGGAATGCCCGAAGGGCTTTATTACATCCAGGTAACGTTGTCCCTGCCTAAAGTAATCCGTTTTTTCGTCTTTCATCGCTTTCATGTTAAGAAAAACGTGGGCCGCGCAGGACTTGAACCTGCAACCGACGGATTAAGAGTCCGTTGCTCTGCCAAATTGAGCCAGCGGCCCGGTTAGGATTGTACTAAATTGCAGATTAGAATTATATCACATTATTAAGAAATATCTAATATAATTTGATATTTTGTCAAACCAATTTAAAAATGTCTTGTTTTAAGCTTTAATTAATGCTAATTCTTCTGTGTATTTTTTGGTTCTTTCTTATTTTTTGTGAGATTGAAAGAACCGAATTTTTCTAACGGGGTTAAAGAACAAAGTTTCTAACGGGATTTACTTTGGCTAAATAGAATATTATCATATTGGGATTACACAACATATTTAATATCCTACAGAATCAGCCTAACGCCGGTAAAGGCCCACAAGCTGAGTTTCCTCCAGGATATGCCCTTTTATGGCAGAAATAAGTTTTTCCCCGGTAATTTCGCCTGTTATTCTCAGGTTCTTATCTAGGGCATAAAGCTTAAAAAAGTAATGATGCGCTGAGCCCGGAGGCGGGCAAGGCCCCCCATAGCCAAACTTTCCGAAACTGTTTATGCCCTGCATAATTCCGTTATCCAAATGAGAAACCTTAAGGACATTTTCATCCAGGCTTCTTACATCTTTGGGTATGTTGAAAATAACCCAGTGTACCCAAGTGCCAAAAGGAGCATCAGGGTCATCACATATAAGCGCAAAACTCTCTGTGCCAGCGGGCACATCATCCCATTTAAGGGGCGGCGAGAGATTATAAGAGGTGCACGTGTAGTTATCGGGGATAAAACCGCCATCATTAAAAGCAGGACTGGATATATCCATAGTGAATGCAGGATAAACGAGCATACAGAATGATATTAATACTGCCAATAATAAAACTCTAAATTTCATCTAAATACACCTCCTTTCTTTCTAATAAATTTTGGTTCTTTCTTATTTAAGGGTCATTATTAAACATATCCTAACAAGCTGCTAACCATCAAGTTATAAGAATTTGTCCACATTAATTACGAATGGCCCGAAATTCTACATAATGATACCGCCCTTTTAAAGTAAACCCCGTTAAAGAACCTCGTTCTTTAACGGCCCGCGACGGCGGCTTTCTCTAACGGGGTAAAATCAACTCGCTCGACGCACCACGTATTAATCTATACTCCGATAGAGATAATCTGAGTAATGAGGTATACAATCTAAAAAGCACCCAGATTTAATTTATTGCTTCTTCTACTGAATATTTATTTATATAACTGCTAACTTTAATGGTATACACTTCTGTCCTTTTATTCCCCGGTGGAGTATATTGACAGATTTCCATCAATGTTTTTTATATTTCTTTACTTCTTTAATCAATTCAATATCTGCTAAATCAAGAGGGCGCCCGCTCTTTTTCTTCATATTTGTGATATCTTTGAGAGAAGCGACCCTGATTGTAATAATTTTATCTTTTTTCTGTTCGGAAGATCTATAGAGTTTATCGAATTCTTTTTGACTGCAAAGGAAAACACCTAAAATATCCTGCCCTTTATAAGAAAAACAAATCCATTGATTAACAAATAAGTCCGGCAAAGCGCTAATCTTAAGGATGGAGATTTGTTCAGAGCGCAGACCTAAAGAATCCGCGATGTTAAAAAGTTTATTTAGAGCTTTTTCTTTAGCAGGAATATAAATATCGATGTCCAGGGTACTCCGCGGCAGCCCGTGAATGACTAAGGCCGCACCCCCGACTAAGACATAATCCAGCTTTTCTTGATTGAATTTCTTGATTATTCTATACCATATTTTATTGTTGGAAGTATCTTTTGCCATTCCTGCGTATATCTTTATTAATCTTTTTACTTTGGGTATTCATAAAACGGTAAAGAAACTTATATTGGGAAAATGCCCAGGATAGACGTTCATAAATACTTAATTTCGCAAATGACTGAATATGGTGCTTTTGTAACTGATTACTTCTCATCGCAAA
>MVCW01000069.1 GCA_002049895.1 Candidatus Omnitrophica bacterium 4484_171 | reverse complement strand
TTTACAGGCCCAAGGGTGATTAAGCAGACAATAAAAGAGGATTTGCCTAAAGGATTTCAAACTTCAGAATTCAACTTAGAGCACGGCTTGATAGATATGATAGTCGCACGCCAGGATTTAAAAGAGGCCGTATATAAACTTATTAATTATTTATCTTGACATAAATCTTTTTGAAAATTAAAATCTATCATAATGGAATACTATTTTGTTATTTGATTCCAGCGATTTAATACGGATTACACTGATTAATATCATCTGTGTAATCTTTTAGTAATCTGTGTAATCATTTTCGAACATAGTGAGAAGGAAAAATGGCGCAGGTAAGTTTAAGAAATATTACAAAAAGATATTCTCAATCGTCTCTTGCGGTAGATAATATAAACTTAGGTATTGAGAACAAAGAGTTTATCGTGTTGGTAGGCCCGTCCGGATGCGGTAAATCTACTACACTGCGCATGATCGCCGGATTAGAGAATCCTACAGACGGTGATATATTTATAGGCGATAAACTGGTCAACAATATTCCTGCCAAAGACAGAAATATAGCAATGGTTTTTCAGAATTACGCTCTTTATCCTCATATGAAAGTATATGACAATATGGCTTTTGCCCTTAAGCTTAGAGGGTATTCCCGTAACGATATAAACAAAAGAGTTGTTAATGCCGCAAAAATTTTAGGCATTACGCATCTTTTGGACCGTAAACCGCGCCAGCTTTCCGGAGGAGAAAGGCAGCGTGTGGCAGTAGGAAGGGCTATCGTGAGAAAACCCCTTGTATTTCTATTTGATGAGCCCTTAAGCAACCTGGATGCCAAGATGCGTGTTCAGATGCGCACAGAGCTTAACAAATTGCATCAGAAAATTCAGACAACAATGATTTACGTTACTCATGACCAGGTTGAGGCTATGACGCTTGGCGATAGAATAGCTGTTATGAAGGGGGGCAAGATACTACAGTGTGATACGCCGCTTAACGTATACGGCAAGCCGGTGAATAAATTTGTTGCCGGTTTTATCGGCTCTCCGCCAATGAATTTCATTGAGGGTAAAATTGCGGCCAGGGACAGTTCGTTGTATTTTGACGAAGGGAAATTCAACTTAAAAACTTCCGGACGCATGAAGGATAATTTATCGAAGTATATTGATAAAAAAGTTATCTTAGGCGTCCGGGCAGAGAATATATACGATAAGCTTTTTGCAGCTAATGCTACTGCCGGCAATACAATCAGAACAGTATGCGATGTCGTAGAAACGATGGGTTCTCATAATTATATTTATCTTCTCGCCGGCAGGCATACCTTTATTGCTCTGGTGGAAGGTTATAACAAACCCGTTTCCGGAGAGTCTTTAGAAGTGGTTTTTGATATGGAAAGAGTTCATTTCTTTGACCCATCTACGGAAGAAACCGTTGTATAAAAACTATTTTCCCATAGTTTTTCTGATTATCCTTTCTATCCTGCTTATTTCTCTCTCTATTCACAGTAAGCTGGCGCTTATCTATTCTCTATTCTTTATTATTATTTCTGTGGTAATCTTTTTATATTTTGGCAGAAAACGCTTTCGTTTAATCCAAAGTTATAAAGTCAAGATAGAAGACGTGCGCGAGGAAATAAATCTCATAGAAGAAGATTTAAAGAAGAAAAACCTTATCCTAAGAGACCTTCCCTCTAAGGCAAAGAAAATATTCTCGATAAGACATATAGCCGAGAGGATGGTGCGCTTTATTGAGCCTGATGAGTTGTGCGATAATATTGTGAATGATGCCGGTAATCTCTTTCCCCGCGCCGATAACGTTTTGCTTTTTCTGTTTCGTATGAGGAAAAACGCATTATCCCTGGAGTATTCCTTTAAAAGAAGCGCGCAGGTTATAAAAGAGAAAAACGGCGATGCCGTTGACCGGTGGGTTTTAAAAAATAACAAGGTTATCTTTATAGAGGACTCAGCAGGCGATTACAGGTTTGATTTCCAGTCATTATCAGCCTGCAGAGAAAGGAACATTCATTCTATTATAAGCAGCCCTATATCAATAGGCCCAAAATTATACGGCATTATGCGGCTTGAGAGCAGGGAACCAGGGGCCTTTTCCCTGGAGGATTCAAGAGTCCTGAATATTGTATGCGATTTAGCGGCGGTTGTCCTGGAGAAGGCGTATCTTTTCAATAAGATAAAAGAACTCGGGATAAGAGATTCTCTTACGAACATATTCTTGCGTAATTATTTTCTTGAAAGATTTAAGGAGGAATTAGAGAGGGCTTCTTTGAAAAACAGCCGTTTTGGTCTGGTAATATTGGATATAGATGATTTCAAAAGAGTAAACGACACATACGGCCATACTGTAGGAGATTTGGTTTTAAAGAAAGTCGCATCCATACTCCAGAAGAACGTGAAAGACTCAGGGAGCGTTGTGGCACGCCTGGGAGGGGAAGAATTTGTTTTTCTTGTCGTAGAATCAGGCAAAGACAGAGTTAAGAATATTGCAGAAGATATAAGGAAGAAGATCGCACGTTCTACGGTTAATTTCCGCAGAAAGCATATAAACGTTACTGTTTCTTTGGGGTTGGCGATGTATCCCGAGGATGGCATAGATATACAGCCTTTGCTTAATACGGCGGATAAACTTCTTTATCAGGCAAAAAGAGAAGGTAAGAACAAGTTATGTTTTTCATAATAGCTTTAGCATTTGTAATTCTATTCTTGAGCATAAACCATTTGTTTGTTAAATTAACAAAAGACAGGTTATCTTATGAGTATACGAGTTTGATTGAACAAAAAAACAATCTCTTATCGATAAACAACGCGGTTTCTGAAAGATTCAAAGAGTTAGAAGACAGGATGTCTGAGGCGTTTGTGGCTTATGAATTGGCTAGAGATATCTCGCCTATAGTAAATAGGGAGAAGCTGCTTAATCTTTTTGCCGATAAACTGAAGGAATTCGGAGACATAAAGGACATAGGTTTCTTTTCGCGCCCCAGGAATGGTTACGACAATTATTCCCTAAAGAGCGATTCTCCGCGGTATCTGGCTGTTTCATCAGCATCAGATAAGATTAAAGAATATATTCCGTTATTCTTGTATCAGCTTAATTTATGCCTTGAGAGAATATCTTTGTATGATAGATTACAGCAGTTATCAATACATGATTCTCTTACGCAGGTTTATAACAGGCGTTATCTTACAGAAAGAGTCAATGAGGAGTTTGAGCGGGCAAAGAAATTCGCGTTTAATCTTTCTTTTTTAATGATAGATATAGATTTCTTTAAGAAGATAAATGATACATACGGCCATATTGTCGGTGATGTAGTGCTGCGCAATGTCGCTTTTATTATTAAGGATACGCTCCGCGAGATTGATACAGTAGGCCGTTATGGGGGGGAAGAATTTTCTGTAGTTTTGCCGGAAGCGTCCAAGAAAGATGCTATTATTGTTGCAAAAAGAATCGTTAAAAGAGTGGCTTCTACAAAAATAAGGGCTTTTGACGAGAATATAAAAACGACGGTAAGCATTGGAGTATCTTCTTATCCTGAGAACACCGCTCATTTAGATATGCTTATAGAAATCGCCGATAAAGCATTGTACAAATCTAAGAAATCCGGCAGAAACAGCGTAAACTGGTTTTGAATTTATCCGCCTTCGCAGGATGCAGGCAAACCCTGCGGGGTGTTCCATAATATTTATGGCGCCGTTTGGATGATATTGAAGCAAACATTTACTGAATTTCAAGAAAGGGGTTAAGAATGAAAAAAGAAATAAGTTGCTTATTGGAAGCTGCCACAAAGGGAAGGAAGCAAATAAACACAAAAAATATTTTCAGAAATATAGGATTTGACGGAGATAATCCGCGGCTGGGATGGGTGAACATTCCGTCGTGGGAAGCAATAAAAAAGGCATTAACCGGTTGTCTCGATATAATCGGCGATAGGGACAGATTCGTTTTTATAGGTATGGGCGGTTCTATTAACGGCATAAAGACAATTGCTGAGTTTAATCCTAAATCCGGCATTTATTGTCTGGACAGCCTTGATCCCCGTGCACTTAGAAATTTGCGTTATCATATAAAGGAACAAAAAAAAGTAATGGTTATACCTATATCCAAGTCCGGCACGACTAAAGAAACACAGCTTCTGGCGGGTGTGTTTAAGGGTTTATGGGGGAAAAAGTCTGTTGATAACTTTCTGTGGCTCACAGACCCTTCTTCTTCCGCCAAATTGGATAGAGAAGGCTGGAGCAGGTTTCACCGTCTTTATATACAGGTAGACAAGAAGTCCGATATTGGGGGAAGATTTTCTTCGCCCCATACTCTTATTTTTCTTCTTCCTCTTTTTATTGCTTTGAGGAGGCGCTTTGGCCGCTTAAAGGCCGTTTATGATGAGTATTGCGGGTTAAGAGAGAAAATAGCAGAGTCCGCTTTGCTTACAGCAAGAAAATACGAAAGGGTTAATAAGGCTTATTTTTCTATCATTTTGAAAGGATTATTAAGTGAGGGCTTTCGGACCTGGATTACCCAGCTGTTTCAGGAGAGTTTAGGCTCGAAAAAGAAAGGGTTAGCGGTTAAAACGTTGGTAGCAGCAAAGCATAATAAACATAATATTTTTAGGCCGGTATCTTTAGGGTTGAAAATAGAGGATCCTTTTGTGAGAATAATGAGTGAGATGTATTATTTGCAGAATTTCGTAGCCTTATATGCATATCATAAAAAAATTAACTTTGTAAACCAGCCTTGTGTAGAGGAATATAAGGCAACAATGCGCAGTATTACTTTTAAGGATTTGAAGAAAATGGAGGTTCTTGATTTAACAGAAGTTGTAGATGAGGCAAGAAAAAGGATAAAACCAAACCATAAGTTTATAGAAATTATACTTTATCTTTATCCTGCTAAGAGCATGATTTCAAAGGTTGAATCTGTATTCAAAAAGCATTTCAGGGGCCGGCATATATTTGTTTTTGTCGGAAGTGATTGGAACCACCATTCTTATCAGGCAGCTTACGGTTCCAAAGATACTTTTTTCATTCTTCTTACCAGAGACAAATATGCAGGAGCGCATTTCTATGCCAATTATGAAGGTATTTCCAACAACATTAATACGCTTAAACTTATAAGTTACGCTACTTATCTGACAATTAAAAAGAAGTCTTTCCTTGCCGCAATAAAAACAAACTCTAAAGGAGAACTATGAACTGTCCGGTATGCAGGAAAGCGATGGTAGTTTTGGAACTTAATCAGGTGGAGATAGATTATTGTGTTGCCTGTGGCGGTATATGGCTGGATGCAGGAGAGTTGGAATTGCTATTGGGGAATTCCGGCGCTAAAGATGATGTTTTGAAGTCCTTTACTCCTGATACCGGGACAAAAGAAAGAAAGATAAGATGCCCTATATGTTCAAAGAAAATGATTAAGGTTATCTGCGGTAAAGAAAATAAAGTTCTTATTGACAGGTGCCCGAATAATGACGGATTATGGTTTGATGAGGGAGAGCTTTACCAGATTGTTAAAATGGGCGGTTTAGGAGAAAATGATAAAGTTACAGAAATGCTTAAGGATATGCTTGGAGCGCACTTGTTCACAGATGAGCACAGAAGGGTACGCAGATGATCGCAGATACCTTGTCAATTTAAAATTATCAATTTAAAGTTAGCATTTTCCGCCAGAGGCGGGTCTGCTTATGGCATGTAAAATGCTAATTGCTGATTCCTGCCTGCGCCGGGGCTCCGGCAGGCAAGTTTCATTTTGCATTGTATTATATGCGGTTATCTGTAGCGCAAAGCGTTTATCTGAGCTGATCTGTGCTCATTGAAATAATAACTTGTATGTATCCCGCCTCAGGGGGATATATTGTAGAATTCTCTGCGGCAATTCTACAACCTTCGGCGGGATCAATTCGACTACATCCCGGCGTGGCGTCGGGATAAGTCTCAATGAGGAGGTGGAGTGATGGGAATATTAGTAGTTATATTGGTTCTTATCGTCTTTGCGGTAGTTTCTGTTGTAGGAATTTATAATTCGCTTATTCAGCTTAAGAACCAGGTAAAAAATGCCTGGTCACAGATTGACGTTCAACTTAAACGCAGACACGACCTCATTCCTAATCTGGTCGAGACAGCAAAAGGGTATATGCAGCATGAAAGAGATACTCTTGAAAATATCACAAAAGCCCGCAGTCAGGCAATGAACGCTAAAAACATACCTGATAGAGCAAAGGCTGAAGGAGATTTAAGCGGGGCTTTAAGTAAATTCTTACTGGTGGTTGAGAATTATCCTAATCTTAAAGCTAATCAGAACTTTTTGGCGTTGCAGGAAGAGCTTACTTCTACAGAGAATAAAATTGCTTTCTCGCGGCAGGCCTATAATGACCAGGTGCTTTTCTTTAATAATAAGATACAGATGTTTCCCTCTAATATTATAGCTCAGATGTTCAACTTTAAGGCCGGCGAGTTCTTTCAGGTAGAAGACAAGGCGGAACGCGAAGCGCCGAAAGTAAAATTTTAGTAGTAAATAATAATCGTATTGCGTATCGCGTACCGCATATCGCGAAATAGAACGCGTGATGTAATACGTAATACGCGTTACGCAATACGAGATACGAGATACGCAATTTTGTATCTTGGAGTAAAACATGTGGGAATTAATTCAGGCGAATAAGAGAAAGTCAATTATTGTATTTGCGGCAATGGGCCTTGTGCTGATAGCTTTGAG
>MVCW01000068.1 GCA_002049895.1 Candidatus Omnitrophica bacterium 4484_171 | reverse complement strand
CGTTATGCTACTTATGTAAGCGGGATTATATTTGTAATTTCTTCTTTTTATCTTGTTAAATCATTGTTTGGCTCAATTAATATTTTCTGGTGTATCTTAAGCGGCCTTCTTGCCGGCGTTCTTATAGGGCTTGAGAGCGAATTCTTTACAAGCGGACCCCCTATAAAAGAGGTGGCGAGAAGCAGCCAGTCCGGCGCGGCTACTACAATAATCACCGGATTAGCTACCGGCTTTGAGAGTACGATTTTACCAATTCTTACTATAGCTGTATCAATATATGTTTCTTACCGTTTTGGCGGCCTTTACGGCATTGCTATCTCCGCGGTAGGTATGCTTTCTACTATAGGCATTGTTATGTCTACAGATTCATACGGCCCCATTGCCGATAACGCCGGAGGAATTGCTGAAATGTCCGGACAGGATCCTAAGATAAGAAAGATTACAGACAGGCTTGATGCTTTGGGTAATACAACAGCTGCAATAGGCAAAGGATTTGCAATTGGTTCGGCTGCTCTAACAGCGCTGGCGCTTTTTTCCGCTTATCAGAAGATAGCGCATATAAACATGATTAACCTTACGCATATTACGACAGTTATAGGCCTTTTTCTCGGAGGGCTTATGCCGTTTATTGTTGCCGCAATAACCCTAAAGGCAGTAGGGCGCACTGCCAATAAAATGGTTATTGAGATAAGGAGGCAATTTAGGGAGATTGCCGGCCTTCTTGAAGGTAAAGCAAAACCGGATAACGCGCGTTGTGTCGGCATCGTTACTCACGGAGCATTGAAAGAAATGATTCTTCCCGGAATACTTGCGGTTATCGCTCCGCTTCTGGTCGGATTCATATTGGGTAAGGAGGCTTTAGGCGGTTTTCTTGCCGGAGCGACTATCTGCGGTGTGCTGCTCGGCATTATGATGACTAATGGGGGAGCCACCTGGGATAATGCCAAAAAATGGATAGAGGAAGGAAATCTCGGCGGCAAAGGCACTCCTACCCATGCTGCGGCAATAGTCGGTGATACAGTCGGAGACCCTTTTAAAGATACAACAGGGCCTTCAATGAATATTCTTATTAAGCTTATGGCTATCGTATCGCTTGTTTTTGCCCCTTTGTTATAGGATGCTTGTGCGTTTTACGGTAATAACTTTTCATTATAAAGTTTATAGTATCCGGATGAAATTTTTAAGCCGCGTAACAAGCGGAGAGCAAGAGTGAATATCTATCTGATTATAATTTTATGCATTATCTTAGGTAAGTACTTATTGGATGTAATAGTCGATATCCTTAACATAAAGTCTGCTGTTACCGAACTTCCCTCTGAATTTTCCGGGTACTACGACGAGGATAAATATTCCAAATCCCAGCGTTATTTAAAAGAACGTACATGGTTTGGTATTATTGAAGAGTCATTTTTTACTTTTGCGACGGTTTGTTTTATTGTCCTGGGCGGGTTTAATATTATTGATAAATTTGCCCGCAGCTTTAATCAGAATACGATTATTACCGCTGTTATTTTCGCGGGTACGCTTATATTGGTTGTACGGATATTTCAGCTTCCTTTTTCTTTTTATCATACTTTTGTAATTGAAGAGCGTTACGGTTTTAACCGTACCAGGCCGAAGACATTCTTTCTGGATGTTATAAAAGGACTTATGCTGGTAATGGTTATAGGGGGTGTAATTTTCTCTCTTATCGTCTGGTTTTTTATGCGTATACCTAATTTTGCATGGGTCTGGTGTTGGTTTGCCGTTTGTGTATTCGAGCTTTTCCTGATATTTATTGCGCCGGTGGTTATCATGCCTTTGTTTAATAAGTTTATACCCCTTGAGGAGGGGCCTCTCAAGGATAAGATTTCAGAATACGCAAAGTCCCAGGATTTTGCGCTTAAAGGTATTTTTAAAATGGACGCTTCACGCCGTTCGTCCAAATCCAATGCTTTCTTTACGGGTTTTGGTAAAAACAGAAGAATTGTGCTTTTTGATACTTTGATTGAGAAACACACTATAGATGAACTGCTTTCGGTATTGGCCCATGAAGTGGGGCATTATAAGAAGAAACATATAGTTAAGATGTTTTTAATATCGGCTGCAACAAGCGGAATAATGTTCTTTATCCTCTCTTTCTTTATCAATAACAGCGGCTTATTCTCGGCTTTCGGGATGGAGCATCTTTCTGTATACGCCAGCATTTTCTTCTTCGGATTTCTGTATGTTCCTATAAATATATTGTTTTCTGTTTTTACAAATATTCTTTCGAGAAAGCATGAATATGAAGCAGACCGCTATGCAGTGGATACTTATAAGAAACCGGAGGCGTTTATCTCAGCGCTTAAGAAGCTTGTAGTGGATAACCTTTCTAATCTAACTCCGCATCCCGCAAAAGTATTTTTGTATTACAGCCACCCTCCCGTGCTTGAGCGTATTAAAGCTATACGTGCATACGTTTAGGAAATGGTTTTACAAAATAGAATCAAGATGCTTAGGGTGTTAAGCTGGGCGCTGTATGATTTGGCTAATCAGTTTTTCGTCCTTAATATCGTTTCTCTTTATTTTGTGCGCTGGATTGTTATAAACAAAGGTGTGCCTGAAGTTTTCTACAGCATTTCTTTTGGATTATCTATGTTTCTTGTAGCTGTATTTGCTCCGTTTCTGGGCGCGGTATCTGATACTTACAGGAAACATAGAATGTTCCTTGTGTATCTTACTATTATATCGGTGGTTTTTACTATTTTACTTGGGTTTACAAACAGTGTGTGGATTGCGCTTATTTATTTTGTTATAGCCAACTTTGGATGCCAGGAGGCGGTTATATTTTATAATGCTCTTATGGCCGGTATCACTACAAGAGAAAAATCCGGTCTGGTATCAGGCATCGGCAAGATGTTCGGATATTCCGGAGCCGTAATTGCCCTTTTTCTGATGAGACATATTGTTGTTGAAAAGGGATATCATACAGTTTTCATCGTGACGGGTATACTTTTCTTTGTGTTTGCTTTGCCTTGCATGATATTCGTAAAAGAAAAGCATATATCTTGTGCGGTATCTAAAGCAGGACGATTAAAAGGTGTATTCGAAAGTTTAAAGCCGCTGTTAATCGCAAGCAAAGATAACGCTCCTCTAATGGATTTCTTTAAAGCTTCTTTTTTTGGACTGGGAGTAATAAACGTAGTAATACTTTTTATGTCTGTCTATATAAGCAGGGTTTTCGGGTTAAAAGATACACAGATTATTAATTTCATACTGTTAGCTGCCTTTTTTGCCATTATGGGCAGTATTACTTCAGGAATAATAAGTGACTATTTAGGACATGGCTTCGTTCTTCTTTGTGCGTTCATTATGTGGGGGATATCCCTGATGTGCGGCGCACTTATGAGTAATTCTTCTTTTTACTGGGCCATTGGCATGCTTTCCGGTATTAGCCTTGGCTCTGTATGGGTTACAAGCAGGGCATTCATCATTAGTATGGTTCCCAAAGATAATATAGCGGAAACTTTCGGCTTGTTTAATCTTGTCAGTTATGCAGCGGGCATTATTGGCCCTTTATGGTGGGGAGTTATTTTGTTTTGTTTAAAACCTCTGGGGCAATTATCTTATAGAATAGCCGCCTTTAGTCTGGTTGTATTTTTAATTATAGCGGCAGTGTTTCTCCTGCGGGTTATAAACAAGGATAATAAGGTAATATAGTATTTATTATAAGGAGTTATTTGGTATCAAGGTATATAGGGTATCTCTGTAAATGTTTACATTATTTATTCCTGGACCATTGAAAAGCCACGTAATAAATGGTTTATTATAATAACAGGGATATGGTGGTATTGAGAATGATGTTAAAAAGGTTAATATTCGTATGGGTTCTTATATTTTCGATTATAGCGTATAATAATGCCTGGTGTATGAGTCCGCAGCAGAGCATTATGAAACAGTTAGAGCTTATTTCTGCAAACAGAAATAGCGGTGAATTCCTGTCATTGGCCATCCTTATTCTCGGTCCTCCTGATAAAATATTCCGCCATTTTGGCTGCGATGTTTGGTTTTATCCTAAACTTTCTACCTCTTTAACAGATGAACCGCTAAAGAATGTTTATCTGTTTATAAGGGGGGGGAAAATAGTTTCCATTAAAACTTTTAACCAGAATCTTAATCCTTATACCGGCTTTGAGGCTTACCCCTGATTTGTATTATTTATTATTATAGTTGATTAAGCTTCTAGGGTGTGTAACAATAAGAACGTTACTGTGTTCTGTTTATACGCCGCAGTATTCTTACGTTACTGATTAACCGGGAAAATGCTCTACCCTATACCCTTGCGGGCATAGGCACCCTTGCGGGCACAGGCGGGCAAATAATGCTGACCGCATTATTTGGGTTAAGGGGACAAATTTTATCTATGAATAATATTTGTCTTGCATTTCAGGAGATAAAGACAGATGGAAATAGAGAAAGGCAGTGTAAGGTTAGAATGCTTAGAGGGTGATATAACCCGTCAGGGTGATATTGACGCTGTAGTTAATGCTGCAAATGCTTATTTACGGAGCGGAGGCGGTGTTGCCGGAGCAATTCATAGAGCCGCGGGTCCTGAACTTGAGAAAGTCTGCAGGCCTCTTTCTCCTATAAAGCCAGGGGAGGCGGTTATTACACCGGCGTTTAATCTGCCGAATCGTTATGTGATTCATTGTTTAGGGCCTGTGTATGGGGTAGATAAACCGGAAGGTGGGATACTGTTCCGTTGTTATAGTAACGCCCTTAAGCTTGCAGAAAAGCACAGAATATCTTCAGTCGCTTTTCCTGCGATATCCACGGGAATATTTGGTTTTCCTATGGAGAAGGCAGCAAGAGTTGCTTTCGCTGCTATATTAAGTATGGTTCCGGAATTGTTGTCGGTAACAAGTATTAGATTCGTCCTTTATAACAAAGAAAGCCTTGAGGTCCACGAAAGTGTTCTTGCTGAAATGGCAAACTCGTAGTACTATTTACAGTAAGGTTAGTTCTGAGTTGACTTTTGCGTGTAAAATATTGTATATTTAGATTCTTAGTGATATTTTAAAGGATTATAGAGAATAATTATGCACAACAATTTTATTAACATTGCCGGATTGTTAAGTATAATTCCTCAACATATGCCTGTCGGTTACTATATGTTTATAGCTGTTATTTCCGATGTTGTTCTGATCTTCTGGGTTTCTTACCTTTACAGGAATATTATCACTAAGAGCCGTGAATTGCAGAGATTCAAAAGGCTGTTTAGCAGATTATCGGCTCTGGATAGCCTCACCGGAGCTTATAATCACAGGTATTTTATTGAACGTATAAGAGAAAGTCTGGGTTATGCGCAAAGAAAAAACATTAAGTTTTCTTTGTTGAAATTGGATATAGAGCTTTTTAACAATATAAACAAAATATACGGTACAACCGTAGGAGACTGCGTTCTTAAGGAATTTTATGATTTTATTAAGGAAATGGTTAGGTCGTCCGATATAGTTTTTCGTTTAGCAGATGATTCTTTTGGCATACTTCTTAATTTTACAGACAAAAAGGAGGCTTTGGTTCTTGTCCATCGTATACAGGATTATCTCAGGTTTAAATTCTTTGGAGGCAAAAAAATCACGCTTTATGTAAGTGCCGGTCTGGTATCATTTCCTGATGATAGCACTTCGGAAGTAGGTTTGCTTTCGCTGCTGGATAGATGTCTTAATAAGTCAAAAACCAATGGAACAAAAGTTATAACTCCGGAGGATATAGAAGACGCGTATGATAACAGGAGTATAAATATTTATACTATGGACGATTTGAAACGTAGAGTAGTTCTTTTAGAGGGGGCATTGGGTAAAACTATTATCGAATCTATTATAGCGTTTGCGCATACAATAAAGGCAAAGGATTTATATACGGTAGAACATACTAAAAAGACTGTTATGATATCTTTATCTATCGGCAGACGACTTAATTTAAAAGCGCACAATTTAGAAATATTGCGTTACAGTACTTTGCTTCACGATTTAGGCAAAGTAGGGATATCAGAGAAAATACTTACTAAGCCGGGCAAACTTACAAAAGAGGAGTTTGAGGAAATTAAGAAGCATCCGGTAATTGGGGCAGAGATTCTACGCCCGCTGCACGAATTAAAAGATATAATACCCCCTATCCTTTATCATCATGAGAGAATCGACGGTACAGGTTATCCTTACGGCCTTAAAGATGGAGATATACCGCTTGAAGCAAGAATTGTTGCTGTTGCTGACGTGTTCCAGGCTCTTATATCAAATAGAGTTTACAGAAAGGCATATTCCTTTAAAGAGGCAATGGAAATTATGGAGAGCGAGAAAGGAACGCATTTTGACAGTCATATTATAGATGTATTTAAAACCGTTGCTTCTACTGTATTCAAATATTAGTACATACCTTCCTATTCTTTTCAGACCCGATATTATCGTATAAGAATATCGTTTACATTAATATTTTGTTCGCTTAACCCAAATAATGCGGTTAGCATTATTTGCCCGCCTGTGCCCGCGAGGGTGCCTGTGCCCGCGAGGGTGCCTGTGCCCGCGAGGGTATAGGGTAGAGCATTTTCCCGGTTAGTGTAAAATATAGTAAGGTATTTTAATACCCTCTGGAGGCGAAAAAGCCTTTTTGAAAGGGTATTATAATACGGCTTGGTTCTTTTGAACGGCCTTAAAAGGAAACCCGAGGCAATTCTTTTCAGGAGATACTGCCGA
>MVCW01000009.1 GCA_002049895.1 Candidatus Omnitrophica bacterium 4484_171 | reverse complement strand
ATTTTAAAGCAAGCTGCAGCCAGAGAGCTTAAAGGCAAAGAAACCGCGGCTTTGACAGGGTGCCATCCAGTCCACATATCCCGCCTGAAAAAGAAAGTTATGGCTTCAGGCATACAGGGCATCCTGCGCCCCAAGCTGCCTTCCAGGCGTCCACTGCCAGATTCTTTAAAAGAACAGGTTAAAAACCTTTACCAGCAGATTTATTATGACTTTAACATCCGCCGCTTTAACCGGAAAATGCTGTACCCTATACCCTTACGGGCACAAGCGGGCAGGCACCTCCTTCGTCCTTCGGACTACGGCGGGCAGGCTTTGTACTCAAGAGGGCTGTTTGTCCGTCCCGCTCGGCAAATTAAAGGAGGACGCCGAATAGAAATTGTACTAAAAAGTACACAGCATCTTCCCGGTTAATAGTTTATGGCATCAACTAAAAACCTCTACCTGCATAAGTAAAAAAACGGGCAAAAACTGCATTTTCTTTCTTCTCTATCAGCGAGAAATGGTATATCAGGATTCACTATCTCTTTGAGGATATATTCTATAAAGCCTAAATACATATCTAAACTACTATCACTGTCAATGGAAAAAGACTTTCTTTCAAGCGTCCTTAGATTATAAATCTGCGCTTCGATATCTCTATTCTTAAAGTATCTGCTGGATATAATGTAATAGACAGGAAGTTGGAAAGATTTTACCTGTTCTTTTATGTATTCCCGATTTAAAGAAATGCCGTTGTTATTCTTTATCTTTTTGGGGACAACATCAGAAGACCCGCTTTTATAATCGATAATAACAAGCGAATCTGATATTTCATCTATTCTGTCCACTTTGGAGATAAAATTATAGTCAATGCCGCCAAAAGAAAGCGTATCGCGAAATTCTTCCTCCAGACATACAATTTTATCCACATCGCGTTTTTTTTCTTCATTTAGAAACTTTTTAAGCCTTGTCTTTATTATTTCTTTTAATATAAAAGCGTCCGATCTCATTCTTTTTAAGATTTCAGAGGAAAACTTATTTTCAAAAAGACGCATGAATTCTTCTTCAAACTCTTTGTTAATCGACGGTTTTTTGTTAACGAAAGGTTTAAATGCTTCTTCTAATAGTTGATGCAAAAAACTTCCTATTTCATCTGCGCCTAGGTCGTCAAGAAGATTGGTGCCTTCTTTTATGCCCAATACATAATGAAAGTAAAACTGCATAGGACACCTTAAATAGGTATTCAGCATTGTCGGAGAATAACGCCTGGCCTTTAAGTACCTGGCCATTTCCTTTGTTTTAACCGCTTTATTATCACGCGGAGCTATCTTAAGCTTAAAAGAGCCCCTTATTACGTTGAAAGCATCTATTCTTTTAAGACTTTTCTGTCTTTCCCAAATTAGCTCTTCTAAAAACCGGCTTTTTTCCTTATCTTTATTTTCTTCATAAACCAGGAATGCTTTATTGGACGATGCTATGATTCTCATAAACTGATACCGCTGTATCTCTTCTTCTTTCTCCAGCCTGTTAATGCCCAGGCTGAGCATTATCTCGCGAGGAATCAATGGTTCGTAAAACTTTAATTTGGGAAGGATAGATTCATTAACATCGATAAATATCACATTTTTAAAATTAAGAGAACGTATTTCCAATAATCCCAATATTTGCAGTCCCTTTAAAGGCGAACCGCTGAATGATATAAGCTTATCTTCTATTTTCTGCACAAAGATTGAGTAAATATCTTCGGGGTTAAACTGCTCTTTGGAAAAAGACAAAGAAGACATCTCATCCGCTAAGGATAATATAGATTCTATCGCGATTCTGTTAAGGGGAAAGGAATTCAGCAGGCTTTTATCGATAATAAGACGCGATGCGCCCTTTATTCCCGCGCAGAAAGAATTAAAATTCTCTATTTTCTCAAATGAGCGGAAAAACACCCCGTGAAGTTCTCTTATGATACTTTTTAGACTATCGATGTCTATTTTTATGTCCATATTTCTTAGTGCGTCACGGCCTAAAATAAAGATATCTTCTAAGTCCTCAAGCTCTTTAAGCCGGATAAAGAGGGAACCGCCTAATTCTGTTTTTATTTTCCCTTTTAGTATCTCTTCGATTTTATGGACAAGAACCCTTGTTACAGAAGACTCTATTTTTATACTGAGATTCTTGATTAAAGGATGGCTTAGGACTTTTAAATAGTCAAAGGCATAGTACGATTCTTTTCTTCTGCTTTTTTGGGCGTTTAAGATAGTGTCGAAAAGCGTAAATACCGGTGTTCTTTTTAGAGGATATCCCAAAGATATATTAAAATCTTTTACGGTGTGCGCTATCTCCGATAAAAGAGGTATTAATGTTTCTTTTCTGGGCAGGACTATTACAGTATCGTTAACATTATCTATTTTATTTATAATATCGCTTACGATAGCAACCTGAGTATGCAAATCATATCCGGCATACAGTAAAATATCGCAGGAGCCGCCTCTTGGTTCAATATCAGGTATCGATATGCCCAGCTCTTTTTCTTTTCTTTTTAATGTCGGCCATTTGTTTTTATCGCCCTGGAAAATAAATATGCCTTTCCCCTTTCTATACACTGTCTTCATAATTCTTGCCTGGGTAGAATTTATATAAAACAAATTGCAGAAGATTATTTTTTCAAACTCATCAAATTCGTAATCTCCAACGATATTAGCCGCATGTGAATATAAAAGCCCTCTGCTTAAAAGGCTCTTCTTTTCTAAAACATCATGATACCGGCGGCGTATGGATATTATATTCTGTAATAATATATTTATGTTCTCCGGCACATCATATCCTATGCTTGCACTTTTTTGGATTTCTCTCAAGGAATTGTTCTCTATATCTTCTAAATCCAGCTGTTCTATAAAAAGGGCTATTTCTCTAGCCCAGGGAAGAAATTCGCTAAAGCTTTCTCGCCCCTTAAGCATTGAATGGTCTAATTCCGCAGCAATAGAATATATTAAATAGCAGGCATCCAGGTCAGAAATCTTATTTACAACGCGCGTTTTAGACACTATGCTTTCTATAAAATCATCTATAGACAATATGACAGGAGGGAAAAATGAACCTTTGATTTTTCGTGCCAGAGAGCGTTTTAAGAAAAGGGCGGGCCTTCTTCCCGGAAAAACACACATGATATTACTGAAGTCGTTTTCTTTGCCGGGAAAATTATCGGTTATAAAGCTGCAAAGTTTATCAATAAAATTATCTTTTAAATCGTAAGTTAAGACTCTTTCCATTGTTTATATTTCTTCTGCTTCTATGTCGTTTATATAAAATAAAAACCCCTTTACTTCCTTATCCGGATAAATATCCTTTACTGCTCTTATGTAGCCTTTAATTTGTGTTATATGCTCATCTTTTAACCGCCGTGAGCTTTTATAGTCTATAACCCAGGCTTCTTTGGCAAAGACAACAAGGCGGTCTATGCGGCAGTTTCTGCCCTGATAGTCTACGATATCTTTTTCCGTATAAATATTACCACTGTCTATATAAAAAAACCGCTTCGCTTTATTGCTGCCGATAATGTCGTATAATTTATCGTTTATTTTACCGAAATCTTCAAAGAAAGGATACCGCGTCCTTGCTTTTGCTAAAGCGTTGTTAATAACTGATTCTTCATCGTTTTTATGCAGGTTTTCGATGCAGGACAAGGCAAAATGCATTATTTCCCCTTCCAAAAGCTTGTTTCTGTCTTCTCCCGGGGGATTAGCCAATATTTCATCTTTTAGGAAATCTATCCAATCCTGCTTATGGTGCAAAGAAAGCTGCCTTATCTTTTCTCTTCTTTCTTCAATCTTATAATAATGCTCAGTGCCCCATTTATCGGGAAGATCGCGCAGAAAATGGCGCGCATTGTTGAAAGAGGCCCCTGACTTTTCCGGAATAAACATATATAATTCCAATTTCGCGCGTGTAAAAGCTACATACATAGCATTCAGTTCATCTGCCAGTGATTTCACGTATGCTTTATTATAAATGGCATTAAGCGTCTTTGAATATTTCCTGTGTTCTTTTGTTATGCGCAAAAGTTCCAGCGAATTATTGTCTTTATTGAGCTTTGGAAATGAATTCATGCCTTCTTCCGGTTTCAATTTTATATACATAAAAGGAATAATAACAATGTCAAACTCTAAACCCTTAGACTTATGAATTGTCAAAAGACGCACGGAACTAGCTTTTGTTACAGTAACATAAAGGTCTTCTTTGGGGGCAATCTCAAGATAATAAAGAAAACTATCCAAGCCGGCATAGTCTTGTTCTTTAGCCTTAATAAGCTCAAGTAATTTCATAAAGAAACTATGTTCATCTTCAAAATTGTCGGCTACATTAAAGACATCGTATATACTTACGACTAACTCATAAGGAGACAAGAAACCCACACTCTTGAAAAACTTGTCAATATAGGTATTCCATATTTCAGGGTATTTTTTGCGGAATAAACGGTAAAAATGAACATTTTTATTTAGCTTATCATTTTTATGCAAATCGAAAATAAAATCTATGACTGATTTCTTTGCCAGGCCTGTTGCGGCACTGAAAATATCGCCCGATATAAACGATACAAAGCTTATATCATCTATGGGCGAATTTAGAAACCTAAGAAACGATATCATTTCTTTAATCAGCGGGTTTTCCTTTAAATCAAGGGTTTTCTCCGATTCTACAGGTATGCCTTCTTTAAGAAGCCATGAAGTAACAAGCTCTATTTCATCATTGCTTCTGCATAAAACAGCGATATTTTTATACTCAAAACAGCGTTTTTTTAGAGACGCGATGAGTTCTATCATTCTGGAGCTCACTATTTTGTTGCGCTCTTCCTGGTTAGCGGCTTCTATAAATTCTTTATACACATATCCAAATTTATTTTCTTCTTTGTATTCCTGTCTGGAATCGCTGAATATCTCAAATACACTACTGGTATCAACATCATTATTGTTAAATATACTTATTTTTGAGAGGGCATTCCTCAAATTATCAGCAGAGAAAACCTTGTTATTGAACTCCACTATAGCTTTATGGCTGCGCCAGTTTTTCTTTAATATGCGGTTTTTAACATTGTAGCGCCGCCATTCTTTTCTTATGTAGTTGAATAATTTAGTTTCACCGCCGCGAAAACGGTATATTTCCTGTTTTTTGTCCCCTACACAGAATAATGTTCCTCCTGAAGACAGGGCGTCTTCAATCATTTCTTTTAAGTTGCTCCACTGCAAGATGCTTGTATCCTGAAACTCATCGATAAGATAATGAGAAAAACGCATTGACATTCTGTAATACAATTCAGGCAGGCTAAGCGCGGAGCTGATTAAATCATTGGTTTTACTGTTTAACTCTTCGAGAAAAATGATATCATCACGCCTGGAGACGCGCTTTAACTCGCCAAGAACACGTATAAATAATTTAATATAAGGCTTGAATGCAACCTGTGATTCTAAGTCAACAAGTTTTGTGACATTACTGACAATACTTTTCCATTTCCTGGCAAAACTTTCCGGGGCGTTCTTGCCTTTATTCATAGGGAGATTGTTATCTTTAAATATACCGGGTATGGTTTTTATTTCAAAATGGATATCCTGGGTATCGATAAACTTT
Source organism: Candidatus Omnitrophica bacterium 4484_171 (assembly GCA_002049895.1). Lineage (GTDB taxonomy): Bacteria > Omnitrophota > Gorgyraeia > Duberdicusellales > 4484-171 > 4484-171. The sequence goes on along the minus strand of MVCW01000009.1, from coordinate 18,051 downwards.
GATATTGATTTGGCCGCACTTTTATTTAATCCGTCAGGGAAACACGATGATATTTCTTTTATCTTTTTATATAAGACTGCTTTCTGCTTCAATATGTCTTCGTTGCTGAATTTAGTTATATAGAAGCCGGCCCCATACTTATTTCTTAAAGAGAATAAGAATTTCATTAAATCTAATATATCCTGTTTTGGAAACCACGAACTTCTGTTTTCTACGAAAATATAGTGTTTAAGAAACTCTTCAAATATCTTAAACAATTCGGGGTCTTTTTCCGTGTCCTCCACTATTTTGTCAAAACAATATCTTAAGTATTGATTTTGGTCTTTCTTTATTTTGAATTCTGCCGAAAGCCCGATGTTAAGGGCGGAACTCAATAGAAACGAGTTCATCAAGCTGTCTATTGTCTGAATCTGAAAGAAACTATAATTTCTTATGATTATATCCATTATTCCCGCGGCCTTTCCCCCGATATCTTCTTTATCCGATTCGATAATAGCGAGGATATCTTTTTCATTATCAGAAATAAATCCTAAAGCAATTTTCTTTAAGAAATCGAGGATTCTGTCTTTCATCTCAAAAGCAGCTTTATTAGTAAAAGTAGTGGCAAGAATATTATTGAGCTGTACCTGATTCTTGCCTGAGGCGGATAAAATCAGCTGTAGATAACGCTTCGCAAGTTCGCGGGTTTTACCCGTTCCTGCCGAAGCCTCAACTATAACAACTTCAGGAAATCTTAGTGAGTAATCTTCTGGAATATTCATTTGATATCCGGCAATTCCACGAGAGTGAAGATAAAATAATCTTACTATAGTTTTATAAGGTTATAAAGGCGCTGCTTGCTATAGCAACATCGCCTGAGGGCAGCGATACCATTATACCCTTGCGGGCACAGGCACCCTTGCGGGCACAGGCAAAATGCACCAGTCCCAAAATGAATCTTTATCCCTGGAAAACCGCCTTTCGAAAGCTTTTTATACAGCTTTACATCTTCAAGGAATTTGGCAAGTATAAGAGAGCCGGCTATAATTTGATTACGCGCAGGATTCTTGAAAAATACATCACTCATTTATATTTATATACCCGGACTATTTAAGCGGCCTAGAAGAATTTCTCTTTTAACTTCTGAAAGTAATAATTCACAAACTGGCTTTCTTTTTCCTTCTCTACATCAATAATTTGTGTTCCTGTCAGATACCCTCTTTCATTGTCTATTAACTCAGACCAGGCTACTACCACTTTAAGCTTAACTGATTCTAATCCTTGGGGCATAAAGTAATCTATCAGGAGAACCTGACCGGTTTCCCATTTCGCTTCGGAGAAAAAGCAAACACCCATAATACTTAAATTAAATGACTGGCCTTTTGTGTATTTCGCTACTTCATTCAGCGGCCTAATTTCTAAGAAATCTTTAACTTCGAACCTCAAAAATCTTCTTCTGTTTTCCACAATAATCCTCCTCTAATTATGTTTTATATTAATTTCTACTTTACCAGTATTTTTAGGGTAGAGAACACTTACCTGGGCATTAAACTTACCGCCTGCTTTCAATACTGCTTTTGTGCTCCTCAGGAGGTCAGATTCGTCTTTTCCTAAATATTTACCGTTTTTAGTGTAATATTTAATAATTACGGGAAAACGGCTGACATCATTATTGCCTCTGTTTGTCCCGTATATTCTAATTAGTGCTTTTTCCGGGGTAAGTTTTGTGAAAATGTAATTTTCTATATACAATTGTCCGTTATTAAGATGTGTTTCTTCTTTTTTGTTTTTTAAAATACTGTATAATAAAATGGCGAGTACGCCAAGGATAACAATAACCACTGTTATTATGGTTTTACGATACTTACCCATTAACTGTTATTATACCATGTAGGAACTATTTGAAGCAACCCCTGGCGTTGTTAGAAAACGCATGTTAGGAAATTCAGCCTGTAAAGATACTCATTAGAATTTTAGTGATACGCCTATTTTATACCATCTTGAGCCGCCTTTTATATCCTCAAGTTCATAGTAGGAGGTATTAAAAATATTGTTTCCCTCAATAAAGAAATCAATATTATTGTTGATTTTTCTTATAATTTTTAAGCTAAAGATGCAGTATTTTCTTCTCTCTGAAGGGTTATTGAAACTTAACATATAATTTACGCGGAGTTTACGCATCTTCATAAGAAGATTAGCCGTTAACTTATCCCTAAGGTAATCAAAAGCGTATTTAGAAAACGCATAGGGACTTTTTCTGTTTAGCGCAAGGTAAGTATAACGCATTGATAAATATTCAAATGGACGCCTTCTTAAATCTATTTTTAGGTTACAATTAATGCCCTTCGAACTTATACTCCCTATATTTTCTGCTCTCCAGGGAGACGATTCAGAACTCTTAACCCAGTCTATAGCATGCGATTGATGGCGCATGAATACGGAAAAATGAAGATTAACATCGTTATTCAAGGTATATTTGAAACCGGTTTCGTAGTTCAGAGTCTTTTGCACAGCGAGACTGTTATTCCCGTGGTTAGCAGGCGATTGATAATAAAGTTCTGTGAAAGAAGGCGCGCGCCAAAAATAAGATAAGGCCAAATTGATGCTCAGTTTGTTATTAAGCGGATATGAACTTCCGAAAGACACTTTTTCTAACCACCCGAATTTACCATAATACGTTTCATTGAAACTTATATTCAGAGATAGCTTATTTATTTTGGGAGTAACTTCTAGATAAAACTCTTTTCTGTAGCGGGTATACTTTCCCATAGAACCGCTTTTTGCGTGTTCTCTGTTAAATAAAAATCCGATGTAGAATTCACTGAATTTCAGTCTTGAACCCCAGCCGTATACGCTGGTAGTCGTGTGGTTTATATATAGAGAAGGGTTTCCACGGTCCAATATGAACTTATCGTTATGAAGCCTGACAAACAAATTGTTAATCAGGGAAAACTTATCCCAGCGGATATCTGACTTTATAATGCATAGTTTTTGCCTTGTATGTTCTTCTTCATAAGGGTAAAACGAACTATAAAAGTTTGCGGCTCCGAAATCTCTTTGCGCCATTCCAAAGATTATATTTATATTGCTATTCCCCGCGGCCCAGAGAGAATCAAAAAATAAATTATGTACATCAAAATCCGTATCCTGCCTCGAACCGCTTGATATTTTATGCTCGTATGAAATTCTGTTATTCGCATGGGGTGTTTTAAAATTAAAAGACAATGAGCTTCCGTATAACGCGTATTGGCCCCAGTAATGCCTGGATAATATTCCTTTTTCTTTAGGAGGGGCTATATTAAAGTCTACTCTTTGCGAATTGGAATCCAGTTTTATACTGCTTATATCGTATTCTGTGAGGGGAAACCCGAGGGTAAAATGCCCGGTTTGAGGGTCGTTCATCCTCACTCCCTCAAGATACACATCGTTATCTTCAAATGTCGACCCCCTTATGGATAAATCCTGCTGGATACCGAAAGAAGAACGCCTTCTTAAGTCAACTGAGCTAAAATAATCCAATGCCTCTTGAGGGGAATCACAGCTAAGAGCGGAAATGTCTTCGCTGTATAATACTTCAGAACAATTTGTAGTTTTTTCTATTAATATGGGATTGAGGTTTATATTCACTAAAGCATCGGCTAAAACTTTTGCGGTGACTATAGAGACAAGCGGCAGGATACAGATTAACCTGATAAAGAACATCCTCATGAAAAAATCATTGAGAAATCTTAATTGCTTCTTCCAAGTCTATGTTCTTCTCGTAAAGCGACTTACCAATAATAACACCTTTTACAAAGGAGAGTTCATCCTTTATTTTTTTTATATCATCCAGGGAGCTTATTCCTCCTGAAATAATAAAATTTATTTCTTTAAATCTTTTAAGACTTCTCAATACTTCCGTATTTATCCCCTCAAGTGTTCCGTCTTTAGTGATATCCGTATAAATTATCCATTTTATTCCATTATCTATAAGATAAACCATAAATTCATCTGTATTATATCCTGAATATTCCTGCCATCCCGAGGTCATAAACTTACCGTTTAACGTATCCACTCCCGCCGCTATTTTATCGCCGAATTCTCCTATAAGTTTCCTAAGGAATTCTTTGTCTGTTGCTTTAGAGCCTACAACTAACCTTTTTACGCCTGAATCTATCAGGTCTTTCGCTTTGTCAAAGCTGCGGATACCCCCTCCGAGTTCTATATCTATTCCACAAGAAACAATCTTTTTTATAACATTCATGTTATCGCCGTTACCAAATGCGGCATCTAAATCCACAACATGAATCAGCTTAGCTCCGGAGCCTAACCAGCGCTTTGCAACACTGAGAGGGTCGTTACTGTACACAACGGCACTTTTTCTTTCTCCCCTTTTAAGCCGGACTACTTTGTTCTTTAATAAATCGATGGCTGGTATAACAATCATACTTTATATTCTTTGACTCTACAGAGATAAGAAGTTATTTAATAATTTTAATCCTAACTTCTGGCTTTTCTCAGGATGAAATTGTACAGCCCATATATTATCCCTATGGACTGATGAAGCAAATTCTGTTCCGTAATGTGTTGTAGTAAGAATAGTGTTTTCCTCTTGCGGTTTACAATAATAGGAATGAGCAAAGTAAAAAAATGAGTCGTCTTTTATCCCCTTTAATAGAGACGAATATCTGTTTTTTGCATTCCTGGATATAGTGTTCCAACCCATATGCGGTATCGTAAGTCTGCTTAGGGAAAATTTCTTTACTTTTCCTTTGATTATACCGAATCCCTCTATTCCAGGCGCTTCTTCGCTATGCTTAAAAAGAAGCTGCATCCCAAGGCATATGCCCAAAAAAGGAGTTTTACTCTCTATTTTCTCTTTTATAAGAGAGAAAATTCCTCTTCTTTTAAGTTCTTTGGCGGCTTTGGCAAAATGCCCGACTCCCGGCAGAATTATCTTATCGGCTTTATTTATAGCTTTATAGTTCCCACTTATAAGAGCTTTTGTTCCTGACGATAAAACTGCCTTATGCACACTTCTTAGATTGCCCATACCACAATTAACTATAACTACCATATTAATCGATAATTCCTTTTGTGGAAGGTATGCCTTTCCTGCGCGGGTCAATTAAAGTAGCCTGGTCTAATGCTTTCCCCAAAGCTTTAAAGAAAGCTTCCAATAAATGATGAAGATCTCCCTGGCTGGATTCTATTATATAGACTATACTCAACCCTGCATGTTGAGTAAACGCTTCTAGAAACTCAACAGCATGATCAGCAGTGAAGTTGGTGTCATCAAATTTCATCGTACTATAAGATCCTTTCAGACCACCTGCGTTTGTATCATCTGTTCTTCCATAAAAAGACGGCCTTCCGCTCACATCGACTGCCACTTTTACTGCAACCTTATCCATTACTGCTGTGAAGCATCCGTAACGATTGATTCCCTCTTTGCTGCCTAAAGCTTCCTTAAAAGCTTTGCCTGCCGCGATGCCTGTATCTTCAATTATATGATGTTCCAGGTCCCCTTTAGCTTTGAGCTTTAAGTCGAATAAACCATGAAAAGAGAATAACGTGAGAAGATGATCAAGAGGAGCGAATCCTGTATTTATATCAGTTTTACCTGTTCCGTTAATATTGATACTGCCCCGTATATCAACTTCGTTAGTTCTCCTTTTTATTTCTGCTTTTCTCATTTCCCCCTCCTCATAATAGAAGCGGATACCCGCCCCGTGAGCCCTTCGGGCAACGGGGCACGCGGATATTTACGCGGATATTCCAACAACCCTATACACTTTCGAAGTATATCTATGGCCACAGACAATAAAGTCAGCTTAATCTCTTTTTCACGCTATCAATATGTTTTTGCATTCCTTCCAGAGAAGCTATCTTTTCCAATACCGGTAACTCATCAATAAGAGCCTTTTTGGTATAGTTTACGATATGTACCTCTCTTAAAAAGTCTCTCACTGACAAAGAGGAGAAAAAACGTGCGGTTCCTCCGGTAGGAAGTACATGACTTGGTCCTGCTGTATAATCTCCCAAAGCTACGGGGGAATTGTCTCCTAAGAATATTGCACTGCAATTGTTTATCTTTTTGAGCAATGTAGATGGCCTTTTGGTAAGAATTTCTAAATGCTCAGGTGCAATTCTATTGGCAATATCTGCGGCTTCATTTAAATTCCTCGCTTTGATAATAAAACCGGGTATTTTTGACTTGCGCAATTCATTGGCAATCTTTTTTGAATTGGTTATAACAATGCCAAGACCCCCTTTGTGCTCTGTTTGAGCCTCTAAATCGGCAACCACAAAATCAATATTAGTTCTTCTTGTGGCAATAATTACGACTTCCGATGGCCCGGCAAGCATATCAATGCCTACTTCTCCAAATACCTGCCGTTTTGCCTCCGTAACGAAATCGTTCCCAGGACCTATAATTTTATCAACTTTCCTTACTGTTTTTGTCCCGTACGCTAAGGCTGCTATTGCCTGTGCGCCGCCGATCTTATAGATCTCTTTTATCTTCAGCATCGAGGCAACAGCGAGAATAAAGGGATTTAGAAACTTTTCTTTGCCTGGCGGAGAAACCATAACAATATCTTTTACTCCTGCCACTAACGCAGGAATAAGACACATGTATACACTTGATACCAAAGGAGCGCTTCCCGAAGGTATATAGACACCAACTCTTTCAATTGGTTTATATCTTACTTTTAATACCTTTCCGTTTTCCTCCCTTTTAGTTATAGGCTTGGGCAGCTGGGGCCGGTAAAACTTGTATAGATTGTCTATGCTGGATTTTATCGAAGATATAATCCCCGAATTGAGCTCATTGAATGCGGAACTTATCTCAGATTCGCTAACCTTTATTTCCCGGGTGTTTAATTTAACCTTATCAAACTTCTTTGTAAACTCTATTAAAGCATCATCTCCTTTATCTTTAACTGCTTTTATAATTCTGGATACTTTTTCTACAACTCTTCCTTTACGGTTCCTCTTTTTTATTAATAGCTTATCAAGGTTGCTTATATTGCGTATAAGATTCATTTATTCCCCTCGTTTAGATATGTCTTTAAAGCATTTTCTATATCCTTTTTACTCGGACTATTCAATAATACACCTTGCGCCACAGAACCTTTGCCGCCTCCTTTCAAACCTAAACTTTCTTTATATTGAACAATAAACTTACTCACATTAAATATTCTCGAAGTTTTATCCGTAACAGCCAGAATGAATATATTTCTCTTATTATTAATGGAGTTTAAGAAGATTACAGCATTGTCAAACTTAGACCTTATAATGTCAGCCGCATAAAGTAACTGGGTGTAATTCTTATCCTCAAAATAATGAATAAAAATATTATTCTCGTTAAAGACTATACTGTTTTCTGTTATTTCTTTTATCTCATAAGATAATATATTTTTCTCCAGGTTGTCAATCTTATTTTTGTAAGATTTGATGCTCTCTCCCATTTTCTTAACACTTTCTATTATGTTCTCCTCTTTTGTCTTCAAAAACCACGAGAGGTTCTTAATTTCATCTTTATAGAATAATGATTTTCTTATAGCTTCATTGCCTGTCACTGCCTCAATCCTTCTTATGCCGCTGCTTACGGAGAATTCATTCAATATAAGGAAAGATCCTATCTCGGCAGTATTATCTATATGTGTACCGCCGCAAAGTTCTTTACTGTATCCGGAAATAAACACCACTCTTACTCTATCTTTGTACTTATCTTTAAAAAACGCCAAGGCGCCCTCTTTCTGCGCTTCATCAAAGCTGATTTCTTTTTTGGCAACATTATCTGAACGTAATATAAAATAGTTGACCTTTTCCTCAACCAATTTTATTTCCCGCGGGCTTAAAGCGCTAAAATGGGAGAAATCAAAATGCAATCTGTCTTCGTCAACCAACGATCCCTGCTGAGTAATATGTTCGCCCAGAATGTTCCTCAAAGCCGCCTGTAAAAGATGCGTAGCAGTGTGGGCGCGCATAAGAGCATGCCTTCTTTTAGCATCGACTAAAGCATCGCAGTTAGTTAAAGTAATGCTTCCTTTTGATACCTTTCCTATATGGACTATCGCCTCATTGCTTTTCTGGACATCGCTAACAATAAATTCTCCGTCCTTTGTTCTAATAATACCTTTATCGGCAAGCTGGCCCCCTGACTCAGGATAAAAAGGCGTATAAGCCAAGATCACTGCGCCTGCATCTCCCGATTCAAGAATAGTGACTTCTTTCTTATCCTTAATCAATGCAGATATAATTGTGCTTTTAGTAATGTCGTTATAGCCTGAAAATACTGATTTTTTATCCAAAGTGTAATCCTCTTTAGTAAAGATTGTATCAGAAAACATGCTTTGTTTACGCGATGATTCTTTCTGCAGTTTAAGCATACTGTAAAAACCATCTTCGTCAACTTTTAAACCGTTTTCCGAGGCCATAGTTTTCGTTAATTCTAAGGGCAAACCGTATGTATCATAAAGCTTAAAAGCTGTTTTTCCGTCTATCGTATTCCTGCCTGATGACTTAGATTCTTCTAAAATAAGGTGAAACTGAGACTTTGCACCCGAAAGTGTCGAGATAAACCTTTCTTCTTCTGCGCGTATTGTATCGGAAATCTTATCTTTCTCCTTAAGTATATTGGAATAAGTATCTCCCATAAGTTTCGCACATTTATCTACAAGTTTGTAAACAAATGCATTCTTATAACCCAGGGAATATCCTCCCCACAATGCCTTTCTTATCAACTTTCTTATTACATATCCTCTTTCTTCATTTGAAGGGAACACTCCGTCAGAAATTGCAAAAGTAACCGCCCTTGAATGGTCTGCTATAGCATTCAGAAGGCTGACCGTGGCGGATGTGGTATTCTTTACCCCTATAATTTCTTTTATGTATAAAATCAAAGGGGCAAATATATCTATTTCGAAGTTTGAATATTTTCCTTGCAGGACGGCCGCCATTCTCTCAAGGCCCATGCCTGTATCTATATTTTTCTGCGGCAGCGGCTTCAAATTATTTTTACCGGACCTATTAAACTGAGTAAAAACTAAATTCCATATTTCCACAAATCTTCCGCAGCTACAGGAAGGATTGCATTCTTTTCTCCCGCATCCTTTATCTTTGCCACGGTCGAAGAATATCTCAGAGCACGGACCGCATGGCCCATCGGGACCGTCTTCGGGAGCGTTAGACGGCCAAAAATTATCTTCTGCACCGAACTTAACAATTTTGTCTTTAGGGATATTAATATGTTTGTACCAAACCTCGTAAGATTCTGCATCGTCTTCATAAACAGAAACCCAAATATTTCCTTTTTTTATATTTAGAATACCAGTAAGAAATTCCCAGGCATATTCTATGGCCTCTTTCTTAAAATAGTCGCCAAAGGAAAAATTGCCAAGCATCTCGAAGAAAGTATGGTGGTAGGGGGTTCTGCCTACTTTCTCTAAGTCGCCCGTTCTTAAACACTTTTGGCAGGAGACTGCTCTTTTTAAATCCCTTTTTTCTCCTAAAAAATACGGTTTAAATTGGTTCATCCCTGCGGATGTAAAAAGAACTGTTGCATCAAGAGGCACCAGTGAATCAGACGCAAAGACTTTATGTTGTTTATCTTTAAAGAAATTTAGGAAATATTTTCTTAATTTATCTGTTTTCATTTAAAACTTCTCTTATTTCATCCACCGAGAATCCGCGCTGGGCAAGATAGCGGAACAGCCTATAATTTTTATTGTCCAAACCAGAGTACTGTTTTGATTTCTTTATAACTAATTTCCGTATTGCCTTTGTATAATCATCGTTGTTTATGCAGGAAATCCCTTCTTTTATTATTTCTTCGCTTACCCCCAATCTTTTTAAATCAAAATATATTTTCCTTTTCGATAAGCCTTTATTTATTTTTTCTCTTATAAACGCAGATGTAAAGTTTGCATCATTAATATAACCGTAATCATCCAAAGATTCTATAACCTTTTCTATAACAGGCGTAGGAAACTTTTTTAGTTTTAGTCTGTTTATTATTTCTTTCCTGGTCCTTGCTCTGTATTTTAAAAGAAGGAAAGAATAGTTCAAAGCTTTATTGAAGTCATGTTCCCCCCTCATTATTTATACATTTACAAGATACAGAATTGTTCTAAATTATGCAAATATAATATTCTGTTTCTTATATTAAAGACATCTATAATAATACAGTTATCTTTCTTCTTTCAGCACAAAATATCCTCTGTTTGTTTTTATCAAACAGTTTCCTTTTATACTTAATATCGCTTTCTGAAAATCTTTCTTGCTGCGCACTATTTTATCCCCTATTTTTATTATTACATCTCCTATATTAAGCCCTGATTTTCCTGCCGGGGAATTATCAGAAATGCTTACAATCACTACACCTTCTTTCTCTCTTATTCTAAAACGTTCTTTGAGATAGGGGGTAATATCATCTACTTCCATACCCCTGAAGGTTGTTACTTCCACTGTTTTTATTTTTTCTATTTCTTCGGGCCGGGCGCCTATCTTTATTTTCAAGTTAATTTCCTTTGTCCCTCTAAGTATTGTTGCGGTAACGACCTTTCCTACTTCGGACCGGTTAACTAAACTTACAAGTTCCCTCGTATCGGATACAGAAGCAGAATCAAATTTCAGTATTAAATCTCCTTCTTTAATCCCTGCTTTCTCCGCCGGAGAATTTTTAAATACCCTGACTACAATAACTCCGTTTTTTTCTTTTATGCCAAAGTAATTTTTTAAATCTTCATTCAAATCCTGTATGCTTACGCCCAGCCAGCCATAAAGTATCTTTTCTCCTTTTATAAGGCTATTTAAAATTCTCCTTGCTTTATTGATAGGGATAGCGAACCCTATGCCTTCATATCCCCCGGAACGAGTAATGATAGCGGCATTAACTCCAATTACTTCTCCTTTTATGTTTACCAGCGGACCCCCGCTGTTACCGGGATTGATTGCGGCATCAGTTTGGATTAAATCTTCAAAGCTCGCTCTTCCGGGTGCAGCCGGAAGATACCTATGGAGAGCGCTCACAACCCCCAATGTTACTGTGGGCCTGTGGCTGAAGGTGATTGGGAGGTTCTAAAGTGAGAGACATCCTTCTTGATACCCATATCTGGATATGGATAAGCATAGAGCAATATGAAAACCTTTCAAAATAGCATTGAATTCTCTGCCATCTGAAAGGATAACCTTTATTTCTCTCGCCTGGCTGACTACATGAGAATTTGTAAGAATATAGCCGTCTTTATCGATAATAAATCCGCTGCCCAAAGCGATTCTGCCGTATTCCTGAGGAATGTTTCCAAAAAAGTCTTCGAAAAACTTTCTGAAAAGTTCGTCTTCCTGGCCTGTATAAGGAGAACTGAAATAAAAATTTCTTCCCGGTTTTTCCCGAATTATTGCAGTTATAGAAACAACTGATTTACCTAATTTAGCCGCCACGCTGGAAACCGCATTTTCAAGACTGATATGAATATCGGAAGATTTAAAAAATGGATTATTAATATTAGAAGATTTATCCTTAGTATCGGCATAAATCGGGTTGGACACAAACAAAATAACCAAAAGAGACAACAATCCGGTTCTCATATCATCCTCCCTGATAAATTATTTTTTTTACTTCTTCTTCTATTTTACTCTTTAGAGCTTCATCATCTTTAAGCATTTTTCTTAATTGCTCCTTGCCTTGAGCAATATTCTTGTCTCCATAAGAAAACCAGCTGCCTGATTTTTTTATCACCCCGCACTCCTGCGCAGCATCAATCAAAGCGCCCTCTTTAGATATACCCTCACTGTAAATTATATCAAACTCAGCACTTTTAAAAGGCGGAGCAACTTTGTTCTTAACAATTTTTGCCCTAACTCGTGAACCCACTGATGTACCTTGATTTGATAACGTAGCGATTCTTCTTAAATCTATACGTATCGATGAATAGAACTTCAAAGCTCTCCCGCCGGGAGTTGTTTCTGGAGAACCAAACATAACTCCTATCTTCTCCCTAATCTGGTTAATAAAGATTACGGATGTGTTAGACTTACTTATGCCAGCTGTCAATTTACGAAGTGCCTGGCTCATAAGACGCGCCTGAAGACCTATTTTCGACTCACCCATTTCCCCTTCAATTTCTGCACGTGGTGTCAGGGCAGCCACAGAATCTACTACAACAAGGTCGACAGCATTGGAACGCACGAGCGTATCTACTATCTCTAAAGCCTGTTCTCCTGTATCAGGCTGAGATATTAGAAGGTCATCCAAATTTACTCCTATAATCTTGGCGTATGTCGGGTCAAAAGCGTGCTCGGCATCGATAAATGCTGTGATACCGCCTGACTTTTGTGTTTCGGCAATGATGCTCAAGGTAAGTGTAGTCTTTCCTGAGGCTTCAGGCCCGTATATTTCTGCTACTCTGCCCCTTGGGATACCGCCAACTCCCAAGGCTTTATCTAAAGAAATGATACCTGTGGATAAGGCTTCCACATCAAGTCTTGTATCTGCTCCCAGACGCATAATGGCACCTTTGCCAAATTGCTTCTCAATCTGTGTAAGTGCCAAATCCAGCGCCTTTTTCTTATTATCAGTCTTGTTTTGTTCTTTTCCCATTTTACCTCCTGCTTAATTCTTTTAATTGGTAAGAAATAATAATTATTAACAAGGCACGGCAGATTTTCATTATACCCTCTTTACAAATAGGTGTCAAATATCGGCAATATGAAGCATACTGCAGCTTATGGCTGGTATGATAAAGAACGCGCCTTAAGAAAAATCTTCCTTCTTAACAATATTTCGAGATTAATCTTATTAAGAGAAGCCAACTTCGAAAGATCCATAATAATATCTGCAATAAGTGCGCCGTTTACTCCGGATGTGTTTAATTTCTGTATTTTTTTCTCCATCCCGGATACTATTTGTTCTAATCTTAAGCTCTTTCCTAAATACCTCTTTTCTTTATAAAGAAGATACGCGAGCAGTAAAGACGGGGCTTTCCTGGGTAAACGTTCATAGATGTTTTTTCTTTTTTTGCTTTTAGCCTTTTCTTTAACCCAGAATTTCACTATATCGTTTTTTGTCTTAAGTGCATTGTTCTTTTTGAAACTGGAAGAGAAAACATGAGGATGACGTCTTATCATCTTGTTATCCACGGCCTTAAGTACATCTTTGATATTAAATCTATTTCTTTCGGAATACACCTGGCATATAAAAACCAGAATGAGAAATACATCACCCAATTCTTCCTCTACTTTCTTATAATGCTTTGAGCCGATAGTATCCATTAATTCATAGGCTTCTTCCATAAGGTAATTCTTTAAATCTTTCAGCTTTTGCGCCCTATCCCATCGGCATCCGTCTTTGGAGCGCAAAATCTTCATTGTTCTCACTAAAGAATCGAATTCTTTCATTTTTCTTTACGGAAAATTATTATAATGAAGTATCTCTTTCAATGGCCTCTTGGGAACGTGCAAACGATTATTATTATCCAGCCAGTACCTTATTTTATCAGCCCTCTCTTCTAAAATAGGATGTTCAGCTGCAGGGCCGCAAGCAATCACTGAATCAATTATAAGATGGCGAGGGATTTTTAGTAATTTTCTCAATCTTATCCTGTTTATGTTAGCAATCCAGCAACCGCCCAATCCAAAGCAGGCAAGAGAAAGAAGGATATTTTGTGCTGCGGCGCCAACGTCTCTTAAATCGGGCTTTTTCGACTTGTTCTTGTTTATTAATATAATTATGTAAAAAGAAGGCGCTCTCTTTTTATCAGGAACCCTGCGGGGAAACACATACCCTCCGAATTTTACACATGAGAACACATCGCTGTTAAGAGAAGGTTTATCTACTACTAAATATTCGATAAATTGAAGATTGGCAGATGATGGCGCGAGGCGCGCAGAATCAATAATGTTTCTTACGATGCTTCTTGAAACCTTAATTTTCCTGAAAAGCCGTATCGTCCTGCGGCTTAATATTATTTTGTATAATTTACTTTCCTTGCTTTTTTCTTTTCGCATGTTTGAATTCTGGATATCCGGTAATCAGAAAATCGTTTCCTATCTTCTCAATATGCAGGTCTTTTATCTTAACTGCGTTATCAGGGTAAGCCGCCCCTCTTGCTCCTATGGAAGTAATCGCCTTATCCCCCCCTATTATTTTAGGCGCAATAAAAAAATGTATTTTATCGGCAATCTTTGCATCAATAAATTTTCCCAATGTAAACGACCCTCCTTCTACATAAACAGACATTACTCCTATCTTATAAAGCGTATTTAGAACTCTTCTTAAAGGCATTATTTGTTTTTTCGCGTTTACATTAAATATCCTGACTCCTTTGTTTTTTAAAATATTCAGTTTTTGCTTACTGCGGGGCATTGAAGAAAAGATTATAAGTTTATGCGGATGATTGCTAACCAGTTTACATTTAAGAGGTATTCTAAGGGACGGGTCGAGTACCACTTTGTAAGGATTTTTTCTAATACCGCAAAGAGCAGGGTTATCTTTCACAACAGTATTTATACCTATAAGAACAGCGTCGTATTTATCTCTCATTCTCTTAGCATAACGGCGGCTTTTTAGCGAAGTTATCCATTTAGATTTATTATTTCTTGTCGCGATTTTCCCATCAATACTTTGGGCAACTTTTAAAGAAACAAATGTCTTCCTTTCTTCCATGTTCTTAAAAAACACCTCATTCATTCTCTTTGCCTCTTTGCCAAGCAAACCAGTCTTAACTTTTATGCCATGTTTTCTTAATTTTCTAAGCGACTTCCCTTTAACTTCAGGGTTGGGGTCCAGAGTAGAAAACACAACTTCTTTTATGCCGCTTGATATTATTTTATCAACACAAGGAGGAGTCCTGCCCCATACACAGCAAGGTTCAAGATTTACGAATAGCTTAGCGCCTTCCAGGGATACTCCCGCATTATCAATCGCTTTTGCCTCCGCATGGGCTAATCCGGCTTTTTTGTGAAAACCCCTGGAGATGATTTTGCCATTCTTGGCAATAATCGCTCCTACCATAGGATTGGGAGAAGTCGAGCCCTCCCCTTTTTTAGCCAGCTTTAGGACATTATTCATAATCTCCAAGTCATTCATATACGAATAGTTTACTATGCTTATCTTTTATCTTTCGAACCCACTCGTATGGAATCCTGGTATTCCCTATAGCTGTGAAATCTTTATATATTCCGTGGCTATCTGAGCCGCCGCTTTTAAGAAGATTGTATCGAGACGCAATCTTACTGAATTTATCCGTAACCTCAGGTGAGTAACCCGGATACATTACTTCTATGCCGTCTATCCCCCAATCTACAAAATCATGAATCCATTCTTTTATAGGTAAAAGATGAGGGTGGGCTAGGAATACCACCCCCTTTGACTTTTTCAAAATACCTATAGATTCTTTAACAGAATAGCGAAACCTTGATACATAAGCTGGTTTACCGTAAGAAAGGTATTTCTTGAAAGCATCACGTATAGAGTTTGAGTATCCTTTCTTCACCATGCAAAGCGCAAGATGCAGTCGTGTAGGCACAGCATCTTTTATTATATTATCCAAATCATCTTTTTCTATCTTTAAACCAAGGGAGCTAAGCTTTAAAGACATCTTTCTGATTCTGTCCATACGTACCATCTTTAGCTCCGAAACAACATCATTAATTTTTTTGGAATCATCATCTATCATATAACCAAGAATATGTACTTCTCTATCGCCATGCTGAGCGCTAAACTCTATGCCGCTAATTAATTCTATGCCGTACGAAACACTTATCATTCTTGCATCCTTAATGCCTCTTATTGTATCGTGATCGGTAAGCGATATGCATTTCAATCCCGCATTTTTAGCTTCTTGAAAAACATTCTCTAAAGACAGACTGCTATCGGAATAAATGGAATGGATATGAAGGTCGGCGTAGTCATGAAACATATATAATTACTTAGTATATTCTGATTTATAGATTTTGTCCAGAATACCGTTAACAAACCTGGGGGAATCTATATCTCCAAACCTTTTAGCAAGCTCCACAGCTTCATTTATAGAAACCTTAGGCGGTATATCGTCTACAAACATAAGCTCAAAAGAAGCAAGCCTCAATATATTCCTGTCAATAATGGCCATTCTTTCTATTTCCCAGTTCTTCACATATTTCTTTATAATGGAATTTAAATAAGCGCAATTCTTTATTACTCCTTCTACCAGCATGAAGGAGAAATCTTTTGCCTCGTTTTTCCTGGAATAGTTCTCAAAATAGTTACGCAGAATATCCCTGTAGTCCTGTTTGGACACCTCTGTGTTATAAAGTGCGCAGAGGGCTATCTCTCTTGCTTTCGAACGGATTCTCATATTAACAAATAACTCACGTAAATCTGATTAATCTATCAGCATCGTGATAGAATCAAATTTGACTATATATATTGGCCATTTCAAGAGCAGAAAAAGCAGCGTCTCTTCCTCTGTTTCCGGCTTTTGTCCCGGCTCTTTCTATAGCCTGCTCAATCGTGTCGGATGTAATTACGCCAAAGATAACAGGAACATTATTAACAAGGGCAATTTGAGATATACCTTTTGCCAATTCAGACGATATATATTCAAAATGAGGCGTATCTCCTCTTATAATTGTCCCTAATGCTATCATGGCATTAAACTTCTTACTTTTATAAAGAGCGGATAATGCCTGGGGAATCTCGAACGAACCGGGAGTCCAGACAACGGTAATATCTTTTTTATCAACCCCCTGTTTCTCTAAAACATCCAGGCACCCATCCAAAAGCTGTTTGCTTATAAATTCATTGAATCTCGATACGGCAATTCCTATTTTTTTGCCTTTTCCTGAATAATTACCTTTTATCTCTTTCATCCCGCCCTCCTTTGATATCAAAAAATATGGTCTAACTTTTCTCTCT
Source organism: Candidatus Omnitrophica bacterium 4484_171 (assembly GCA_002049895.1). Lineage (GTDB taxonomy): Bacteria > Omnitrophota > Gorgyraeia > Duberdicusellales > 4484-171 > 4484-171. Next base: position 1,190 of record MVCW01000009.1, on the reverse strand, counting down.
TTGTTCTCAGGTATTTTTTATTTTCTTTCGTATGAGAAGTTTTTATAGGGACTCTTTCGGTAATTTCAAGGCCGTAGCCTTCAAGGCCGATAACCTTTTTGGGATTATTAGTCAAAAGCCTTATTTTTCTTAGGCCTAAATCAACAAGTATCTGGGCTCCTATACCGTAATCTCTTAAATCTTTGCCAAAACCAAGGATATGATTAGCTTCTACAGTATCGAAGCCTTCTTCCTGCAATTTATAAGCTTTAATTTTATTCTTAAGGCCTATGCCTCTGCCTTCCTGGCGCATATAAAGAAGTACGCCGCCTTCTTTGCCTATAATATCCAGTGCCGAGTAAAGCTGCCTCCCGCAGTCACAGCGCCTGGAAAGAAACACATCGCCGGTTAGACATTCTGAATGAACTCTTACTAAAACAGGAGTATCTCCTGACAACTCACCTTTAACCAGAGCTATATTCTCACTGCCGTCAATCAAAGATTCATAAAGATAAAGACTAAACTCTCCAAAGTCGGTTGGTAACTTTATACTTTCTACAAGTTTAACTAATTTCTCTTTTCTTCTTCTATATTCAATCAAAGAAGCAATCGTGCATATCTTCAGGTTATGGGTTTTAGAGAATTCTATCAAATCGGGGAGGCGGGCCATAGAGCCGTCTTCTTTTATGATTTCGCATATAACACCCGCTGGATATAATCCGGCCAGCCGGGTCAAATCAACCGCTGCCTCAGTATGTCCCGTTCTCACTAAGACACCCCCATTTTTAGCTTCGAGAGGAAAAACATGCCCGGGTTTTGTCAAGTCCTGCGGCGTGGTTTCCGGGTTTATTAACACTTCGATAGTTCTTGAGCGGTCAAAAGCAGATATGCCCGTTGTGATTCCTGCGGCAGCATCTACCGACATTCTCCAGCCGGTTTTAAAAGGGTCTCTTTTGCCTTCAAGAGGCAACATAGGCTCAAGGCGAAGCTCATCTATCCTCTCTTTGGTTAAAGGCACACATACAAGCCCTCCTGCTTCTTTAATCATAAAGTTTATAGCTTTAGGAACAGCAAACTGAGCCGCAATTACTAAATCGCCTTCGTTCTCTCTTGACTCATCATCAACGACTATAACAGGCTTGCCTTTCTTTACATCTTTCAATATCTCTTCTATCGCATAAAACATAAAATACCTCTAAACTATTATTATT
>MVCW01000067.1 GCA_002049895.1 Candidatus Omnitrophica bacterium 4484_171 | reverse complement strand
AAAATTATGGCTGGAGATGAAATTATTGCCGCTACTCTTATTGACAACGAGAAACATTTAATACGGTCGTTAATAGGGAAAATATAATAGCAATTATGGCTTATATTATAAAAGCAGTCTTGGGTATTGTGGTAGAGTTATTTTTCTGTGCAGCCGTTGTATTCACAGGATATCTTCTTTCCCTATTCTTTTAATATCATGACAATCTCTCCTGACAAAAAAGACTTTTTTACAATCATCCATATCTTAGGCAGGATAATTCTCGGTTTAAGCGCGTGTATGCTTATCCCGTTTTCTGTAGCATTGTTTTATAAAGAGATGGGGCCGTTTTATGATTTCTCGACAGCTGTTTCGCTTTCGGCGGCATTAGGTATCGTTTTGATTATTTTATTTCCCTTAGAAAAAGATATTGGATGGATCCATACTTTTTTTATAGTAAGTATGGGCTGGGTTGTAGCGTCTCTTTTGGGAGCGCTGCCTTTATATTTGTCTCATCATTACGCTTGTTTTCTTGACGCCTGGTTTGAGGCTATGAGCGGATTTGCTACAACAGGATTAACCCTTGTTAAAGACTTAGACCACCTTTCTTTTGCCCATAATATGTGGCGTCATCTTATGATGTTTATAGGCGGCCAGGGGATAATTCTTGCCAGTCTTTCTCTTCTTTCGCAGGCAAAAGGTTCTGTGCTTGGTTTATATATAGGAGAGGCAAGGGAGGAGAAAATACTGCCTAATATAATTGCTACCGCACGTTTTATATGGCGCGTTAGTATGGTTTATATGATATTGGGAGTATCCGTTATGGGGTACTTTTTGTTTCGGGAAGGCATAATCCTGCCAAAAGCATTTTTACATGCTTTATGGCTATTCTTTGCTTCTTTTGATACCGGAGGGTTTGCCCCCCAGGCTCAAAATATAGCTTATTATCATTCCGAAGGTTTAGAGCTTATAACAATTGTGTTTATGATGCTGGGCGCGATTAATTTTAATCTTCACTTTTGGGTGTGGTTTAAAAATAAAAAGGAAATATTAAAAAACTTCGAGATACACACTTTCCTTATTACATTTTTCTTGCTTTTGACTATAGTGTTTTTCGCCCTTAAAGGGTACACATCATTGTTTATATTTCGAAAAGGATTCTACCAGCTTATTTCGGCTCACACAGGGTGCGGTTTTACAAACTTGGGATTTGCAGAGTTGAAAGGAATGGGGGCGCTGTCAGTTTTGGCTATAATTTTTGCAATGATGATAGGAGGGGGCGTTTGTTCTACGACAGGAGGAATAAAGCTTATGAGGATCGGACTCGTTTTTAAATCTTTTCTTATGGAGATAAGAAAATGGATGATGCCCAACAAAGCCGTGTACAAAGATACTTATCATCATCTTGAAGATATAATCGTTGAGGATAAAAAGATTAGGAATGCCTTTATATTTTTCAGCCTGTTTCTTGCTGTCTATCTGGGAGGTGCTTTAATAGGAATGCTGCTCGGATACCCGGCGCTTCCATCACTTTTTGAATCAGTATCTGCAACTGCCAATGTTGGTCTATCCCTGGGCATAACCAGCCCTACTATGCCTGCATTTTTGAAAGCAACTTATATAATACAAATGTGGTTAGGAAGATTGGAGTTTTTCTCTGTGTTTGTATCTCTTGGGTTTATATTCTCTTTATTTAAGAAGTAAAGGTGTTACTAATATTATGAAAAAGGTTGTAAATGTGGTTATCTTATACCTGATGGCATTAATCAGCGGCGTTTCTGCATATGCCGCTCCCGGCCGTTTAGGTTATATATTAAATCATCCTGATAAGTTTGACAGAAAAGTTGTGACAGTGGAAGGCGAGGCTATAGGAAACCTGTTGAATGACAATAGGGGAGGAGTGTGGTTAAATATATTTGATGCAGGCTATAATATAGGAATATATGCACATAAAAAGGCGGTATTTAAAGATGTTAATAACTTTGGCGCTTACGCCAAGCGCGGGGATATAATAGAGGTAAAGGGTATTTTTTATAAAAATTGCCCTCTTCATGCAGAGCGCGATATACACGCGGTTAGTGTAAAAATTGTAAGGAGAGGGTACGCATTAAGAGAAACTGTTTCTGGTTACGAGAAGCTTACGTCTTTTGCACTTTCAATAATATGTTTGACATTAGCCGCTATTTATTTTATAAAATTAGAATATGCAAGAAGACATTAAAAAAATAGAGAGTCAAGCACTAGGGGAAATCAATAACGCCAAAGATTACCGCCGGTTGGATGAGTTACGCATAAAATATCTTGGCAGGAAATCTCAGATAAACCAATTGTTTTCTAAAATCCCCCAGCTTACGCAAGAAGAGCGTGCTGGTTTGGGCCGCAGGCTGAATTCTCTAAAAGAGGCTGTCAGCAAGGCTATTGAGGATAAGATGAAGGATTTTACCGCAAAAGACAAGGCAATAGATGTCACTTTGCCTGCCGATGAAATTTATTTTGGCAGAAAGCATATATTAAGTGCAGTTAGTGAAAGAATATGTAATATATTTGAAAAAATAGGCTTTGTTGTCGTTGAGGGCACAGAAACCGAAGATGAATGGCATAATTTCAGCGCCCTTAATATTCCCTTGGAGCACCCCTCAAGGGAAGCCTTCGATACTTTTTATCTTGATATATCAGCTCGTAATAGTAAGTCAGGGAAATATCTGTTACGCAGCCACACTTCTCCTTCGCAAATTAGGGTTATGGAAAAGACCAAACCTCCCTTTGCGGTTATCTCTCCGGGCAGGGTCTATAGGCCGGATAAAGTCGATGCGTCGCACTCCTTTATGTTTCATCAGGTAGAGGGATTTTGTGTTGATGAGGGGATAAAATTCTCGCACCTTAAAGGAGTTTTGCTTCATTTTGCAAAGAATTTTTTTGGTAACGATGTGTCTTTGCGTTTCCGCCCGCATTTTTTCCCTTTTACCGAGCCGTCGGCAGAAGTAGATATAAGTTGTATGATATGCAAAGGCGCAGGGTGCAGTGTATGTTCTCGCAAAGGGTGGCTCGAGATATTAGGATGCGGCATGATTCATCCTAATGTGCTTAAGGCATGCAGAATAAATCCTTCTAAGTACAGCGGATTTGCCTTTGGCATGGGCGTAGAGAGAATAACAATGCTTAAATACGGGATAAATGATATTCGTTTATTTTACGAAAACGATATCAGGTTTTTAACCCAGTTTTATGAATGAAGTATATTATCTAAAACAGGCTGCGCGTTCGTTCCGATGGGCCGCTCCACGTCGTACCTTATTAATCCGCGGAGCTTCATTCTTTTTGCTGCTTTTTATGCTTAGTTTTTGCGAACCTGTGTCTGCCGGAGGGTGTCCTTCAGCCGTAGTAGCAAAGTTAATGGTAAAAAAAGTTTTTAATCGCGATGTCAATATAGTAAAGATACAGCATAGTCCTATTGCCGGACTTTGTCAGATTCAAATTAAAACGGACGGAAAGTTTCAAATTATTTATACAGACGCCGCGGGAAAATATTTAATACCTGCTTCTATATTTCGAGTTTCCGATAAAAGCAATCTTACCAAAGAAAAGATTTCCTGGCTTAATCGTTTTACCCCCTCTCAGTTTAAAACATTAGATTCTCTCACTGTTTTTACGGCAGGCGCCGGGAAAACCATTTATTTTATTACTGACCCGCAATGTCCTTATTGCAAAAAAGCTGAAAGTGCCTTAAAGCCGTTAATAGATGCCAAAATTATTAAAGTAAAATTTATTATATTCCCTATGCCGTTTCATAAAGGCTCAAAAGAGCAAAGTATTTCTATTGTATGTGACAATAAAGGCCTTGAAGGTTTGATGTCCCAATACCGGTCAAGAAATCAGTGTCAACAGGGAAAAGATAAAATAGAGAAGACAATTCTTTTTCTTAAACATAAAAGAGTAACTGGAGTTCCAACGTATATATTTCCTGACGGTCTATATCATTCCGGCGCTATCTCAGAGCAAGAGCTTAAGCGTAGGTTGGGGATTATATAGCCGATGGGGATAATAGAGCCCGCGGGCTGACCCGCGGGGTTCTATCTGTGATAACGGCGCTGCTTGCTATAGCAGCATCGCCTGAGGACAGCCCTGCCTGCCGAGGTTTCGGCAGGCAGGGATAAAAAAGCCAATGTTTTCAATAATCTGTTTTTAATTTGCGCTAATCTGTGAGTTTGCAAAGCAAATGAAGTTTAGTTTAAATTTCATCAAAGAATTTTTTAATCCTTCACTTTCCCCCGAAGGAATCGCTCAGCGCCTTACAATGGCGGGTTTAGAAGTCGAAAATATAGAGAAAATAGGCGATGATTATGTATTTGATGCCGAAGTTACTCCCAACCGCTATGACTGGCTTTCTATATTCGGCATCTCTAACGAACTTGCGTGTCTATGTAAACGCCGGCTGAAAGTTGAGCTCCCTTATATAGAGACAAAGCCTTCCTTAAAAGAATTGTTGATTATTATCGAGAGCAAAAAAGACTGCCCTGTGTATATAGCACGGCTTATAAGAGGTATTAAGATAGGAGATCCGCCTGATTGGCTTAAGAAAAGAGTTGAGAACTGTGGTATTAAAAGTATTAACAATGCCGTGGATATAACAAATTACTCTATGCTGAAATGGGGTAATCCCTTGCATGCTTTTGACTTTGACAAGATAGAAGGCAATATATATGTGCGCCGGGCGAAGAATAAAGAAGTATTTATAGGATTAGACGGTAAGGAGTATCTACTTGACAATGATAACCTTGTAATCAGTGACGATAAAAAGATAATCGCTTTGGCAGGGGTTATGGGCGCGAAAAACACAGAGGTTGATTCTGGTACTAAAAATATTCTTCTTGAAACGGCTATTTTCTCGCCTCTTTGCGTGAGGCGATCAAGAAGAAGCGCAAACTTAGATACGGATTCTTCTTACCGCTTTGAGAGGAATGTTTCTTCTAAGCTTCTCGATGCCGCTTCGTTTTCTGCCGCACAGCTTTTATGCGAATTGTGCTCCGGCACAATGCGCGGGTACAAAAAAGAAGGCAGGAACCCTTCTTTTACAAAAAGAAACATAAATTTCTCAAGAACGGAATTGGATAGTTATATCGGCATAGATTTCTCTGTATCAGATATAAGAAACATTCTTTATAATCTTGGTTTTGATATAAAAACCAAAGGGAAAAAGATCGTAGTAAAAGCTCCTTTTTTCAGGATGGATATTTCACAAAAAGAGGATGTTTTTGAAGAGATTGCCCGTTGTTACGGCTACGGACGCATAAAGGAAGAAATGCCTTCTCTGAAGCCGCAAGGAATAAAGGACAGCATTTACGGTTTTAAGAACGAAATTAGGGATTTCTTGGCCCGGCTCGGATTAAACGAAGTTATAACTTACAGCATAAACAACTCTGATAATTTAAAAGACTTTGGGGAAGCTGATTTTATAATGCTTAATAATCCCTTAAGAAGCCAGGAGAACGCATTGAGAACAACATTGCTTTTGGGAATGCTTGAAGCAATAAAATATAACATCAACCAGAAAAACAGTTTCTTAAAGTTTTTTGAGATAGCCAATGTTTATAAAAAGAGAAAAGAAGGTTTCGTCGAGCTGCCAATGCTTTCATGCGCGGCAGCTGGCAGCAGAGAGTTTTATTATCTGAAAGGAGTTATCAAGGAAATCTTAACGTTTTTAAATATAGATGGAGCCGAATTTACCAGTTTTAAGAAGAATAATTTTGTTAATGCTGTCAAGGTTGAATATAAAGATAAAATACTGGGGTTTCTTGGCCAGGTAAATAGCAGGGTAAAACGGCGATTCGATATAAAAGACGATATTAACTTCTTTGAGCTCGATTTGAAATTAGCTCTTTCATTGAAGACGGATAGGAGTTATAAAACTTTCAGCCGGTTTCCCGTAGTTTATCGCGACATAAGTATTGGTTTAAGCAAGAATATAAAGTTTAGAGATATAGAGCAAATAATTAGGGAGACAGCGGTTAAATTTCTGTACAGTTATAAGATTATAGATATGTACAAAGGTAAAAACGAACCAGAAGATTTACATATTTTTACTTTAAGAATATTCTATAGTTCCCGGTATAAAACTTTGACTGCTGATGAAGTGGATAAACTTCATTTTAGAGTAAGGAATCAAATATCAAGAAAAGAAGGCGTTATTTTAAGATAAAAGGAAGAGCAACTCCTGTAGCCTGAAAAACCTTACTACACCTGACTTCCGCATTTTAGAAGAATCGACAAAAGAAGCCTAAAAAACCCGCATAAACATTGAAAAGTTATTTTCAAAAGGGTGTCCCGCTATTAAAATATAAGTATGTTTGTACGGAAAAAAGGGAATAAAAGCGGGATGGTAAGCGTACAGATAATTGATAATTGAAGCACACATATGTATTGTTTTTTGTAGCTTATGCTATCTACAGAGAATTAGAGTAGCTTCTTTACAAGCATAAGGATGGTTTTAGTCCGCAAAGAGCTGTAGAATTAGCACATAACATGTATGAGATACTTTGTAGGGTGCCAAATTCGCCAGAATCCCGAAAAATTATTTTAAAAATGGATTCTCAGCAGCAAATGCTTTATAATATTGTTAATAAATAATTGATAATTTTGGGTGTCCCAGTGCGGAAGCCAGGAAATAATACTAACCGCATTATTTGGGTTAAGCAGGAGAGCTAATTTAGGGGTCATTCGTAAATAATATGGAGATATTTATATAACTTATTGTTATACAAAGGAAAGGCGCAAA
>MVCW01000008.1 GCA_002049895.1 Candidatus Omnitrophica bacterium 4484_171 | reverse complement strand
TCTTGTAGCCTGCCGGAACCTCCTTGCCCCAGCTGCCTCAGCCAGAGAAAGTAAATACGGGACTGTTGTACCCTTGCGGGCACAGGCACCCTAACGGGCACAGCATTTTCCCGGTTTATGCAAAAGGCATGGTTTAATGGGACACCCGCAGGAACCTATCTATACTTTACGGAGACGGATAAAATTATCTTGAGGGATGCTGAAAAATTATTTATATTTAACCGTAATCTTCCTGGCCTTTTTAAGTTTTATACTCCTATTATCAGTAATAAAATATAGAGGAATTTGAGAATGAAATGATTCTTTAAGAGTAATGGATATATCTTTCTGAGTAATGCAAAACTTTATCCGTTGGTTCTTTATCAGAAGATTAAGGCAAACGCTCTTCCAGTATGACGGCAGATTTGGCCTTACAATAATCGAATTATCAACAATGCTTACTCCGGCAAACCCTCTTATTAAAATATCAATAGAGCCGGCCATAACACCAGCATGAATACCTTCAGGAGTTGTGCCTCCCTGGATATCGTAAATATCAGACTCAAGTACTTTCTTAAAGAAACTCAATGCCTCTTTTCTTCTTCTAAGAGAAAGCGCAATAAGACAATGCACCACATTGCTTAAGGTTGAACCGTGAGAAGTACGCTTTAAATAATAAAGGTAATTCTTTTTCAATATGCTTCTTTCAAAATTATACCCAAGGCGGTTAAATATTTCCCTTATTTCATAGAGAGGAAGAAGGTAAAATATCATTAAAACATCGGCCTGTTTAGTTACTTTATAATCATCGGGAGAGAGCCCTTCTGCTTTTAGAATCCTGTCCATCCGGTGTATATCTCCGTACATGGCGCGGTAAGAATCCCAATCAAGCTCTTTGAGCTTAAAATACCCTGCAAACTGGCTTATGATGCCTTCTTTATTTATAACTACATTCATCTTTCTGCTTATGTCTTCCCACAGATAAAAATCCTTCTTTTTAAGATGCAATTTGTTTATCAATCTTCTCCTATCGCTTCGGTTAAGCACCTTTATTAATTCCAAAGCCTTAATAAATACCCAGGTAATCATTACATTTGAATAGGCATTATCTCTTAAACCGGCTTTTGGGTGTCCCGGCATCTTCTCATGGAATTCATCCGGCCCCATAATACCTTGAGTATGATATCGTTTGTCCTTTTTGCTGTAATAAACGAGGCTTGCCGCAAACTGGGCAATTGATAAAAACATTTCTGCGCCATACCAGGCGATAAAATTATAATCATCGGTTTGTTTAAAATACTGCCATATATTGTAGGCAATAGCAAAAGAAACGTGGCGCTGCAGGCGGCTGTAATCGGGATCCCATTTTCCGGAAAGCGGATTAAGATGAATTATCTGGGTTTCCTCTTCTCCGCTTGATGCACTCTGCCATGGGAACATTGCTCCCTTATACCCGTTCTTTTTAGCGTATTCTTTTGCTTTTCCCATACGCCTGAAACGATACATAAGAATAGCACGCGAAACCCGCGGTATATGCAGATTATAAAAAGGCATGGCGAATGTCTCATCCCAGAAAATATGGCCGCGATAAGATTCTCCATGAAGGCCTCTGGCAGGAAAACCTGCATCAATATTTACTGTGTTTGGGGAAACTGTCTGAAGAAGATGAAACATATGCAGCCTTAAGACCTTCTGAGAAAACACATCCCCCTCTATGGAAACATCAAATACGTTCCATAGTTCTTCCCATTTCTTTTCGTGGTTAGACAAAAGATTGACAAACCTTGGAACTTTCCTCAAACTATCAATAGCTTCCATTGTGGAGTCGGAAACACCTACATCTTTAGAGGTGTAAATTGAAACCGCTTTTTCTATTACATAAGAAACTCCCTTGCGGGCATAAAACTTGAACTCCTCTCCCATAGCCGCTTTATTCTTGGTAATCAGCTTAAAATGCGGAATCTTCTCTTTCTCTCCGGCAAAGAAGCGCAGTTTTGACGCCTCAGCTATCTCAATTCTTGATTGGTTAGTCACAACAGAAAGATAAACTCCATTATGAGCAAAACTTCCCAATGTTAACAATTCCAGATGTTTGGAGTTAAGCTGGCGGTAACGTTCAACGCCGGTATTGAGGACCGCTCCATCAAGCAGGGAACGCACAATAATCCAATCGCTATAGTTTTCCGGTGTAATTATATATTGGATTGCTCCACAGTGAGGATTATCCATGCAAACAATTCTTTTTGTTTCAATACGTGTAATCTGCCCTTTTTTATCCTGGGCGCGCACATAGCGGCTAAGCAGCCCCCTTCTTATGTCTAGCTGCTGGCGGTAATATAAAAACCTTACCTTAGAGGGGATAAACCAATTTCCTTCTTTTATTCTGAATGTTAAAAAAAGCCAATTAGGACAGTTAACCATATCTTCATTTACTATAGTCCGCCCTGACATATAGGTTTTCAGGCGGTTATATACGCCTGCTATATATGTCCCGGGATAATGAATATTAGACGCTGTAACTTCAGGTGCCGCGCCTCGGGAGCCAAAATAGCCATTACCCAGAGTACACATTGCTTCCCTTAAAGACTCCTCGGCAGGTTCAAAACCGTCATAAGTAATTTTCCAGGTAGATTTACTATCCATAAATAATATTCCTGTTTCTTATCCCTTAGACAACATATATTCGAATAATTTCTTAACCTCATCTACCGAAGAAACCCTGAAATCAGCAGCACTTCTTCTTGAATTACCCGAAACCAATACACCAACACCGCGAGTACGTATAATCCTAAAAGCGTCTTCATCAGTAGTATCGTCGCCTATATAAACAACATTTACCTCATCAAACCTAAGACCTAAGGCCTGCATTATCCAGCGTATCGCCTTACCCTTATCCCAGTCAATACGAGGCATAATTTCAAAAACCTTTTTCCCTTCCATAAGCCTTAAAGAATGATTATCGTTTATGATGTTATTTATACAATTACGTATGTCATCCAAATATTTATCATCTTTAAGAAGACGGTAATGCACAGCAAGGCTGAATTTCTTATCTTCAATTATGACACCATCGATTTTGCCAAGCTCGTCTTTGATATTTACCGCAATGTCAGACATCAAAGGGATAATAGCCTCGGCATCTTTCTGAATAAGCGAAAAAGAAGGCCCCTTTATATCAAAACCGTGGCTGCCGGCATAAAAAATACCATCTATCCCTACAAGCTTCTGGACATCTTCTCTCAGGCGGCCGCTTACAATAGCAACAGTATACTGCGAAGAAAGCTTTCCCAATATGTTCTTCATATCGGAAGAAAGAACAGCCAAATCCGGCTTTGCAACTATAGGAGTCAATGTGCCATCGTAATCCAAAAACAATATATTCTTTTTTCCTGAAGAAAAGATTCCTTTTGCGTTTGATAAATATCGTTCGTTTATATAAATGTTTTCATTTTTCTTAAAATAATCGGCCCAATCCCGCAGCTTTTTATTATCATCCCATGCTTCAAAGATATAAACAGGCTCTTTAAGGAACCAATCATTAAGCATACTTATGTCTATTGATGACAAATCATCTACAGCTATATCGGCGTAATGACGAAGAAGGTCATCGCTATTATCCTTACGCGCAATACCAAGCACAAGCCCAAACCCTCCGTTTCTTCCTGCCTCTACGCCTGATGCAGCGTCTTCTACCACAATGGACCCGGAAGGCGAAGAATTCAAATTATGCGCCGCAAGCACAAATATATCACCTTCCGGCTTGCCCCTAAGCTTTAATTCGGATGAAACCACACCATCGACACGCGTCTGGAATAAATGTTCAATGCCTGCTGATTCCAGTATGTGCCTGCAATTCTTAGAAGATGAAGCAACGCCTATTTTTATACCTTCCTCTCTGAGCTTCCTTATAAGCTCAATTGTTGAAGGATAAACCTGAACACCTTTTGATTTTAAGAGCTCAACAAATATACCGTTCTTTTTATTGCCTATTCCGCAAACTGTTTCTTTATCCGGGCCATCGGAAGGCATACCCCGCTCAATATTTATGTTTCTAGACTCCAAAAAACTTTTCACTCCGTCGTAACGAGGCTTTCCGTCCACATAATCAAGATAATCTTTGTAGGTAAACTCCGCAAAGGCTTTGTTTTCTCTCTCAGAAACTACTTTGAGATATTCATCGAAAGCTTTCTTCCACGCCTCTTGATGAACCAGAGCTGTCTTAGTAATCACGCCATCCAAATCAAAAACTACCGCATCGAAATAATACATATCCCCCCCTTGACGCTTCGCGCTATACACAGATTAGCACAGAATTTTACCCTATAAATAGTACTTTTTTGACTTATTTCACAGGGTAAACATATTGACACAGATTCTTATGATTTTAAAATTATCAATGTAAACTTAGTATTCTAAATGTTCATTACTAATCCTTCAACTTCGCTCAGGATTAGTCCTGAATACTATCAAAGGGCTAATCCCGCATTTATTATCTGTAATCAGGAACTGATACATTTTGCCTGTGCCCGTTAGGGTGCCTGTGCCCGCAAGGATACCTGTGCCTGTTAGGATACAACAATTCTATTATACAGAAATATTGCCGCTCTATAAAGGATAAATTGAGAAAACTAAATTAAACAGCTCTAATAGCAAGGAAGAAAATATCTAAACGGCAGGTATATCAGATAGAATATCACCGATCCATTTCCAGATATTATTACGCCCTACGTTCTGGCGTAACCTCTTCATTCGTTTCTTCACTTTCTCTTTATCCATTGTAACAGCCGAGTAGATTGCTTTCGCTACTTCTATGCGGGAATAAGGATTGATAAGCAGAGCATCTTTCATTTGCCGGGCCGCTCCCGTAAATCTGCTTAATATAAGAACACCCTTGTTGTCAATGCGCGAAGATGTAAATTCCTTCGCCACAAGATTCATGCCGTCGTGTAGAGATGTAACGAGGCAGGCGTCAGCAAGCCTGTAAAAAGCAAGGATCTCGTTGAATGTCAGGTGTCTTCTTACAAATACAATCGGTTTCCATGAGTCTGTAGCGTGTTTAAAATTAACCTCTTCTACCACGGCATTTATCTCATCATTAAGATATTTATACTGGCTTATATGAATACGTGATATTTCTCCCATTTGGATAAATATCACTTTTTCTTTAAACTCCGGATGAAGGTCGAAAAATTTATCCACACCGAGTATTCTCTCGATAATGCCCTTAGTGTAATCTATTCTGTCAAGACCGGCTATAATCTTTCTGTCTTTAAGCCCGAACTCCTCCTGCAGGGAATCCATTGATTCTTCCACTCCCTTTTTAGAAGAAATATCGCTTATACCGTCAAAATCAACACTTATCGGATAGTCTCTTACTAAGGTAGTCTTGCCTTTATATATAACTGAAAGGTTTTCGCAGTTAACTTTACTTTCCAGTTCATTGTTTACTGCTTCTAAGAAATTAGAGCAGAAATACCGTACATGAAAACCTAAAAGGTCATACGAAAGGAGGCCTTCCAATATTTCCTGTTTCTGGGGCAGTATTCTGAAAATATCATAGGTAGGCCACGGTATATGCCAAAACATTAATGTTATTATACGAGAGTCGAGCTCCTTTAAATATTTTGCTACTAATGTAAGATGGTAGTCCTGGACAAAAACTACGGCTTTTTTGCCTTTTATCTCGTCATATACCGCACTGGCAAACTTTTTATTAACATCTTTATACACACTCCAGTCATTGTCACGAATAATGGGCCTTACAAACGCAAGATGCATAAGCGGCCAAAGCGCCTGATTAGAATAGCCAAAGTAATAACCAATATTCTCATCTTTAGTAAGCCAGACATACTTCAGCGTGTACGAGGGATCTTCGGGTGGGACATCCACTTTTGAACTCTTGGCTACAAGTCTATCGGCATCTCCGCTTCCTGCCGAAACCCAAAGTCCTTTTAAATGACGCATTACCGGGTCAAGAGCTGTAATCACTCCTCCCGGTCCGCGCACGCATTCTATTTTTCCTTTTACATGTTTATGAATATACGGCTGGCGGTTTGAAACGACGACAAAAACATAATCGGAAAGTTTATTTCTAACTAAATCTACAACACTGTTCTTATCCCATCCTTTTACCATCTCTTCCTAAGCACTTTAAAATAAAGAGACAGGGTTTCTTTGGTTACTCTTTCCTTCGTATAGTAATTCTCTACTATCTGCCTTCCTGTATATCCGAGGCGCTCTCTTAGCTTCTTATCCTCAAGAAGATGGTCAATCTTAGCGGCCAATGTTTCGTAATCCCTTACAGGGATAACAAATCCGTTTATGCCGTCTTTAATAATCTCTGGCATCCCCCCCGCGTTGGTAACCACCATAGGCTTTGCACAAGCCTGAGCCTCAAGCATTGTCAACCCAAAAGGCTCATTAACAGTAGAAGGATAAAGGCAAACCAGACTCAAAGCGTATAATTCCTTGACTTCATCAAGAGAATAATAATCAATCATTATATTGTCTCTCATATTAAAATGTTTTATAAGGTTGACTAAATAGGCGATATCTTTCTGCTGAGTATTGCCCCAGTCAATAATGTTTCTGGAGCCCGCAAGGACAAGGATAACACCGGGATATTTATTCTTAACAAGGTTTATCGCTTTAATGCTTGTATCACACCCTTTGCCCAGCCCAATACGTGCCGGATGGAACACAACCTTTCTATCTTTAAGCTGAGGGTATTTGGAAAGTATATCTTTTGGTTTCACGCCGGGATTAAATTTGTCCTGGTCTACGCCGTGATGGATAACCGTTATCCTTGTATCATCTATACCTATTCCCATTATCTCTTTCTTAATAAAATGGCTCACAGCAATTATATGAGACCACTCCACATTGTGAGTGAGTTCCAGGAAAGTCAAGTCATCCCATACATTATGGGCAGTAAGGAGTAAAGGAACACCATTCTTTTTAGCAAGTTTCTCAATAGTTTTAGCATGAGGCTCACTAAAATAATGCATATTGTGAGCATGGATAATATCGGGCTTAACTTCTTCCATGAAAGAGGAAAATGCCTTGTATAATTCATCATCCAAACCCTTTAACCCTCTTTTATATAACCAGTTTAAATCCATAAGGGGCGTCCTGAATATATCCGCGCCTTCATATTTATAGCGTGAGCCCACCCCTTCTGCCGTACCGGTAAAAAGGCTGACATTATGGCCCATTTTTACCATCTCCGGCAGTATTACTGTAAGATGAGTTTCTACCCCTCCTATTATAGGAGGAAACCCCCAATGAAGATGCGCGATATTAAGCTTTTTCTTCATATAATTTGCCTGCGTTCGTACACTCTAAGAAATTAATAGTAGTATTCACGTTTTAAAACAGGAGCTTTCCTGCTAAATGTATAGTTTTTGTCAGGCTCTATGGATATGACACTCTTAAAGATGCCTATATTTTTCTTCCGCCGGTCTCTGGAAACAATTTTAATTTTTATCGTGTCATTGGTCAATCTCAATTTTATCACATCGCCTCTCCACAATAAAGAGAAAACAATCGCCTGCCATCCGTGAGGCAAACGGGGATTTATAAAAAGCCTTCCCTTCTTTATAGTAACACCCGCAAAGCCAAAGATAACCGCCTGCCATGTACCTCCCAATGAAGCAGCGTGAATCCCCTCGGCGGTATTACCATATACATTACTAATATCTATATGCAGGGAGAAATTAAAAAGATTATACGCCTGTTGAAGCTGGCCGCATTCACATGCCATTGCCGCATGAATAGACGGGCTTAAGGACGACTTATGCATAACTCTCTTTATATAAAAATCATAGTTTATCTTCTTTGCGCGGTAAGGGAATAAATCCGGGAGAAGATACATAAGCATCAGCACATCCGCTTGTTTTATAAGCTGTGTTTTAGCAAAGTCTTTGGTTTTAAGCTTTCCTGAAACTACAGGAAACCCATTCTCATCGGTAGCGGCGGCTGTAACTTTCCTTAACTTAAAATACCCCTTAAATTGTTCTATCACTCCATTCTTATTTACCAGAAGCGGCAATAAAGAAGCTATTTTCTTCCACATTCTTGCTTCACCAGAAGCAAGCTTTAATTTTTTCTTCAATAAAGAATGCATACGCGGCGACTGCCTCCTTAAGACGCAAAACATCTTGTGGGCAATAAGCATATTCCATTTAGCCATGACATTGGTATAAGCATTATCACAAATATCAATATGAAACTCATCAGGTCCTATTACATGGTCGATATGATAAACATTATTTCTTCTGTCGTATCTAACACGTGATGCCCAGAAACGGGCAGTCTCAAAAATAATCTCATAACCGTATTCTCTCATAAAACGGCCATCGCCTGTTGCTAAATAATAGAGGTATACAGCATAAGCGATGTCTGCTGTAATGTGGTGTTCCATTTTATGGGTAAATATACGCACGATACTGCCGTCAATATCCTTTGCCCATCCCGGCGTGTCTTCAAAGCCCGTACCAGCTGATTCCCAGGGAAACATCGCTCCTTTAAACCCCGATCTTTTCGCAATCTCTTTAGCCGCATCAATCCTTCTATATCTGTATATCAACATGTTCCTTGAAACTTCGGGCACGGTAAACAAATAGAAAGGCATAAGAAAAATCTCAGAATCCCAGAAAACATGGCCGCGATAGCCTTCGCCGCTTAATGTCCGCGCGCCGATGCTGGAGAATCCATTACCACTGGATCCGGCTATAAGCATATGATATATGCCAAAACGCAGGTTTTGCTGAAGACTCCTTTTACTTTCAACTATGACATCGGCCTTATCCCAAAGTTTTTCCCATGCTTTAATATGCCGTCTTAAAATATAATCGAGACTGCTATGAAATACTTTGTAAAACTTATTAAAAGAATTCCTCTTGCAGCGTGTGATATCTTCACTTGGAGAAAATCTTTTCATGTAAAATATTTTTGTAAAAATAACTTTTTGCCTCTTCTTAAGTTTAAGGCGGAATATATTATCTTTGGCGAATACCTTTTTACCATCTGCCTCATAATAGAACCCTTCCCAGCACATAACAACATGCTTTTTCTCCATTGTCTCAACGGTCAAATAGCCGGCGTTCCTCTCCTGAGAAAGTTCCTTTACCCTAAAATGCCGCTTGCGGCCTTCGGTAAGGACACCAGTATTGTAAACGGAAACATCTATGCCTGTATTTATATCTATAATACAGGGCTTATCCAGAGGCGTTATCACTATTTGCATGACGCCGATATTCTTGTCGCTCATAGAGACAAACCTTAAAGAATGATAATCAAAACGGGACTTCTTACTGTTTTTATATAAGGTATGCCTCAGGAGTATGCCGTTTTTTAGGTTGAGAATCCTTTTATGCTCAACTACATCCATAGCGATTACGCCCAGTTTCTCGCCGTTAACGGTAAACTTAAAATTGAAAGGGTTAGGTAAATTAACAATCTCTGCAACCTGAGAGGCCATTTTATCGTAGACCCCCGCTATGTATGTTCCGGGCATAGAATCATAGGGTATTTCTTCCAGCACTCCCCGGGTTCCCAGATATCCATTGCCTAGAGCAAACTGAGATTCGCGGACGTTCTGCAGCTTCTTCTCCCATTGATTCTCCTTTATAAGCCAGGATTCGTCTTTGATATAATGTAAATAAGAATCATGATTCATCGTGTTTCTCCCTCATAAACATACAATAATTCTATTGAACGAGCGTTATATGAACCGTTTCAGACTCTAAGACTTTAGTTTTTTCTCCCTCTCCTTGCCGTATGTATAGTTAACAATCCTGCTTTTACTTAGGTCCATATTCGGAACAATTACTATCGAGCCGTCATCGGATAAAAACTTTGAGCGCCTTACGCCTATATCCAGAACTTCAACCACTTCTCCCGTAGGAAGTTTAATTTTATCCTGGGGCCTGAAAGGCCTGTCAATCATAATCATAAGGCCTGATATTATATTGGCAATCGTATCTTTTGCGGCCAGAGCAACTGCCAGAGAACTTACGCCTAAAGTCGTAACCAAAGCACTAATATTAACTCCGAAAACAGGAAGTATAACAAGAAGCGCGATAGCCCAGATAAGTATATTTGAAGCTCTTCTGAAAAGAGGTATCAGCTCATCGTCCAGCCGTGTCTTTGTAAACTTTGCAATATTCTCGCTGTACCAGGAAAGCGCTCCGTGGACAACCCTCTGAACGAAGAAAGCAACACTTACAATAAAGAAAACCTTTATAAATTTAACCGCATTAGTATTAAAATCATCAGATACACCCGGGGCAATGAAAAACATATAGAACGCGTAGGATAAGCCCGCGCACAAGAAAACCAAAAAGGGTAAAAATGCTTTTTTTGTAATCTCCCAGCCAATCTTTTTAGACACCATTTTATACCTCCTAATAATTGTAACAAAATATGGTATTTAACACAAAACAGCCTCTCTGCCTAAAAAAGGCGCGTTTGAGAAATTCTTTTCTCGCTAACATTTTTAGCCCATCCGCAAAACGGACAATCCTGCGCCATAGGAGGAGGTTCGCTTTTAAAAATAGTGCTTAACGCTGACCTGAATATTGAATACACTTTGTCAGGATGATACGTCTCTACTCTTATTGGCTCTATGTCAAACTTAATAATACCCTCACTGGGATAATCAGAAGGTATATAAAAAACAAGATACGCATAGTTAGAAACACTGTAATTATTCTTATGAAGAAGAAAATTATAACAACTCATCTGTAACGTATAGTATGATGTGGAATTGTATTTTAGCGGAAAACCACGCGTTTTATAGTCCATCGGAATATACGTGTTATTTTCTATGAGACACTCATCAAGAGCGCCAATAAGCAAACATCCGTCACTGTCGGTAAACTTAAGCCCTGTTCTCCAATTACGCCATTTACTAATCTTACTCTTTTCGATAAGCCTCCCTTTTATGTTTTTAATCTCAGGGGGCATTAGCTGTTTTTGCCTGTATATATCAAAATACTTTTTTATCAACCCGTCCATTCCGCCGGGCAGGGTCGATGCGGGCTGCTGCGGCCTCTTATAGTAACCGCCTTTTACCATATGGAACCAGAAACAACGCGGACACTCTTCAAATAGATTAAGAGTATGCGGCGAAAGAATAAATTTTCTCATATTTTATAACTCTACAGTGATATCTGTAAGATTCGCCTTTTAACCAGCAAAAATACATACAGGCCAACATAGTTTATAACTTTATTTATTATATCAGAATAAAAAAATGTTGCAAAAAAACGAAAAACCATTATTATGTCTTTATATGCTTAACAAATTCAGGGCGCGCCATATAAAAACAACTTTCTGGATACTTTTAATCGTTATTATCCCTTCTTTCGCATTTTGGGGCGTGTCTTCTTTTATACGCGGCAAGAGGAAAAACGCCATTATAACTGTCGCGGGAAAACCCCTAAGTTACTCCGAATTTAAAGAGTACCTCACTATGGCAAATATTTATTACCGCCTCACAATGGGCCAGGATTTCTATGCCAAAACAAACCAGCAAATGCTGGAAACTAAAGCTTTCCAATTTATTCTTCTTTTGCACAAAGCAAAGAAAGACGGGATAAAAGCCAGTGATAAAGACGTAGTAAAAACAATTGAAAATATTTTTTCCATTAAAGGCAGGTTTAATGAAGAGGCTTATGAAAGAAACATAAAAGAACAGCTGATGATGACACCGAGGATATTTGAAGAATACATAAGAAAAATACTAACCGCCGGTATGGTCCTTGATAAATATGTAAGAAATGTAACGGTCAAAGAAGATGAAATAAAGAATCTCTATAAAATTGATAATGAGCAGGTAAAACTTTCTTATATCTATATCCCGTATAGCAAACTGAGTAAAGAGGTAAATGTGACTGATAAAGAAATTAATGACTATTACAATGGACACAAAAGCAATTTCAGCAATCTTCCCAGGATAAAAATAAGATATATTCTGCTTGATAAAGATAAGGATAAAACTGTCATTGATAAGCTGCTGCGCCGCGCAGAAAATACAAAAAGCATAATTTCTATTATAAAAAAGTTTTCCCTTCAATTCCAGACAACGGGATATTTTGACAGAAATCATCCTCCCGGCGGATTAAAATGGGGCAAGAAAGCCGACGAACTGGCGCTCTCCATGCCGCTTAATAAGCTGAGCCCTCTTATCGAAGAAGGCAGAAATTATATACTGTTTGAGAAAATTGCGCAAGAAAAAGGAACCACGCCTTCCCTTGATGAAGTAAAAGATAAAATTGTGGATGAGCTAAAGAGGGATAAAATAAAAACCGATACGGAATCCAAAGCAAAAGATATATTAAAATCTGCCCTTTCAGGCAAATCCAGCCTATCCAATATAGCAAAGGAATACAGCTTAGAAAACAATACGACAGAATACTTAACACGCCGGGGGCTCGCAGAGAAAACAGGAATAAGCCGGGATATATCTGAGGCTATATTCGGCCTTAAGAAAGGAGACGTATATCCTGATATTATTACCGTAAAAAGAGGAGTTTACATAGCTAAATTAGAAGATTTCCTCCCAATAGACGAAGATAAATTCAAGAAGGAAAAGGAAGATTACCGCCAAAGAATACTCTCCCAGAAAACATTCTTTAGACAGATTAATTTCTTTTCTCAATTAGAGAAAGAATTTCCTATAAAGAAATTGAAACAATTTTAGCCCTTTTTATTCCTCAACCGATATAGCATTAACCGGGCACTGGCTTGCAACTTCATTAAGGTCACAACTGGGGCACTCGCTTGATTTAACCTTAGCCACACCGGCATCTGTCAATTCAAAACAATCAGGGCAGTTATTTACGCATAAACCACACCCTACGCAGGCATTCTCATCAATTGTTACTTTTGCCATTATAAACCTCCTTTTGACACTTCGTGTCAACACAGATTAGCGCAGAAGGATATACCCCGTGAGTCCTTCGGACAACGGGGCAGACAGATTAGCACAGATATAATCAGCAATCATTCGTTTCCTTTCTGCAGCCATCTGTGTACAAATGCTTCCGTTATTAACTCCCGTGCATATCAGTCTGTTTTTCAAATATCTAACTGCAGGACTTCAAGAATTATTCTTATAGCACAACCGTAACAAAATGCAAGCATTTTCTTACGGTGAATAAACACAGCCATTGTCTAAATTTGAGCTAAATCGAACTGTAATCCATTCTTGATAAATGTTCATACATCTTAAAACGGCGTTTTATTTCCTTCTCCGCCTTCAGCAGTAAATCCTTCGCTCTATCAGGGTCAGATGCCTTTAACGACCTGAATCTATTCTCATTGTAAACATACTCTTCCAACGGGATACTCGGAGCTTTGCTATCCAGTTGAAGAGGGTTTTTGCCTTCTTTTATAAGGTCAGGATTGAACCTGAACAACGGCCAGAACCCGCTTTCAACAGCCTTCTTCTGCTGATCCATGCCTTTAGTCATATTTATCCCATGAGCGATACAATGAGAATAGGCTATAATAAGCGAAGGGCCGTTGTAGCTTTCAGCCTCAATAAAAGCCTTAATTGCCTGAGCGGGGTTTGCCCCCATAGCAATACGTGCCACATAAATCGTCCCGTACGTAACCGCCAAAAGGGCGAGATCCTTATTAAAAAGCGGTTTGCCCGCGGCGGCAAATTTGGCAATCGCCCCCATAGGTGTTGCTTTAGACATCTGGCCGCCGGTATTAGAATATACCTCGGTATCCAGAACCAAAACATTAACATTTCTGTTTTGGGCAATAACGTGGTCAAGTCCGCCGTAACCGATATCATAGGCCCATCCGTCACCGCCTAAAATCCATACACTCTTAGCAGCTAAGTAATTTGCGATTGTAAGCAGCTCTTTGGCTGAAGGGGTGCTAATCTCTGCCAAAAGCTTCTTTAATTCATCTATACGGACTCGCTGCTGTTCTATCTGCACAGAAGTTTTTTGTTCTGAGTTGAGTATATCATCAATAATCTGTGTTTTATCCTTCAATTCTTTATCCTTAAGCTGTTTGAGCAATTCTTTTGCTCTATCTGTAATCTGGTCTACCGCAAGGCGCATACCAAACCCGAATTCCGCATTATCCTCAAAGAGAGAATTTGACCATGCCGGCCCGCGGCCGTCATGATTCACACAATAAGGCGTAGTAGGAAGGTTTCCTCCATAAATAGAAGAACACCCCGTAGCATTAGCAATTAAAGCCCTGTCCCCGAAAAGCTGAGTCAGCAATTTAACATATGGAGTCTCGCCGCAGCCAGCGCAAGCCCCTGAGAACTCAAATAACGGCCGCATAAGCTGAGAGCCCTTGACTGTTGATATGTTAAAAGTAAGCTCAGCCGATTTTGCATCAGGAATAGAAAGGAAAAACTCAAAATTCCTTCTTTCTCTTTCTCTTATCTTAAGCTGGGAAACCATATTAATTGCCTTCCTGCCTGTAGGCTGTTTATTTGCGCCTTTCTCGAGCGCAGGACACCTATAAACACAGGCACTGCATCCTGTACAATCTTCAGGCGCAACCTGAATAGTAAATACTTTATCATCAAGCCCTTTGCCTTTTGCCTGTATATGTTTAAACCCTTCGGGAGCATTTTCCAGCAGTTTCTTATCGTATATTTTCATCCGTATGGCAGCGTGAGGACATACAATACTGCACTGCCCGCACTGGAGACAAATCTCGGGATTCCACTCCGGTATATTCAAGGCGATATTACGCTTCTCATATTGGGAAGTGGCCGTTGGCCATGTCCCGTCATTGGGGAAAACTGAAACCGGAAGGTCATCTCCTCTGGCCGCAATCATCGGCGCGGTAACTTTTTTTACAAACTCAGGGGCGCTATCTGGAACAATCGGCGGTATCTCTATCTTGCTGCTAACCTTATCCGGCACCGCTATCTCTTCAACCGCCTCAAGCGCTCTGTCTACGGCTTTGACATTCATTGCCACTACATCTTCGCCCTTCTTACCGTAAGTTTTCCTGATAGAATCTTTTATCGCCTTGACAGCGTCATCTATGGGAATTACATTGCTGATTTTAAAGAATGCTGTCTGCATAATAGTATTTATTCTTACTCCCAGGCCTAATTCCCGGGCTATATCAAAAGCACGCACAATATAAAACTTAAGCTTCTTCTCAATAATCGCTTTCTGAGCCGGTATGGGAAGTTTATCCCAAACCTCATCTTTACTGTAAGGACTTGCTAACAGGAATACCGCCTTATCTTCGGCAGAAGAAAAAATATCATATTTTTCCAGGAAACTGAAATTATGGCAGGCAACAAAATTCGCTTTCTGTATAAGGTAAGTGCTGCGGATAGGATTTTTACTCGCCCTAAGATGAGAAATTGTCTTAGAACCAGCTTTTTTTGAATCGTAGACAAAATAGCCCTGCACATAATTGTTTGTTAACTCGCCTATAATTTTTATGGAATTCTTATTTGCCCCTACCGTTCCATCGGAACCTAACCCATAAAAAATACCCCGAAAAGTTTCGGGGTCCTCTGTAGAAAAAGAATCGTCTGCTTTAAGGCTTGACGAAGAAACATCATCGACAATGCCCAGGGTAAAATGGTTTTTCGGGCTGCCAGAGGCAAGATTGTCAAATACAGCCTTCACCATTGAAGAGTTGAATTCTTTTGAACCTAATCCGTACCTTCCGCCGACAATTTTCGGCCACTCCTTAAAGGGCGCAAAACCTGCCTCCATTGCTTCTCCTACAGCGGAGCGCACATCAAGATAAAGAGGTTCTCCTATTGCACCGGGTTCCTTCGTGCGGTCTAATACAGCTATTGACTTAGTTGTTTCCGGTATAGCGTTAATAAACGCCCGGACGTCAAAAGGACGGTACAAACGCACCCTTATAAACCCTACTCTTTCGCCTTTCTTATTCATATAATCCACAGTTTCAGCCACAGTTTCAGCTCCGGAACCCATAATAACAATTATTCTTCGGGCGTCTTTGGCTCCGAAATAATCAAAAAGATGATACTGGCGCCCCGCAACTTTACCGAAACGCTCCATAACTTTCTGAAAAACCGCAGGTGCTTTCTGATAAAAAGGATTAATTGTTTCTCTTTCCTGAAAATATACGTCAGGATTCTGGGAAGTACCTTTTATAGAAGGCTTATCGGGATTAAGGCCTCTTAGCCTGTGGGCTATGGCATATTCTTCCTTTATAACCGCACGCATATCATCAGAAGTTAACTCCTCTATTTTCTGAATCTCATGTGAAGTGCGAAAACCGTCAAAAGCCATAACAACAGGAACACGGGATTCTAAAGTTGCAGCCTGAGCGACTACGGATAAATCCATAACTTCCTGAACACTGGAAGCAAATAGTATTCCAAACCCCGTAGAACGCACAGCCATAACATCAGAATGGTCACAGAATATAGAAAGGGCATGAGTGGCAACAGTACGGGTCGTAACATAAAAAACTGCCGGAGTCAACTCTCCGGCAATCTTAAACATATTGGGAACCATCAAAAGAAGCCCCTGAGAAGCGGTGAACGTTGAGGTTACCGCACCTCCTGTTAATGAACCGTGGACAGCTCCGGAAGCTCCGGCTTCAGACTGCAGCTCTGATACAGTAGGGACCTGACCCCATATATTTTTCTCTCCCCTGGCCGACTTAGCATCCGCCATTTCCCCTATGCCGGAAGAGGGAGTTATCGGATAAATAGCACAGACTTCATTTGTCGCATGAGCAACATAAGCGGCTGCGGTATTCCCGTCCATCGTTATCTTTCTTCTTGACATATTACGCCTCCATTTTAATTAATTTTCGCTAAAAAACGCGAAAACTATGGTTAATTACCTCCGATTAAGCAAAAAAGGAAAGAATTATATATTATAGCAATTAATTCTGTAATTACAAGACCATATTTAGGCATGTGTTGTTACAATAACAAAATCTAATATTTAATTACTACGTGAAAATGTAATGTTTTTTATGACAGCTTCAAACCTGAATTTTAGTTTAACAGAGTATAACGGTATGCAT
>MVCW01000066.1 GCA_002049895.1 Candidatus Omnitrophica bacterium 4484_171 | reverse complement strand
GAAATTATTGTATATATCGGAAACACCGCCCCATCTTTGCAATACGAATATACATATTGCAGACACTCGTAAATGAGACAGATATTCTATTTCCACACCCCGTCAATCTTCTTTCCGCAAAATTTACACTTTCCTCCCACTATATTATTCTCTAAAATAGAATACCCGAAACGCTTTATTAAAATCTTACCGCAATGAGGACAGAATGTAGACTCCTCTTTTATGCCGGGTACATTGCCTATATATACATATTCAAGGCCTACAGACTTTGCTGTTGAATAAGCCTCTTTTAATGTTTCAATCGGTGTGGGAGGAATATTCTTTAACTTAAACTGAGGGAAAAACCGTGAAAAACTTATAGGGGTATCAGCCCCCAGGTTATCCTTTATCCACTCGCACATCGCACGAATCTCTTTCTCAGAATCGTTTTTCCCTGGAATTACAAGGGTAGTTATCTCAAGATGAGTACCTGATTTTTTTATCGTCTTAAGTGTCTCAAGAATAGGAGCAAGATGAGCGCCATTGCCCAACTCCTGATAAAACTTATCACTAAAAGATTTCAAATCAACATCAACAAAATCCATATATTCAAGAAGCTTTCTTAGGGGGACGGGATTAATATAACCGCAAGTATGCATCCCCGTGTGTAAACCGTATTTCTTGGCCAATTTAGCTATATCAAGCATATATTCATAGAAGACAGTAGGCTCGGTATAGGTAAAAACTATGGAAGGAACTTTATACTTCTTAGCTAAATCTACTATGCCCTGAGGGGTAATATTATAATTAATTGTCTCATCGGGCCTCTTCTGGGAAATATTCCAATTCTGGCAAAAAACACAGCGCAGATTGCATCCTGCCACGGCGATAGAAAGGGCGCCTGTTCCCGGCAAAACATGAAAAAACGGTTTCTTCTCAATAGGGTCAATCGCTACAGCTACAGGATTATTGTAGGCTAAAGTAAACAGTTTACCATTACGGTTAATTCTTACTCCGCAATACCCTCTCGTCCCCTGAGGTATAACGCACTTTCTTGGGCATAGGCGGCACTGAACGGTGTTATCTTCTAATTTATCCCAAAAAAGCGCTTCCCTAGACGCATTTTGAGAATAACATACACCGGAAAGTATAAACAAATACAATACGCAGAACAAAACCCGCTTCGTCATCATTACCTCCTATAGTAGTCCAGTAACAAGAAACCGCTGCATACAAATGCCATAAAACTAATTATACCAGCACTCATGAAAATTCCATATAGAGGAATAAATATAAGGCTTAAGGTAACTCCCGCCGCTGCCCCTCCGATAAGGTCATAGAAATAGAATAAGCCCGCTGCCGATACTGACAATCCTTTGTCCTTATTGTATAATCTGTTTGCTAAAGGAAAAATAAAACCGACAATGAGCCCCATAAAAAAGGGCAGGAATAAGGAAACTATTTCCATTGCTGAAAACGTATATTTAAGTACTCTGAAAATATACGGTATACATACCATATACACACCGCTTAATAGAAGTGAATAAACTAACATTCTTATATGCGGATGTTTAACCTTTCTATACAGCCACGATGCCCCAAGGGAAACTCCAAGCATAAATACAGCGCTGATTAGGCCGATTTTGTGATAAACATAACCGAAAACTATCTGGTACCCCAAAACAGACAATACAACAGAACTCATGCCTAAAGCACCCATACTAAATACGCAGGCACCCAGCATGCGGTTCTTACCTATTATAAAAATCAGGAAAATGAATAAGAATATAACTATAAAATAAACACCGGCATTAATCTTGATAAACATATCAGGAAAGTTACTTAAACGGGAACGAAAATGAGAAAAGAAGAGTTTCATGCCGTAATAATAACTTATTGGTTCAAAATCGTAATTCAGCCTTACTGCGGTAGTGCTGCTTAATATGCGGCGGACATAATCTATATGCCAGGGCAGAAATTTCATTTTAAAATAATATTTATTTATAAACTTTGTTTTAAGGCCGTACTTAACCATGCGCCTTGATAAAATATCAACATTATAGGTAAGAAATTCCGAAGACGAAGAAGCTATAAAACGAAGCTTATTGCCGGGTATGAGCATAATGTTGGGAAAAACTTTTATCAAAGTATGGTATATACTAGCATCAAAATCTCTCATGTCCCTGGTTAAATAATCCTCTTTGGAGGGTAAAGTAAACGACAGTACTCCGCCACCGCTTAATATATCCTTTATTCTCTCAAAAAACTCATAAGTATAGAATCTGTTTAAGTATGCCGTATAAGGCGCCGGCGTATTAAGAAGAACAGCGTCAAATTTATCCCCTTTATAATGATTAAGAAAAACTCTGGCTTCTACATTAAAAACTTTCACTCTTGGGTCACTCAACGCTTTCCTGTCCGATTGCGGCAAATATTGTTTTACAAAACTTATCAGTACAGGGTCTAACTCAAGATAATCCACCTCACAAACAGGATATTTTAAGACTTCGCTAAGCAGACCGCGCACACCTGAACCTATTACTAAGACTCTTTTTACTGAGCCGCTTTCCAGGAGAGGAAAATGTACGCTCTCTTCCGAGTCCATCTTAAAAGGAAAAGTAAAAGCCAGGATGCCATTTTCGTAAAGAGAATAGGTATTCTCGTGCTTTGTGATTAATAAGTCCCCATACAGAGAAGATTTAACTCCCAAAACATCAAATCCATGCCATTCTCTCTTAATCAAACCTTTTTCTATCGGCTTTAGCATAAATCCCAATATTAGAAACGGCAAAATAATGGCGGAAATACCTGCTTTTGTTTTTATGCTTATCTTTTCAAATAAGAATATGCCTGCGATGAATAATATATTCAACATCATTATAATATATAAATTCTTCAGCGGACTAAACAGAAAAACAAATAAGAAAGAGAAAACAATCCCGCCCAGCATATCCCCGAAAGCATCCAGTGAATAAACAAAACCAACCCCTCCGCTACCTAATTTTCCTGAAGCTATCTGTATACATAAATAAAAAAGCAAACCATTTACAATAGCAAATGGAGAAAGAGTAAGCGCGGATATAACGAACATGGCAAAAGGAGAAATAAGCTCTCCCGGCTCAAAATGGAAGATTATTCTTACATTTCTCACCAATATTAGTTCTAATATAACAGCAGCGGAAAAGATTATATAAGCAGAATAGAATAATAATCGCGAAGGCGTCCTTTTTAATAATCTGGCGCCTAAAAAAGAACCTGCGCCTGTCCAAAACAGCCAAAAGGAAAGAATAATTCCTACCGCTATCTCGTTGCCATACAATACAACCAGCATCTCCCTGATTAAAAGGCTTTGAGCAAAAACAGAAGAGAAACCTATAAAGATAACTGTAAGACTAAACAGCTTGATGCTTCTGTTAATCATCGTAAACTAAGTATATCGGATATTATAATAAACTTCAAGATGCCGGCAGAATGCCATTGCCTTCAAGAAATGTTAGATTGTATCGAGGAAAATGGGAACCGGGGAATGGGAAACTAAAGATTTATTCTGCTCTCTATCATCTTTAGGCCCAGGTTCTTTCAATCTCACAAAAAATAAGAAAGAACCTTTTTTTTAAGGCATATTTTTATATGACCGTAGCGGCGATATGCCCGCGGTAATCTCTTGCTCACATTAGGTTTTTAGGGCACCCGGCGGGTATTCTAAGGGTTGAATTCCGCAGCAGCGGGTTTAAAAGACAAACTTTTCTTCTTCTCTTCGATAATCTCTTCTTGTAAACTCCTTCTTTTCTTAGCTAATTCCTTAACTTCTTTTGCTAAACGGTCTAACCGCTGATAAAATATTTTTCTTTCCTCTTTTTCCTGATTCTTGCGGCTCAACTTCGCTATTCCCAAACTACGCTGTTCATCCATGTCCATTAAAACCTTAGAATTAATTATGGTAGGCGAGACAAAAATTAAAAGCTCTGTCTTGTCAGTAGTATCTATCTTACTGCGAAAAAGATTCTTCAGGAAAGGCAAATCGCCTAGAAGAGGAACCTTAGTTACTCCATGCGTAACTTTATTCCTAATCAATCCGCCGATGACTATAGTCTGTCCCGGCCTTACTGTAACTTTAGTCGAAGCTACCCGCACATCGGTCTCGGGCAATTGAGGAGGGGTCGCCGCGCCTGGAACAGTAGGCATATTATGCCAGGCGACAATCTCTTTAACCTCAGGATGAATATCCATCGTAATTGAACCATCGGAATTTATTAGAGGAGTTACTGACAAATTCACGCCTTCATCGGCATAAGTATATGTATAGGTATAAGTTGTAACGTTAGTATCGCTGTCCACTTCACTTTCAACTTTTTCTACATAGGGAACAGTTTTAGTTACATCTATTCTTGCCCTGCGGTTGTTAGTTGTGGTAATTTTAGGAGCGGAAAGCACGTTTGTATCAAGTTGAGTAGTTAAACACTTCAAAACTACATCGATATTATTATTGAATAGCCCTAAGGTAAACGGATTTTGCTCAACGCCGCCGGATGTCAGAGGCTTCCATATAGGATTTCTAAAGGGAATCATTTGCCTTGGCCCCTGATGAATTGTAATATAATTGCCATTCGAATCTATAGCAAGATCCTGCCCTTCGGGATTCGCTGTGTATCCTCCGGATGATAATTGATACAATATTCCTCCGTAAGACTTCAAACCACTCCCTAACTGGAATACCTTGCTGCTAAGAAGACTCCAGTTAACACCCATAGAATGTTCTTTCGCTAATTTTACTTCAACAACTCTTGCTTCAATAAGAATTTGTTTGTCGGGAATATCAGCCATTTTCAAATAATCTTTGACCATTGCAATATTCGCGGGATAATCAATCACAAGAAAAGAATTAGTCTCCGCATCAGGAATGATTTTGCCAGTTTCGGAAAGAAGTTTAAAGATAGGGCTTTCTTCCATTTTTGTTTTAGAACCGCCTCCTGCCTGGCCCATAAGAGAAGGACATGAAAACATCATTACAATCATACTAATTACAAAAATATTTATTGGTTTCCTCATGGCTAATTTTCCGCTCCTGCCGTTCCCCTGATGCCTTTTATTTCATCGCTCTCCTTTTCTCTTTCATCCCTTTGCTCTTTTCGTCTATTTATCTCCTCACTGATTAAACTGGGGAATAAATCTTTTACAGAAAGATATTTTAATTTAAATACCTTCCTGCTCATTTTCTGATCCACCGCCGTAATAAAATTCTTCACTTTCTCAACATTAGGAGGGTAATCAATGACTACAATAGAATTTGACTGCGGTCCCGATAAAATCTTTCCCTCAGGAGATAGAAGGTCATATATCGTAGCCATTGACTTTTCGCCTTCACCCTGCTCCTTCTGGCCCTGCTTGTTCCTGGAGATGCCAAGGAGTTTATCAGCTTCTATATACCGCAGGATAAACATCTTAGTAATTAAATTAGGCTTGACAATAATTACATTCCCCTCTTTCTTAAGAGCTAAATTATTCATCTGGGCGATTCTTTCCAATGCTTCCTCTAAAGAGATATTTGTAAAACTTGCTGTTACTTTCCCTTTTACCCCTTTATCTACCAAGAAATTAAACTTGTAATCATGAGCGAAAACCCTAAAAAGATCACCCAATTCCACGCCCCTGAGCTCTATGGAATAGCGCGGTTCATTTGTCTTAAGACGTCTCACTTCAAAAACAGGAGAATCAGAAGAGACATTCTCTTTATTTTCTCCTTTATTGTTTTCGGCTGTTTTAACCTGAGCCGCTTTATTCTGAACCGCTTCTTTTTGAGCACCGCCTTCTTTAGAAAACGCTGCGCCCATTGTAATAACTTCTGAAAGTACTGCCGTAACCACAATAGATATAAATAAATACTTAAGTTTTGGTTTTACCATCTTAGAAACAAATTTTCTAATAAGACCTGTTGAATTAAATGATTATTCCTAATCATTAGAACTTATTTTTTTAATCCTTCTATTCTAAGGATATATTTGCTATTAGAATCTTTCAATATTACTTCTCTAAGTTTAATTTCTTTTATAATCTTGTTATTAATCTTGTCACCCTCTTTTAATATACGCCCGTCTATAATTGCTTTGCTGTTAGGGGGGGAATAAAATATTGCCGATAATCTTAAACTCAGCGGCTTCTCGTACGAATCATGAATAGACGCTTCCTCCTCTTTTGTAAGAAAAGGATTGATATTCAAAGTGCGGCTTATAACCTTTGCTCTCTTAGTTATAGTATTACTATTCATATCTGTTTTCCTGAATATCTTTTTCTTTCTATGTAAACCCTGTGTTCTGGGCTCCTCTTGTGTAGAACAGGAAACAAGAAACAAAACAAATATTATAAATATTATTCTCATACCCTCCCCAATATTTTTCTCAACTTAGCAAGGTCGGATACTGTATACTCTCTCCATTTATTAACAAGATTCCTTTTGGGTTCAGGAAAAACCCCTTTCTTCTCGTAACGGACAAGAGTCTGTTTGGAAATCCCCAATTCTTTGGCTACTTCTTGAGCATTATAATATTTTTTCCTCATACTGTTCAGTAGTCCCTGATAATTACTGATACTATTTGATACTACTCTATACTGCTTGGATACACTTCTATTAAAATATCTTTGCCTTGCTATGTCAAGAAAATTTTTAATGTATTTACCACTATTTTCCCATATGTTGCGTCCTTACAAGCGTAATACTATATATAGAGGGTAATATCAGAGTAATTGCGCCTTGATAGGGCCGAAAGTTTAGGCTTGCAGAATGGTTGCGGTTGCGAAACTAACCGGGAAAATGCTGTACCCTAAGGGCAGGCACCTCCTTCGTCCTTCGGACTACGGCGGGCAGGCACCTCCTTCGTCCTTCGGACTACGGCGGGCAGGCACCTCCTTCGTC
>MVCW01000065.1 GCA_002049895.1 Candidatus Omnitrophica bacterium 4484_171 | reverse complement strand
TGCTGTTCCGGGAAACCCAGACTCTTAGAGACTAATATCAGGGGCTAATATATGAAGTAATAAAGCTCTGAAGGTATTTTGTTTTGACTTCTTTTAGGACGCTATCCGCATCACTTTTACTGGAGAAATTGCCGATTCTAACCCTATACCAAGTGCCTTTGTTTCCCAGGTTTTTAGCTACTATATAAGCAAGATAGTTGTCTTTCTTGAGAGATTCTACAAACTCAAGCGCTCTTTTCTTTTTCCGGAAAGAGGCTACCTGAATAGCAAATTTCTTTCCCTTGGCAACCGAAAGATGCTTTTTTTGTTCTTTTTGGGCCTTTGGTAAGGATTCTTTCAAAGGCACAATGGTCGCCTTTTTGGCAATCCTTTCCTGATTCTCCTGAGAATATTCTCTATTGTCTTGTTTTATAACAATCCTTTTTAAAGAACGGCTTCTTTTCCGATAATATACGATATTCACCGCGATAATTATAATAATTAATATAAGCGGCGGAACAAACCAGCTAATCCTTCTATTATCCATGATTCACCTTTTCCTGGCTATACGAAAACTGGCTCCCTAGAATCCACAATCATACGTCTTTTACTATGCAGCTTTAGATAAATAGATTATTATATAAGTTAGCTCCTGTCAAGTATTATTGCTCGAGGAGTTTCCCCATTTTTTTGAAAGCTGGCAGAATATGGTTTGAGGCTAAATTTTGGACTCAAAAAATGCTTGAAAATGTTGGTTTTTCAAAATTTTGGGGAAACAGTTTCCTCATTTTTAGCTTTAAAATCTATCCAATCAATGATACGGATTTTAATTTTCTTAAGTGGATTACGGCGTATTAGAGAAATTCAGGGTTGTTCTTGGGGAATGTCCGGGCAGAGCAATTCATACGGGGGCAACACCTTGAATAGTAAACAAATAAATGGTAATTTATAGTGATGGACCTAAAACAAACCCAAAAATTTGTACAGAAATTAGCTCTTACCCCTCAAATGAGACAGTCTCTCCATATACTTCAGATGCCCTTCTTGGAGCTAAGAAATTACATAGAAAAAGAAATTGAAGAAAACCCTGTGATAGAAAAAGAAATGAAAGATTCCAGCGAGACAGCATCTTTGGAGGAATCATTTCTAGAGACAACTTATCAAAACGAATACCAGCAATACCCAACAGGAGATTATGCAAATGAACTTAATAAAATAAAAAGTTACCAGGATAATCTCATCACAAAAGAAAAAACTCTTCAGGAAATCCTTCTTCAGCAGCTGCGTATGCGCAAGCTTAGCGATAAAGAATATATTATAGGAGAATTCATAATACATTATATTGACGAAAACGGTTACTTAACACTGCCTGTGGAAGAAATAGTCCGTTTTCTTAACGACAGGAATGACCCTTTAAATAAGGCTATCACACGCGGCGATACAGAAAACTCCCTTTCTATGATACAAAGCATGGAACCTGCCGGGATAGGAGCGAGAAACCTTAAAGAATGCCTTCTTATACAACTTAAATCTAAAAATAAAACCAATACTCTGGCTTATAGAATTGTGGGAAAATTCCTCCCCGATGTAGCAAGGAATAAAATTAGATTTATAGCCAGAAAACTTAAAGTGAGCCCGGATAAAGTAAAATCTGCCATAAAAGAAATTGCCAAGCTCGAACCCAAACCGGGAAGGCTGTATTCTTTCGGCGGAGCATCCAAAACGCATCATAACTATCCCGATGTTATTATAGAAAAGAATAAATCTGATTATGAAATTATTATTAATAGCGCAAGCACTATTTCTTTCAAGATAAACCCTCTTTATAAGAACATCATAAAATCAGGCAAAGTTCCGCTGGAAACGAAGAAATATATCCAGGAGAAAATAAAGTCCGCCCTTAACCTTAAGAAAGCGCTGTCACAAAGAGACAGCACACTAAGAAACGTTGCAAAATGCATTCTGGATATTCAAAAAGATTTCTTCGACCACGGCGATACAGCACTCCTAAAACCACTTACGCTAAAAGACATTGCAAGAAAAGTAAAAAGAAATGAATCTACTATATCAAGAGTTGTAAACCGCAAATACGTAAAGACATCACATGGAATATTTAAGCTGAATTATTTCTTCGGCAAACCCATAAAAACAAAAGTAGGAATACATTTGTCAAGGGAATCTATCAAAACCTATATATACGATATTATAAATGAAGAAAATAAAAGACACCCCTTAAACGACAGTAAGATTTCTGACTTGCTGCGTAAAGAGAGCTTAAATATCGCCCGCAGGACAGTCGCAAAGTACAGAGAAGAACTCGGTATTCCCCCTGCGTCTAAAAGACGGACGGCAAAGAAAAAACGATAATCACTTCCACAAGCTACAGACTACAAGCCATATGTCATAACTCACAAGATTACAAAATATCGTATCTCGTCATGCGTATCGCGTTTTATATTCTTGATAAAATCATTATTTTTTAATTCGCAATACGCACTGCTCGATACGCGATACGTAATTCTGTGACGTGCCTGCCCGCCGTAGCTTTTGGCGAAGGAGGTGCCTGCCCGCCGAAGCCTTTGGCGAAGGAGGTGCCTGCCCGCCGAAGCCTTTGGCGAAGGAGGTGCCTGCCCGCCGTAGTCCGAAGGACGAAGGAGGATATCCTTGCGACATGCGACTTTTTGACACATTATTGATTCAATTGTTATTGTATCAAAATTATTCCCCTTCTGTTCCACCTGCCGGGTGGAACAAGGGAATAACTTTACATTTTCTTTTGAAAAGGATATGTCAAGTTAGAAATTGTAGTCAATTCTTCCCACCGCTCTTAAGACCACCGCGTAGGTGGGTTCGGTTCGAGATAACTGGCGGCATGTGACTTTGCGCTTCCTGGTTACTGACTAAATTTTGTAATAGGAAGGTCTCCTAAGGCAGAGTCTATGAGCTTAATGAGGTTTTTTACCATATCTATGCTGGCTCTGGATAATTTATCGGAAGAGCGGCGAAGAGTAGCAACATTAAGAACGCCTAAAACTTTCTCCCTTACCTCGATAGGAACAGAGATGGAAGATTTTATCTGAGGTTTATGCAAACGGCTGGTTATGCGTTCATCGGTTAAGGTGCTATCGATAAAAAATGATTTCTTCTCCTTTGCTACTATACCGGCTATGCCTTCCCCCAGCTCAAGCTGGGTATTCTCCACAATATCTTTGGGAATGCCTTTGGATTTATTAATATACAGTTTGCCGCTTTTATCGTCAAAAAGCATCACTGAGCCGCGGTCAGCTCCTGTAGAACTAAAAGAAACGTCTAAAAGCGCGCCAAACAGTTTATCGACATATAAAGAATACGCTTTGTTAAAAACACTTATGAACTCAGGCGTAATGCTCCTTAATTCCATATTCTGATATTCCAGCTGAATAATATACGAAGATACGTCATGTAAGAATTCAATGACAGATTTAATATTGTAAAAACTAAATGTCTTTATCTCCCTGAAAGCATATATAAACCTGTCAGGGTCTATATCCATACTCAAGGCCTTATTAGTAAGCCATTTCTTATCTGGACGCTTGCCTAATATTACAGGGCCCAGCCACAAATAGGCTATAGCCTTCTCTTTAACATCGATGGGGATAAAAAAGTTATGTAAACCAACGGGACAGGCAAAACCTTCTTTCCAATTACCATTTGAATTATTTAAATCATCAGGAAGGCACCATCTGCACTGGGAAGGGGCTTTTGGATTAATTTTCAGAATATCCGTGCATAAAGAAGAGGCATTACTCACAGATGTAATAAATTTCTTTTCTTTAGTAAGAGTGACAATGGTAGTACCAAGAACTTCAGAAAAATGGTCCTGAATTCTCTGCCACTTTGCGCAGTCTATTATTCCACAAAAATATAAGCTCTTATCCACTTCGCACTCGCCACGTTTTACTTAACTACGTCTGCGTCCCTTTCTTCAAACAGCCCGTATTCTCTCATTTTATTATAAAGAGTAGTACGGTTTATGCCCAAAATCTGAGCGGCTTTCTTGCGGTTACCGGAACAAACTTCAAGCGTATTCCTGATTATTTCCCTTTCCGAATCTCCCAATGCCTCCTTAAGTGTTCTGTGTCCTCTCTTCTCTTTACTTGCGCCATTACGCGATGATAAAATATCCAATATGTTCTCTGGTAAATCATCCCTTTCTATGCTTTTCCCCTTAGACAAAATTACCGCCCTCTCTATAACATTTTCAAGCTCCCTCACATTTCCCGGCCAATCATAAAGAGCAAGCGCATCCATAGCTTCACCTGATATGTCCGTGACCTCCTTCTTTGATTTGGCTGAACATTTCTTCAGAAAATGTTCAACCAAAAGCGGCAAATCATCTTTTCTTTCCCTCAGGGGAGGAACATTTATGGGTATAACATTAAGCCGGTAATATAAGTCCTCCCGGAACTCATTTCTGCTAATTAATTCCTTTAAATTTTGATTGGTAGCGGCTATCACTCTTACGTCTACACTTACAGTATGAGTATCGCCCACACGCTCAAATTCGCCCTCCTGCAGAACCCTTAAAAGCTTAACCTGAAGTTTAGGGCTGAATGCGTCTATCTCATCAAGAAAGATTACCCCTCCGTCAGCCGCCTCAAACCGTCCCTGCCGGTCTTTTATCGCGCTTGTAAAAGCTCCTTTTACGTGGCCAAAAAGTTCGCTCTCAAGAAGAGTCTCAGGCAAAGCCCCGCAGCTTACCTCTATAAAAGGTCTATCTTTTCTATGGGGGTCGCTTTTATGTATTGCCTGCGCGATTAACCTTTTACCTGTGCCGCTTTCCCCTTGAATTAAAACGCTCGCGTTTGTAGGAGCTATTGTTTCAATGAGGTTATAAATGCTCTGCATACGCTGATTATGCCCTATCAAATTATAAAACCTGGCACGCTTTGTCTCAACAAGCTGTTTTCTAAGAAGCCTATTTTCTTCTAAGATGTGTTTCTGCTCAAAAATGCGCTCAATAACAATCATTATTTCATCGTCCAGTATCGGCTTTGTAATATAATCGAATGCCCCCTCTTTCATCGCTTCAACCGCGCTGTCTATAGAACCGTAACCTGTGATAATAATAACGGCTATGCCCGAATCAATCTTTTTTATCTCTTTAAGCAGGCCTATACCGCTTATTCCGGGCATTTTAAAGTCGGTTACAACGATATCAGGCCTCTCTTTTGAAATAATACCGAGAGCCTCCTCTCCTGATGCGGCCCCGGCAACGTCAAAACCTCTTTTTTTGAGAATCTCATATAGAGATTTCCTCGTCAAAGGCTCATCGTCAACAATAAGAATATGCCCTTTGTTCATTTATATGCCACAACTTTTATAATGGTAAACGGATATTAAAGGTGGTCCCCTCGCCCTGCGTGCTGTCTATATAAATATTTCCCTTATATCTTGTAATTATCTCATAAGTAATGGCCAAACCAAGGCCGGAACCCTCGCCCATGCTTTTAGTGGTAAAAAAAGGCTCAAATATCTTATCCTGCACTTGACGCGGTATTCCCCTTCCTGTATCTTTAATCTTAATTTCTATCGCGCCGTTATTTAACGCAGTGTAAATGCTTAAGACTCCCTTGTCTTTCATTTCTTCGCAGGCATTTTTTATTATATTGTTAAGGGCAATCTTGAGGCGCAAATCAGGAATTTTCGGCAGGCCGTATGTAAAAAATTTCCTAACCTCAATATTGGAAAAAACGAAATAATGATTGAACATAAAAAGAGACTCTTCAATGGTCTGATTAACATCTATTTTGCGCGCTTGAGGCGAAAGGCTCCAGGAAAAATCAAGCAGGGAACGGACAATCTTAGCGATACGCCCCAGCCCCTCCTTTGCCTCATGCAAATAACTGCTCGCAACGCTATCCTCATCAACAGAATCAAAGGCAAGGTTGACATAACGTATTGCCCCGTCAAGCGGATTATTTATCTCATGGACTAACCCGCCCACTATTTTGCCCAAAGAAGAATATTTCTTTGAACTTTTAATTTCTTTTCTAAGCGTATCAACCTCATTGCTTAGTTTTTCGTTTATCTTCCTCTGTTTCTCTAAAAATCTCCTCAAACTGTAAATAGTTATGCCCAGGTACTTACAGATGCTTAGAACCGTATCTAGATCTTCGCCATCAAATACTTCGCCTTTAGTTTTATCGGTAACGTTTACTACGCCTATTAAATCGCCTGAGAATTCAAGAGGGACCGAAACAAAAGATTTGGAATTATAATCATCATAACGCGGTTCCAAAGGAAATCTAATCTCTTCGTCTATATTTTTCACTAAAAATGGTTTTCTTTCTAAGGCAACCTTGCCCGCTACTCTTTCTCCCAGGGGAGTACGTACATTTTCCAAATCAATACCCGAGGAAGCCTTTGCCACCCCTAGAACCAGTTCATTTCTATTGCTATCAACAAGAAATATAGAACCACGCCCGGCATCGACGGACTTCATACACCTTTCCAAACTAAGTGTAAGCGTCTCTTTTAAATACGGTTTATAGGGTAGGATATCCATATATTTTAACTGCCCTTCGTAAGGGAACCCAATTATAACATTTTTGTCCATATTTTTCAACTTATTATAAAGTTAAGAAGTGAGTTAAAGGCTAAAGCGTCTTTTTAAGAAAAGGAATAGCTTCTCTTATAAAATCTTTTGTTTTTCTTTCCATATCAGCCCCCCCTCTGTCTATGGAAACTCTTATTAGTGCTCCGTCAAGCCCGCGGCCCTTAATGGCCTTCCAGACAAAATCAGCCTGCTGGAGATAGTAGCTATCAGTAAAAGTATCACCGGCAGAATACCAATACCACGCTTTGATGACACCTCCGGAATGCTTCATAACCAGCTTATTGGTAATAAAATTGCCTCCGCCCTCAAGAGGTATCGCCTCTTTTGTTTTACTTATAAGTTTTGCTCCTCCTCCTATATAACAATATTCGGGAGGGTGGAAACTGTCCCTGTTGTTATCGGAATACACAACCGTCAATATTAATGTATCGCCGCTTTTATCTTTATAACGGCGTATAATAACATCTTTTGTACCTAATATATCCAAAACATGATCTTCCACCTTAATGTCTTCTCCCCGCCAGCTTCCTATCTTAACGGGAAATTTATCAAGCCGTGCACTGTAAGAAACCCCGCTATTTGCCGTCTCTATCCTAACGATAAGAAATGACGCTAATACAAAAATAACAACGACTACCCAATAATTTATTTTTCTCATTTATCCTCTAATATACTATACATATAAATAGATAGCTATCACAAAAAGCAATAGCGGCAGACCCGGTCTTATGCAACAAAACTGTCCGTAACGAAATGCTGCATAAGGGGGCAAGAACTTAAATCGCATCAGCCGGCCGAAAACGGGCAACGCAGTCCTTTAGCTATAAAAAACAAACCTATAAACCCAAGTATAAATACCATAACTCCTGAGAAATCATGCAAGAACCCCAGTGCAGCATCGGAGCCATAAATATAACTTACCAAAAGAAGAAACGTAATCCGCAAGATATTAGATAAAAATGCCACGGGAATACTCGATAAAAACAGCAACGCCTTTTTAAAAATACCGCCTTCGGTAAGCTGAGTAAGTAAAGCTCCAAGCGCTATAAAAGTAATAAGCGAACGCAGGCCGCTGCAGGGGTCTCCTACCAAAAGGGAGCCTCCACGGTAATATATGGTTGAGCCTAAACGATGCGCTTTAATTCCTATACTGTGCGCGATTATAACCGCTGCCTGAGCGGCCATAATCTTAAGCTTAAATGTAATGCCAATTACCA
>MVCW01000064.1 GCA_002049895.1 Candidatus Omnitrophica bacterium 4484_171 | reverse complement strand
GTGGGCAACGTCCCACCTCACGGGGAGCCACGTTGTGCGTGAGCACCGTTGGTGCAATCCCGTGATCACGTTATCACGTGAAACGGGATTCACGTGACGCACCTCACGGTGGCAACGCCACTCACGTGGAAAATATGGAAGGCCGGGGTTACCTAGGGGGGAATGCTGTGTACTCTTTAGTACAACCGCTGTTTAATGTAACTATTTAGGCTGCCGGGCATTATGAGCATCTTGCGCTTTTAACAGCATTTTCCCGGTTAACTTCTAAAA
Source organism: Candidatus Omnitrophica bacterium 4484_171 (assembly GCA_002049895.1). GTDB lineage: Bacteria > Omnitrophota > Gorgyraeia > Duberdicusellales > 4484-171 > 4484-171. Next base: position 22,142 of record MVCW01000064.1, on the reverse strand, counting down.
ACAAAATATATAAAAATATCCTTGTTACTTTATTTTTTATCGAAGCGAATATTACAAATTTGTTTGTTGCAGAAAGAGTTTGTAACACGTTTTCACGTGAAAACGCGGCTTAAATATTTTATGCTCGGTACTATTAATGAGTATTTGTTTGCGATTCCGGCACAATATCAGGCTATATTTATAACACAATAAAGAAGAATAAAAACACTCTTGACAAAAATTGGCATTTTCTATAAAATAAACATGTTCATATAAAAAATATATCATTAAGGTGCGTTTTCACGTGAAAACGCTAAAAACCGATTGACTTATGGGTAAAATAATAGGTGTGTGTAATCAAAAAGGCGGTACCGGCAAAACTACAACAACTATTAATCTGAGTTCGTATCTTGGCTTAGCAAATAAAGATACCTTAATTATAGACATGGATCCTCAGGGCAACGCCACTAGTGGATTGGGTATAAAAGAAAATACCCTTGCCGCCAGATCCATATATGATGTTTTAATAGAAAATGCTTCCATAGAAGAAAGTATTGTAAGTTCTTCATGGCCTGGCCTTTCGGTTGTTTCTTCCAACATAGCGCTTACCGGGGCAGAGATAGAATTAGTTAATATGGCTGATAGAGAAAAGAGGTTAAGATATTCTTTAGAAGCTGTAAAAGAGAAGTTTTCTTATATTATTATTGATGCCCCTCCGTCATTGGGATTGCTTACGGTAAACGTGCTTTGCGCCGCTGATACTGTTATCGTGCCTATTCAGTGCGAATATTATGCTTTGGAAGGTATGTCTAAGTTATTGAATACCATAGGCTTAATTAAAGAAAGATTAAACCCGCTATTAGACATAGAAGGTGTTCTTTTAACCATGGCTGATTTTCGTACGCGGCTTACATTACAAGTGATAGAGGAGGTGAAAAAATTTTTTAAAGAGAAAACATTCAACACAATTATCCCCCGCAACATTAAGTTGGCAGAAGCGCCCAGCTTTGGTAAGCCCATTTATTTTTATGATTCTTTTTGTGTAGGCGCGAAAGCCTATCTTAATTTAACAGAAGAATTATTACAGGAAAAAATAGATATTCTGATTGCCCTCCAGAAAGGAGGTATATAGTGGAGAAGAGAGTTTTAGGAAGAGGGTTGGAAGCGTTGATTCCAAAGAGGCCGGCGGGCCGGACAGAAAGAGAATTTGTTTATTTACCGATAAACAGCATCAAAGCGAGCAAGTATCAGCCCCGTCAGGGCATAGACGCAAAATCTTTGCAGGAGCTTTCCGAATCGATTAAGGAAAAAGGTTTTATCCAGCCTATCGTGGCAAGAAAATTAAAAGATGGTTTTGAAATTGTAGCCGGGGCAAGGAGGTTTCAGGCAGCTAAGTTATTGGGAATCAAAGAGATACCAACGATAATAAAAGAGCTCAACGATAAAGACACTTTTATGCTGGCGATTATGGAAAATCTCCAGCGCAAAAATTTAAACCCTTTGGAAGAAGCACTGGCTTTTAAAAGGCTAATGGAGGAGTTTGGCTTAACTCTTGAAGACGTAGGCAAAGTTCTTGGGAAAGACAAAAGCTCAATTGCCAATACGTTAAGATTACTTAAACTGCCAGGCGAAATACAGGAGGCATTGCGCAGAGGTATTATTGCCCGCACGCAGGCACGTACTATTTTAGCGCTTGCCACCGAGAAAGAGCAAATAGATATTTTTCATCAGATGCTCAAAGAAGGATTGTCTGTCAGAGATTTAGAAAGACGAGTGAAGCGGGCATCTCCAAAGACAAAAAAGCCGCTGGATCCTTTTGTTGTTGATATGGAAGAGAAGCTTCAGAAGGCACTGGGCACAAAAGTAAAGATAATAAAAAAGAAAGGCAACCGGGGTAAAATTATTATTGAATACTACAGTGCTAACGACTTGGAACGGATTACAAAAAAAGTATTATGAAAAAGCAGGCAACACTTGTTATTATTAAACCAGACGGGTTAAAGAAATCGCTTACGGGCAATATTTTGACCCGCCTTTCGGAGTCTAAGCTGAAAATAATCGGATCAAAAATTATGAAAGTGTCCTACAGCTTAGCAGGCAAGCATTATACCCATCTTAAAGATAAGCCTTTCTTTGAAGAATTAGTTAAATATATTACCGGCGAGCTCCATGGCGACAACAGAGTCATGGCTTTGGTATATTGGGGAGAGAGCGCTATAGAGAAAGTGAGAAAATTGGCCGGCGCCACCAATCCCGAAGAAGCTCAGCCGACTACAATCCGCGGCCAGTATGGGAGAATATTAACCAGCGGCCTTTTTGAGAATGTAATTCACGCTTCAAGCAGCGAAGACGAATCAGAGAGAGAAATAAAATTGTGGTTTAGTCCCGATGAAATAGCCATAGATTTATATCCCGCCAAAGAAACAACCGTAAAACAGTGTAAAGAGAGAGTTTGGAAATGAGAGGAATGACTTCTTACGCACAAGCACAGAGAAGGGGCAAGGGGTTTAGCTTAGAGGTTGTTTTGCGCTCGACCAATTCCAAATACCTGGAAATTTTTACGCATCAGCTTCCACTGGAGAAAATATATCTGGAGGAGGCTATTAAAAAAGAGACACAAAAGAAGATTCACAGAGGGAGGATAGAGATTTATTTCTTTTCTCATGGACGCCCCAGCCAGAAAGTTGTTATAGACAAAAACATTCTTTCCCAGTATAACCGTCACGCGCAGCATATAGCAAAGCAGTTTAAAGTTTCAAAAGAAGTTCTTCTTAGAAATTTCCTGATGCTGCCCGGGATAATACGCCTGGAAGAAAAGGAGAGCGTTAACGATGAGATGATTCTTGCGGCAACAAGAGAAGGCCTTAAGAAACTCATTGCGTTTAGAGAGAAAGAAGGCGCGCGTATCGAAAAAGAGATTGTCAAAAATATTTATGCTATAGAGAAGGCGGCAAAGAACATCAGAAACAAAACTTCTTCTTTAAAGTCCGAGCAGAATGGTTATAAAGATATAGCGGAGGAGATGGCACTTATTTTATTCTATATCAATAAGTTAAAGAAAATAGTGTTTTCTAAAACAAATGTTCCTCAGGGCAAAGCCGTAGATTTCTTGGCGCAGGAATTATTGCGCGAATTAAATACAGCCTCCAGCAAGATTAAGACACAGGTTATGTCCGGCTGGCTGCTTGAAGCAAAAAACGCCCTGGGACGCATAAAAGAGCAGGCGCAGAATATAGAGTAATAAATGGATAGAAAAAGAACCGGACGAATAAAAATTATTGTTATCTCAGGCCCCTCGGGGGCGGGCAAAACCACTCTTCTTAAAAGGATATTTTTAAGGCGCAATATCCGCAGCAGTTTCATCAAGGGGATATCTTATACCACACGTCCCCGGCGCCGCGGGGAAAAGGATGGGAGAGATTATTATTTTGTGGACAAAAAAACATTCCGCTCTCTTATAAGAAAGAATTTCTTTCTGGAATATCAAAAAGTTTTGGAAGATTATTACGGGACACCGAAATATTTTTTGAACAAAGGTCGTCTTGCGGGGAAAGACGTGGTTCTTTGTATTGACGTCAAGGGAGGAATGTATTTGAAAAAGAATGTAAAAAGAGATAAAATAGTCACACTTTTTATAAGCGCGCCTACAGCAGAGGAGCTTTCAAAGCGCCTGCGCAAAAGAGGCGATATGGCTATAGTGAATAAAAGGATTGCTTTGGCAAAAAAAGAGTTGCAATTTGTAAAAGTTTATGATTATTTAATAATAAACCAGAATATTAAAGAAGCACTGAGCTTGCTTGAGGCGGTTTTGGTAGCTGAAAGATTACGGAGGGATAGATGAAAAGAACAAGCTATGTACCCGTAGAGAAGCTTTTAAAAGCAAGCGACGGCTCTGTCTATAAGCTGGCTATGCTGGCCGCAAAAAGATCTTTGCAGATTGCCGATGGGGACAAGCCCCTTGCGGACGGCACTGAAGATAAGCCTCTGGATGCCGCTCTAAGAGAAATCGAAGCAGGCAGGATAAAACTTAAGAAAAAGAGTAAAGCCAATACTTCAGGAAAAGAGTAAAGCAAAATTTCCACAACAATTTATTTTCGGTAAGAAGACAGATGTTTGCAGAATAAGTTGTTCTGTATTTTTATCCATAGTAAGTATTGGGCAGTCTGGCAAAGAGGCTTTGTGTTTTGTTGCCGGCGACGTAGCCAAGTGGCAAGGCGGTGGTCTGCAAAACCACTATTCAGCGGTTCGAACCCGCTCGTCGCCTTATTTAGCTCTTAGCTCATGGTTACTGGATAAAGGAAGTTTGCTATCAGCCAAGGGCTTTGAGCTATGAACTATTTAGCCGGGGTGTTGGAATTGGCAGACAATGCAGACTTAAAATCTGCTGTCCCGTGAGGGACGTGCGGGTTCGAGTCCCGCCCCCGGCAGGCTATACTCGTATTGCGCAACGCGTACTGCGTATCGCGATTAAATATAGCGCAACGTGAGTAGTACACACGACATACTATAAGTTACGCAATACGCACGACGCCAGAGACGTATTAAAGAGCATAATCTGGGGAACACAAAATTTACGCGGGAACAAGGACCGTGGCGATTAGCGTTTCATCAATACTATAATACGCTTTCTCAGGCGCGGAAAGTTGAGCGCACAGTTAAACGGCTCAAAAGAAAAGATATAATCGAGCGCATTATCCGTGAGGGACGAATAAAATTGGGCGGTTAGCTCAGATTGGTTAGAGCGCAACGTTGACATCGTTGAGGCCACAGGTTCAACTCCTGTACCGCCCATACTTTTGAAAATAGAAAGCTTATTCCTGGTATCAGGGTAAAGGTTCCCCCGTGGTTACGCTTCGCGTAAAACGGGGTTCAATTCGACTAAATGCTTTTTCTGCGCGTTGTTTGAAAAAGCATAGTCTCATTAAAACTCCTGTACCGCCCGTTTATATTTTTACAAGTGTTGTTTGATATGGGGAGCCATTGTTGACGATCAGCCGAAACCGGGAAAGCAGGGGTTGATTATGAAATGAAGCCCCACAAGCTATTTCGGTTTGTGGGGCTTTTCTCATTTAGTTTGATAGAAAAGGGTGGTAAAGTAAGTATATATGAAAACAAACCACAAGATAATAATAGGTGATTCAAGAAAAATGGAGGAGCTGGCGGATAATAGTGTTCAGATTGTTATCACATCCCCTCCTTATTGGCAATTAAAAGATTATGGCAGTTCTCACCAAATTGGTTTTGACCATTCTTACGAGGATTACATTAATAATTTAAATTTAGTCTGGAATGAATGCTATCGTGTTATTGAACCAGGTTGTCGTTTGTGTGTCAATATTGGTGATCAGTTTGCAAGGTCTGTTTATTACGGTAGATATAAGATAATTCCTATCCGCACAGAAATAATAAAATTCTGCGAAACTATCGGGTTTGATTATATGGGTGCGATAATTTGGCAGAAGGTTACTACTTGCAATACAACCGGTGGCGCAACGATAATGGGATCTTTTCCATATCCCAGAAATGGTATTGTAAAGATAGATTACGAATTTATATTATTATTTAAGAAACCAGGCAAACCTAAGGCTGTTTCCTGGGATATAAAAGAAAAATCAAGAATGACCAAGGAAGAATGGAATCTTTATTTTAACGGGCATTGGAATTTTTCCGGAGCTAGGCAGAATAAACATCTTGCTGTTTTTCCTGAAGAATTGCCGAGACGATTAATCAAGATGTTTACTTTTGTTGGCGATACTGTCCTTGATCCATTCCTTGGGAGTGGGACTACTTCTTTGGCAGCTAAAAATACGGATAGAAATTCAGTTGGATTTGAAGTCAATGGCAAATTTAAAGGTATAATAAAAGAAAAACTTAGGGTAGAAGACAAAGTGCTTTTTGATAATTCTACTTATGAATTTATTGTCAGGGATAAAAAGGATTATGATTTTGCTAAAGAAATTAAAAAACTCCCGTATATATTCGAAGACCCGATAAAATTTGATAAAAAAATTGATGTTAAGAAATTGCAATATGGATCAAAGATTGATGAAAATTCCGGCAAAAGGGATCGGTATTATTTAGTTAAGAATGTAATATCACCGGAAAAGGTAGAGCTGTCTAACGGGATTAGATTTAGAATGAAGGGCGTAAAAGAAGATGTTGTGAAAAACGGCACAGCGTTAAAATTTCTAAACGATCTTGTGAAAGGGAAAAGAGTGTTTCTAAAATTTGATGGTGAAAAATACGATTTATCTCAAAATCTTTGCGGATATTTGTATTTACAAAACAAAACATTTGTTAATGCGCATTTAATCAAAAACCATCTGGTCAAGCCCGATACTGAATCGGAATATAGATATAAGAAAAAGTTTTTAAGACTAAGCGCGGAGTAAATTATGGCAAAAGAGTGGATATTAAACAGTGCAATGAATAGGTTTCAGTTAAATTTCAAAAGAAACGTTGGTGCGGTATCAGATGAGATTAGAAAATGTCAACCAAAAACGGTTTCGGATTGGCAAAAATATTATTTTTCGAATGTCAGGGATAAGAATCATATCGAAGAATTAGGTCGTAAATTGTATATTAAAATAACAGAGGTTATTTCTGCGGAAGTAGAAGAAATAACCGAAAAAGATTGCATAGATTATATGTTTAATCTTGTTATTGATAGAACCTTTGATGGCTATATGACTGAGATTAAGACGATTTATGGCCAGTTACAGTATGATCTGAATGAGAAAATAGAACCAGCTCCAGATGAGTGGGATAGGCTTTATAATGTGGATTTCTTTATCAAGATAAAGAACAAATACATCGGATTGCAAATTAAGCCCGTAGGTGGTGTTTCGCATATTTCACAGATTTACAAAGAAAGGGATCAGCAAGCTAAAACTCACAAAAAGTTTTATGAAGAATTTGGGGGCAAAGTTTTTTATGTTTTTTCCTATAAAGAAGGCAGCAGGAAAGTCATAAAAGATAGAGCCGAAGTGGTTAAAGTTATTAAAGATGAGATCGCTCGTTTACAGAAGGGCTAATTGTTTTGAATTTCTGTGTCCCCGTCACTGCTTAATGTATATAACTAATTGAATATATTGGAGTTGTGGGGGAGTCGACTACCGTCAACATCGGGGAGGTAAAGGTTCCCCCGTGGTTACGCTTCGCGTAAAACGGGGTTCAATTCGACTAAATGCTTTTTCTGCGCGTTGTTTGAAAAAGCATAGTTTCATTAAACTCCTGTACCGCCCATTTGTTATTTAGGGTGTAGGGGCAGGGTTAGAGGGCGGAGGAGAGAAATAAAGATTTCATTGACTTTTTATAATAGTTAAATAAAATATATCTATTCTTCGCTACACCCTATACGCCAAACCCTGCACTCTGAAAATATTGGGGTCGTCGATTAGCCCGGTTTAAGTCCCCTGACTGTCGATCAGGTGATCGTGGGTTCAAATCCCATCGACCCCGCCATACTTCGCCATCCCGTAAGAATTTCATAGGAGCAGGCTTCGTATGGATATTGTATTGAAAAGTACACAGCATTTTCCCGGTTAATAAAAATGCCCCGGAAGTAATTCTTTTAATCTTCCGCGGCCTCCCGGGAAAGGGGATACTATGTCTCTTCCCATTCCCAACCCGTAAGCGTAATTGTTTAGCTTTTTTGGCTATAATTTGGTATAATAATATTCGTTGGGTAGGCTCAATAACAATAGAAGCTTTAATTTCCGATAAGGTTCGAGTTGGTTGCAGCCGCGCCTATTTTTCGTTTAACTCAGCGCTTTTGGCTAAACAGGAATTTGTGCATTTACATAATTTTCTTCGAATGCCCTGACGGGCAGGCTTCGCAGGGATATTCCAAAAAAATGCGCATATTTTTCGGGCTAAGTCACCATACGTATCTATGTAACTATCATAGCTTGAACTAAATAATTAGTATAGCATATGGTACAAAAAGAAGTAAAAGGATCAAAATGTATTTGGATATTAGGAATTATAATAATTCTTTATATACTGAAAGATTTACCCGGAATTATAAGGTTCAAATATTATCATTCATTCTTTATCCTAGATTATCCTGAAAAGTTCATCATAATTCGTTATTGTTTCTCGATAGCGCTGCGGATTTTTCTCACAGCGTCCGTTATAGGATTATTTTTAAAAAAAGATATCTTTAGAAGAGCTTTAATATTCTTTTCTTTCTTCAACATCTTTACCCTTTATTGGAAACATCCTGTCCCCGTGTTTAGAAAGATAATAAATGAAATATTTAAGAAAATGGCAGCTATAAACGCTTATCCTTCGTACGTCCTCATGAAAAATTATGATAAGATTCTATATTCCTCACTAGCCGCAGTTTATATTGTAGATATATTATTTTCTCTAAGCTTAATTTATTTTTTAACTCGTCCTTACGTAAAAAAACATTTTATTCGATAGTGGGTAAAGGCCTGTTGGAAGAAAAGTTAAGCTGTTTGTTGGGTAAAGTAAGGGGATGGAGGATTGCGCGTTTAATCGGGAAAATGCGATATCTCAAAGGGCAGGTTTCGCATTTGGAAGCGCGGAATACTTATAACGCTCGGTAACCCAGGTAATTGTGTTGAGCATGAATTGTACTAAAGAGTGCACAGCATTTCCCCTCAGGGAATCTTACCCCCGAGGAATTTTTCTCAAGAGAAAATTCCTAAAGGCCTTTCCAAGTTTTCCTGTCTTCGGCAGGGAAATTTGAAGCCGGCACTCCGGGCAAATAATGCTGTTCGCATTATTTGGGTTAAAATAAAGATTATTTTTATGCGATGGGGAAAACAGTACGGCTCGGCATTTATTTTCTCATTATAACCTTAGGATTTTTTGCGGCTAGAATTCATGACCGTTCGACTTCTTTAACAAAACGGCAGCTGACTTGCCTTACTGCTAAGTATTATGGCCCTCGGGAGCTTTCCTGCGCAGAGATTAACCGGCAGGAGAGAGCGATATATGAAAAGATAAACTCTCTTAGAGCGGATAGAGGGCTTCCTTCTTTAAAAATAAGTGATGCCGCTATGTTAGTGGCTAGGTATCATAGTAATTTGATGAGGAGACAGGGCGTTGGGAGTTTTGAATTCAAAGGGGTTAGCTCTATTGAGCAAAGGAAAACAAACGCGGGCATTGGTGATAACTGCTTCTACGCTTTGTATGGGAATATTAGCATTAGAGGGGTCATTAAACAGATCGAAAGCGAAGACGCTTCAATTTATACTAATGATGAACTAACTCATATAGGGATAGGGGTAATTCGTCAATGGCTGCCCTGGCGGTACTGGGCGACTATAGTTTATATTGGCCGGATTGCTTCCGTGAAGAAGTTTCCTGTTTATCTTTCCCACGAAGGCTTTACAGAAACGCTTCGCTGGAAGCTTAAAGAATCTTATAATAACCCTGTGGTAGAAATAACTATTCCTTCGGGAGAAAGCGAGCAATTACCTGTCCATAGTTTTTTAGGAGGGTTTTATAGCGCCGAGATTCCATTTAGACAAAAAGGGAAATACATTGTAGAAATTTTAGCTAAAGGACCTTATGGCCCGGAGGTAGCCCAAATTATGCCTGTATATATTGGGGTAGAAAGAGAGGATGCTTTAGTTGGTAGTAAGAGTAAGCCGCTGGATATCCATCATGAGGAAGATTTGGAGAGAGCGATGTTCGAGCTTATAAATAAAGAAAGGCAAAAGTATGAAATAGAGCCTTTACAATTTAATACCCGCTTATGTGAAATCGCCCGCGTCCATAGTTATGCTATGGCTAAGGCCGGTAAGGCGGTTCATAATCTGCCGGGCTCGCCGGACTTAGGGCAGCGCGTTGAGGATGCTCATCTCAAGGTTCTTATGCGGGGAGAGAATGTTGCTTTTGACAGCAGCATCGAGAAGGCTCACCGGGGATTAATGGGAAGTCCCGCCCATCGTCATTTAATCGTAGACCCTAATTTTTCCGATGTGGGGATAGCAATTGTAAGGAGAAAGAACTTATTATTTATCACTGAGGATTTTGCCAGGTTTATTCCTGATATTAGCCCTCTTGAAGGCAAGAGAAAACTTCTAAGGCAAATGAGGGAGTTTACAAACGCTTATTTTGAAGAAAACATTGAACTTTCTTCTATAGCTCAGGAACATAGCAAAAAAATGGCTTTTTCAGGGAGGCTATTGGGCGTAAAGGGATTGCAAAAAGAAATCGGCTCTCATCAGATAAGATACAAACAGATATATTTTTTTACTATAAGCGCTCTAACTATGGAGCAGATAACTGAGAAAGTGAAAGACAAACTTCCCAGTTTAAATTCTATAAAAGAAGCAGGAGTCGGTATTCAGCAAGATAAGCAGGGTATTTTGTGGGTAACGCTTATTCTGATATTCTAAAAGATAAGTTGCGGGGGAAAAGTGCCTGTATCTTTTGGAAAGTATTTATGCTGGATGGCAAAAATACTCAGGAATATCAGATAAATAGGGCCTATCGAATTCCCGGAGGATATAAGGTTAAGGATATTAAGAGTATTTTTGAAAAGAAGTTATGGCGTAAATTCTAGGAATACGCCTTAAATCCCAAAGAAGCGAAAAAGATGGGCGTAAAAAGCGTCCGGATAGAAACGCCGGGAATAATGTAGTTGTTAGAATATGATTTATCGGCAGGTAAGATTTTATAAAGAAGATTAACATAGGAGGACAAAATGGTCAGTTTTTCCGATTTTTCTAAGATTGATATACGTGTAGGTAAAGTATTAAGTGTTGAGGATCATCCCGACGCGGATAAACTGTATGTGCTCCGCGTGGATATTGGCGAAAAAGAGATTCAGCTTGTCGCGGGCGTTAAGAATTATTACGCGGCCGATGAGCTTATGGGGAAAAATATAGTTGTATTGGCCAACCTTGAACCCCGGACATTGCGGGGCGTTGAATCACAGGGGATGCTTTTAGCGGCGCAGTCGGAAGACACAATAAGTGTCCTTAGTCCGGACAGAGAAATGCCGCCAGGCAGTAAAGTACGTTGAATGCCCAATATAAAAGTTTTATGGGCTTGGCCGCGGTACAAACGGGAAACTGCTTATGGCAATACGTGATAGTTTTGAATAAACAAAAGTTATCTATGTAACCATTCGCGCGGGTGGCAGAGTAAAAAAGGAGGACTATTCTTGTTTAAGGTGATAAAATCTCTATAATACAGCGGGGTTTGAGTAATTAGGATAGAACAAGAATGTCTCTTAAACAAAAGGAGGCGGGTTATGAAAACCAGCCATATCAGATTAAAAACAAAAGGCAATACTGATATAATAAACATTACTCCTCACATAGAAAAAATAGTAAAGAACGAAGCGATACAGGACGGTATATTGTTTTTGCAGGTTATCGGTTCAACTGCCGCGATTACTACTATGGAATATGAGCCGGGACAGAAAAAAGACTTAAAAGCGTTGCTCGAAGAGCTTATTCCTTACCGCAGTGACTGGGCTCACAATTTTACATGGGGGGACGATAACGGCCATTCGCACCTGCGCAGTTCATTCTTAAAAACCAATTATTTTATTCCTGTAACAGAAGGGGCGCTTGATCTTGGCACATGGCAGCAGGTAGTTCTTATCGATTTTGATACCCGTGTCCGGGAAAGAGAAATAGTAGTAAAAATTGTTTCCGAGTGAAGTTGTTTCATAAGGATATCGACGATGTTGAGCTGGTTTTTTTTGATGTTGAGACAACCGGCCTTTATCCTTCTTCAGGAGATGCTGTTTGCGAACTTGGCGCGGTAAAAATACAAGGGGGGACAGAAACAGCAGTGTTTAACGAACTCATAAACCCCAAGCGCAGTATCCCTCCCGAGGCAAGTGCTGTTCACCATATTTATGACAGCGATGTGGACGGTAAGCCTTATTTTGAAGAAGTAGTTGATAGGTTTTTATATTTTATAGGCTCAAGTGTGCTTTGCGGTTATAATATCGGGTTTGATTTAGGTTTTCTTAATGCCGAACTTACCAGGATTAAATACCCGCCTATCGATATTCCCTCAATAGATGTCCTTGTTATGGCAAGAAGAACGATTCAATCCGCGCACTACAATCTTAAAGCTGTGACAGAGCATCTGAATATTTCAGCGAAAAACTTCCACCGCGCGCTCGACGACGCCATTGCCACAAAAGATATATTTTTAATCATTAAAGATATAGCGGCACAGAAAGGAATTAGGCGGACAGGGGATTTTATTTCTCTTTACGGATTTGACAATAATTTTTTTAAGAAACACCAGGAGCCAAAAATTGCTTTTCTTAAGGAGAGCATCCGCGCCCAGCTCAAAATTCAGATACGGTATGTTTCATACGCCAATACCGCAAACACGTTTATTATTATACCTAAAAAAGTAGAAGAAAAGGAAGGACGCAAATATCTTATTGCCGACCCTGAATTTCTCTAATACGCCGTAATCCGGCGACTTAAGAAAATTAAAATCTGAGCAGCCGCAAAGGTGAAATCTTAGGTTAAAAAACGGGCAAAGACTTCCACAAAATTTTGAAAATCTAATGTTTTCAATGCTCTTTTAGGGTGAAAATTCCGTTGTAAATTATCCATTTCGGAGGTGATAAAAAAATGAGGAAACCCCAGCCAAATTTGTTTTGAATACAACGGCGAATCTGATAAAATAAAACGTAATCTTTCCTGATAATTAAGAGCTATAAGGAGGTTAGAAATGGATGATATTCTGGAGATTTTAGAAGGTAATGCGCGGACGTCTTTTGAAGACCTGGCAAAGCTGACCAAACGCAAGTTAAAAGACATCAAACGTATTGTGAAACAATATGAGAAGAAAGGCGTTATTATTAAGTACAGAACAATGATTAACAAAGAAAAACTGCATTCAGAAAGGCCGGTGGTTGCTCTGATTGAGGTTAAGGTAACTCCGCAGAAAGACGTTGGATTTGACCAGATAGCCGAACGTATATACCGTTTCCCCGAAGTTAAAAGCTGTTATTTGATTTCAGGGACATATGATCTTCTTTTGACTGTTGAGGGTAAAGATATCCATACCGTTGCCAGTTTTGTTGCGGAGAAACTCGCTCCTTTAAGCAGCATAAAGGGGACAGTGTCGCACTTTATGTTAAAGAAATATAAAGAGGATGGCGTGGTCCTTGTTAAGAAAGAGCGCAGCAGCCGCCTGGCAATAACTTATTGACGAATAAAAAAGATGATTTCAAAACGAGTAAAAAAAATACCCCCATCGGGCATCCGCGAATTTTTCGATTTAGTTTTAGGTATGCCGGATGTAATTTCTCTTGGCGTAGGCGAGCCGGATTTCATTACTCCCTGGCGTATACGCGAAAAGGCAGTTACTGTTTTAGAAGAGGGCTATACTTCTTATACCTCGAACAAGGGCCTTACGCTTTTACGAAGAGGCATAAGCGGCTATTTAAAGAAAAAATACGCACTTAGTTATGACGTTGACGACGAGATTTTGATTACGGTTGGTGTAAGCGAAGGGCTTGACTTAGCATTAAGGGCGGTATTAAACCCCGGTGATTATGTGATTGTGGTAAGCCCGCACTATGTTGCCTATCCGGCTTTAGCGGAACTTGCGGGCGCAAAAGTGCTGTATCTAGAGACAAAGGAAAAAGAGGAGTTTAAAATCAGTCTGCCCCAGCTTAAGAAACTGCTTAAGTACGGCCCTAAAGCTATTATTTTAAATTACCCCTCCAATCCTACGGGCGTTACTTATACAAAAGAAGAGCTTAGGCGCATCTGGCGTTTAATTGCTCCCAGCCATGCGGTCGTTATTACAGACGAGATTTATCATGATTTAATTTATGATGGTTTCCATACACCCTTTTCGGCATTAAAAGGAGCAAAGGAAAGGACAATCTTGCTTAATGGGTTTTCTAAGGGGTCTGCAATGACAGGTTTTAGAGTCGGGTTTGCGTGCGGGCCAAAAGAAGTTATCGCTGCGATGACCAAGATTCATTCTTTTTCTATGCTTTGCGCGCCAATTGTTTCTCAGTTCGCCGGCGTAGAATCCTTGCGCGCACAGAGGGAAATTGCTTTTATGCGCAGAGAATATGCGCGCCGCCGCGATTTTATCGTAAAGGAATTAAACCGCATAGGTCTAAAAACACCTAATCCACAGGGGGCTTTTTATTGTTTTTCTTCAATCGAGAAAACAGGAATGGATTCTTTAAGTTTTGCAAAGAGACTTCTTTCTATAGAAAAAGTGGCTGTTGTTCCCGGTGTAGCGTTCGGGGCAAGCTATGGGAATTATGTGCGCATCTCTTACGCCAATACAATCGATAATTTAAAAGAAGCCATTGTGCGGATAGAAAGATTTGTCAGGCAATCGTGCTAGAGCATAAGATGCTAAAAGTTGGGAGTAAGACTGTCGAGGCGATATGTTTTAAAATCGGCGCCAAAAATCTTATTGCGATAAGAGGCAGACGCGGTTATGTTATGTGCGGGTATCTGGACATAAAAACAGCAGATAAGTTCAACGAAGCCGCAGTTATAGTAAGCGGGGTTTCTACAATTTCCGGCATGATTAAAGGCCGCGTTTTCAACTTAAGCTCCGAGGCTAAGAAACTTGGCATATATAAAAATCAACCCATACGAGATGTCCTTAAAATTATCGCTTAGAATAGTTTTCCTTATTGTATTATTCTTTCCTTGTTATTCAGTAAGAGGCCAGCGGGTACAAAAACCATTATCTTTAAACAAGCTTATTTCACAGTATAAAGCCGTTACTTCTTTTTATGAAAGTAAATTAAAAGATAATCCCAAAGATATACAATTACGCCTTCAGCTGGCCAATTTCTATTATTCCTTCCGCCAATACCAGCGCGCAATAGATCTTCTTAAGAACACAAAAACTTTCCAGGCGCAGGTTCTTCTTGCCAAGTCATACGCCCGCCTTAAAGATTACGATTATGCAATAGAAATATTTGAGCGCGTGAATAATTTATCTCAGAAGAATAATGTTGAAATAGATGATAACGAATATTTTTATTTGTACGCTTCTGTTTTAGAACACAAAAATATGTTTACAAAGGCAATTAAGGAATACCAAAAGGCAAAAGATAATTTTTACGACAAAGCAAAGGCAAGAATACGGAATATACAATCAAGCTTTTTAAAAGAAGTGCCGTTTTATGTTAAGAGTTTAAGCCGTGATTCGAAAAGCTTTCTTAAGAAAGTGCCCGAGGAAGCAGTTTTTATTTATCTTGTTGATGAAAATATAGAGGTTACGCATGACAATACAGAGATTTCTACCGTTCATGTCGTTGAAAAAGTGCTTAAGGAACGCGGGAAAAACATTGCTGAGGTGGAAATTGGCTACGACTCAACCTACGAGAGAGTAGAGCTTGTATTTGCGCGTACAATTACAAAAGACGGCCGTGTTGTTTCTGTTGGGAGGGAAAATATCCGTGACGTAAGCAAATATTTAAATTTTCCTTTATACAGTAATGCCCGGGCGTTTATAATTTCGATGCCTTCGGTGGAGGTCGGCTCCATTATCGATTACAAGGTTAAAGTTTATTCTTCCAAATTGGTAGACAAAGACAATTTCAATTTTATTTACCGATTAAGAGAGAAGTACCCTATTTTTAAGGCGCAGTTTAACCTCATTGTCCCAAAGACAAAAAGACCGCATTTTAAATATTTCCACCGCAGGCGCGCCGGCTCTCATTCTTTGCGCCCGAAAGTCGCAGACAAAGAGGACAGTATTATATACAGTTGGAAATTCAAAGATATAAAGCCTATTATTCCGGAATACAATATGCCTCCCGCTTCAGAGATAAACCCTGCCATATTAATTTCGAGTTTTTCGTCCTGGGGTGAAATTTACAACTGGTGGGAAAAACTTTTCTCCGACAAAATAAAGCTTAACGATGGAGCAAAAAAACTAGTCGATACACTAATTAAAGATGCGGATACACGGCTTGATAAAGCCAAAAAGATTTATGAGTTTTGCGCGAAGCAGATTCGTTATGTAGCTGTTGAATACGGAGAGAGCGGCTATGAGCCGCATAGCGCCAACGAAGTTCTGCTTAACCGCTACGGAGACTGTAAAGACCAGGCTATTCTTTTAACCGCTATGCTGCGCTATGCGGGTTTTAAGGCATATCCTGTTTTGGTGCCGACAAGAAGCGTGTATCCTATTGATAAAGATTTTCCTTCCATTAATTTTAATCACGCCATTTGCGCGTTAAAGCACAATGGCCGCCTGATTTTTATGGATCCGACAGCAGAAACCACCTCATTTAAAGATTTGCCTTTAGGGGATCAGAACAGAGAAGTAATGGTTTTTGGCAAAAAGGCGATAATTGCGCGTACCCCGACGAAGAAGGACAACGCAGCTATTTATACCACAAAAATAATACTGGATAAGAATGAAAAAGCGGTTATAAAAAGATTAGTCACAACGAAAGGATTTTTCTCCTCATCGCAGCGTTGGTATCTTAAACATACGCATCCCGACAAGATTAAAGAGGATATTCAGAACAAGATGGTTGAGATATCATCTTTCGCAAAACTACTTAGTTACAGAATTGAAAACAAGGACGATTTTGACAAAGCGCCTGTTTTAACATACCGTTTCCGCTCGCCGCAGTTTTTAAATCCTGCACGCAACCTGCGTATTGTGTCAATACCGGATGATATGCACATAAGCTACGACCTTATAGCAAAAGAAAAACGCCTCTTTCCCATTGATTTTGGAGGCATATTAACCAAACGCTCGCAGGTTGTAATATCTCTGCCACAGAATCTGAAAGTAAAATATCTTCCTCAGGATACAAAGCACACTACGAAGTATTTTGATTTCATGGCAACTTATAAAAACCAAAATCATACAATAACAATCAACCGCGAGTTCCATATTAAGCAGCGTTTTGTGAATGAGGCAGAATATAAGTTGTTTAAGAAGAAATTAGAAGAGGTGTTTTTTCTCCTGCGCGAGGAAGTTATTCTGGAGAAAATATGAAAGACACAAGCGATGACTTCGAGATATTGTTTTGTGAAAACCTCATACGAATGAATCCTGATTTCGTACCGGCCTTATCTTATCTCGGGGACATTTATACAAAAAGAGGCCTTTATGAAGAAGGTCTTGTGATGGATAAACGGTTGGTTTCTTTAAGGCCCGAAGACCCCGTTGCCCATTATAATTTAGCATGCAGTTTTTCTCTTTTAGGGAACACGGAAGAAGCGTTTAAGCACTTACGCCAGGCAGTTCTTTTAGGTTACAGTGATTTATCTTATATTTTGGAGGATAAAGATTTAGCTAATTTACGCAGGGATATCCGCTTCAATGATGCTTTCCGCAAGTTAAAACGGGTACTGGCAGAAAAATAATGATTTTATGGAGGATGCAGCTCCCAACAAAAGAAGATATATCCGCATAAACAGCGTCTTGCCGGTAGAATTTTATCTTATCAATGAGTCGCGCAAACAGACGACCCCTTATTTTCAGGGGTTTACTCATAATATAGGCAAAGGCGGGCTGTGTATTGATGTTAACGATTTATGGTGGGGTTTTGGCGGCCGCATTAATCCGGGAACAAGAATCTTATTGAACATAGAGCTCCCCTTTAGAAAAGAATCGGGTATTGATTACGGGCGAATTGTATGGAAAGAGTCCGTAAGAAAAAGCGGATTTGTACAGTATCGTATCGGAGTCGAGCTTGAAAGTAAAAGTTCCGGTTTCGCAAAGAGCCTTTTTTGGTATGCAGCAGTAAAAAGAGCCGTTCCCTATTTTGTGAGCCTGTTTATTATCGGGATGTTTGTCGTTTCTTTTAACACATGGATTGCTAAAGAAAATTTACGGAAACAAAACCAAAAACTGCTTTCTTCTTACCAGCGGTTTTTAGATAAAAGCGAGGCATTACGCAGGAATATTGAACGCGAGAAGGGATTTGAAGAATTTCTAAAGCAGAGGCAGCAGCAGATAGCTGCGCGCAGCAGAGAGCTTGAGGATAAACTTTCTCTGTGGAAGAAAAAATATGCTGTTTCTGTTAAAGAAGCCAATGAGGCTGGTAATATGTCCGGCCGCACTCAGGATGTTATTCAGAAACTCAATAAGGAGATACATTTCTTGGAGGCCGAAAACACGCAGTTAAAACAAAAAATTTCTCAAAGTAAAGGCACAGCCAAAGTTTTGAAAGACGCACTGCAAAACACTAATCGGAAGATATTACAGATAAGCCCAAAGATTATAGAGGGTATGTACTTATGGATAAAGAACCGTCAGGATTTGCGCACCGGCCTTGTATTGAGTTATGAGGGAGATAAGAATCTTCGCCGTGTAGCTTTTAGTTATGACGAGGCGCTTTCAGCGATTGTTTTTGTTGCCTTTTGTGACAACCAGCGGGCACGCATGATATTGGATTTTTATGCAGGCATTATAAAGGAGGGACAGCCAATTTACAACGCCTATTATACTAACAGGGGGGTATACGAGTATACTGTTCATTCCGGCGTAAACGCATGGGTTGGTTTGGCCGCACTTTACTATACAAAATACACGAAAGACCTCCGCTATATGCCTTTGGCAGAATATATAGGTAATTTCTTGCTTAAGATGACGGATAAAGAAGGAGGAGTAATAGGAGGCCCGAACGTAAAGTGGTATTCCACAGAGCATAATCTGGACAGTTACGCGTTTTTTAAGCTTTTTTATGAAGTAAGCGGCGGGAAGAAATATTTAGAAGAGGCCGACAGGATAAAAGAGTGGCTGGATAAGTATGCCTATACCGACACATCAGTTCCTGTTAATCGCGGCAAAGGGGACGCTACTATCGCAACAGATACTTACGCATGGTCTATCACTGCTTTGGGGCCGGAGACGCTGAAAGGCCTTGGAATGGACCCCGACGGCATTCTTGATTTTTCCATCAAAAACTGCGAGGTGAAAGTGCCGTTTCACCGCAGGAACATGACCATTGAAGTTGAAGGTTTTGATTTTGCCAAAGCGCGCAACATTGCAAGGGGCGGAGTTATTTCATGTGAATGGACAGCCCAGATGATTCTGGCTTTTGAGATTATGGCCGATTATTACCGCGATAAAGATATAGCAAAATCACAGGAGTACTTTAATAAAGCGTTTTTTTACGCTAACGAGCTTGAGAAGATGATTATAAATTCTCCTTCGCCGGCGGGCAAGAAAGACCCGACGCTTCCCTATGCCTCAGAGGCAAACGTAGATACCGGTCATGGCTGGCGCACCCCCATAACAGCCCTGGGCCTTAAAACAAAAATATACGAGTTTAAAAAAAACAGGCCTAATGTTGTTGTAAAAATATTGTCCCGCCGCCACAGAAAGAGGATTCTTTTTACTCCCCATATTGATACTGTTCCTGCCACAGGAAGATGGCGGTATCATCCATTGTCGGGTAAAATCGTTAATGGCAGAATTTACGGGCGTGGAGCGACAGACTGCAAAAGCAACGCAGGCGTATCCCTTGCTGTTATAAAAGAATTATTAGATTCAGGATTTAGGCCGCAGAATATCGATATTGTGTTCGCCTTTACTGCCGATGAAGAAACCGGCAGCGAATGGGGCATAAAACCTCTTATTAAAAAGCTGAAAGGGATAGATTACGGAGTAGTGCTCGATGCTGACGAGTTTGATATTATCGTTGCCCAAAAGGGCCTCCTGCACCTTCGCGTTGAAGTTTTCGGAAAGGAAGCGCACGGTGCTTTTCCCGAAAGGGGCATAAATGCGATTGAAAAATCAATTTATGCATTGAGCCGCCTTCTTAAGACGAAACTGCCCTGCAAGCCCCATCCGCTGCTTAAGTCCCCCACGATTAATGTCGGGACCTTTCATGGGGGAGATAAGGTTAATATTGTAGCTGGTTATGCGGCTTTTGAGCTGGATATAAGGTTTGTTCCGCCTTTAACCAAAGAGACAATTGCCAGACACTTAAGGCGCCTTTTTTCAAAGAGTCTGCCCAAATATAAAATTACCATATCGGCACATCAAGAGCCGATTGAAATTAACAAGAACAGCTTTTTTATAAAAACTCTTAAAAGCGTCTTAAAATCTTATGGGATAAAACCTGTTCTAAAGCCGTCATTCGGAGCGACAGTTATTAATTTTTTAAAAGACGAAGGCATTGAAACGTTTGCGTTCGGCTTTGGGACAAAAGGATGTGCGCATACAAAAAACGAGTATGTCGCAGCAATCAATTTAACCCGCGCCGTAGAGGTATTAAGAGATTATATTGTTGCTTTGGACCGCCGCCTTTAGGCAAGTTTCAAAAATAATATTGAAATATCTCTGCGAATGCTGTATATTCTTTGAATGAGACAGTCCAGAAACACCTTCTATTTTAACCTCGCAACAGCCGACAATATCGGCATAGGGTTCTTTAAATACCTTCTTTATCCGCAAGAGCATTTTGTTATTTGTAACCGCGCTTTCGCAAATATCCTCGGATACTCAACAAAAAAAGAGGTAACCAAAAAAAACCTGCAGTCTCTTTTTGTTTATCCTGAGGAGGCAAAAAAGTTTCTCAGCCGCATTAAGACAAGGAAACAAGCTCGTTTTGTGGAGGCGCTCTTTAAAAAGAAAGAGCATACAAAGGTATGGGTTGCTATTACAGCGGCCCGCATAACCACCAAGCACAAAGTTTACATTGAGGGGATAATAGAAGATATTACTTCTCACAGGAAAATGGAGGAAAAGCTTTCTCTGGAGAAGGACTATATGCAGAACCTTTTAGACAATATTCCGGACGCCATTTATTTTAAAGACAAGGAAAACAGAATTATTAAGGTAAATAAATTTTATGCTGACGGCGCGGGGCTTTCCCCCAAAGAAATTATAGGGAAGACGGATTTTGATTTTTTCCCTAAAGAACAGGCGCAGAAGATGGCCGAGGATGATAAGTATGTTTTATCTACAGGAAAGTCTATTGTAGGCAAAGTGGAACGTACGCTTTTACCCAATGGGACATGGAACCAGGTTATAACAACAAAAATCCCTACTTATGACAGAAGGGGCAGGATTATAGGCACAATGGGTATTACCCGGGATATGACTGCCTATGCCAATCTGGAGCATGACCGCCTCAGTATGGTGATGGACGGCCTTAATGTTTCCGTAAAAGCGATGCAGATGCGCGACCCCTATACGTTCAGCCACACGCGGGGCGTTGCCAGTATTGTGGAACATATAGCAAAGGAGTTAGGCTGGGACGACAACCGCATTTTAGGGTTACGGCTCGCTGCGGAATTACATGATTTAGGGAAGATAAGCGTCCCTATGGATATTTTAAATAAACCAGGCAAGCTTACCGGGCTGGAATACCAGCTTATTCAGGAACATGTCCAGCACTGTTACGATTTATTAAAGGGCATAAGTTTCCCCTTTCCTTTGGCAAAGACAATCTATCAGCATCACGAGCGTCTTGACGGCTCAGGGTATCCCAATAGGCTGCGGGGAGACGATATTCTTCCTGAAGCACGTATCCTTGCGGCAAGCGATGTTCTCGAAGCCGTAAGCAGCCGCCGTCCATACAGGTCAGCTTTAGGCCTTAAGAAGGCAAAAGAAGAATTGCTCAAAGGAGCAGGAAATAAGTACGATGAGCACATCGTAAATGTAATTGCCGTATTGATTGATAGGAATAATTCTGTGCCTTTTTGGGCATATGACTGAGCTTTGCTTATACACAGATGATCGTAGACGAAGAACACAGATGGTCATAGAAATCTGTGCTAATTTGTGGTGTGCGTAGCGCAGTCTGTGCTAATCTGCGTGCATGCGAATCCCGCAGCCTGTAGTTCAAAAATCATGCAATATTCCAAAGAAATCAAGACAGGTTTTGCAGCCCTTGCGGGCAGGCCGAATGTAGGCAAATCAACGCTTATGAATGCCTTAGTAGAAAAAAAGGTGAGTATAATTTCTCATATACCGCAGACGACCCGCCATTTAATAAGAGGCATACTTAATACCCCCGGCGCGCAGATTGTGTTTGTGGACGGCCCCGGTATTCATTCTTTTAAAGAACCGTTAGCGCAGCATCTGAATGCCATTGCAAAGAGAAGCCTAAAGGATACAGACTTGGTTCTTTATGTAGTCGACACAAGCCGCCAGCCCGCGGCGGAAGAGGAAAAAATTATCAGAAACGTTCTTTTGGCCAGGACAAATGTTGTCATGGCGCTTAATAAGATAGA
>MVCW01000063.1 GCA_002049895.1 Candidatus Omnitrophica bacterium 4484_171 | reverse complement strand
GTTTTTTTGACCGCTATTGTAAAAGATGATGAAGTTAAATCCCAGGCGGGGGTTATCGGCGGCCATACTTTCATTGCCAAACCGGTGACTACGGATAAACTTATCGCCTGTATAGAGGAAAATACATAGGCTATATTTGCGCATTGCCGTATGTTATTTTATATGAGGATGGTTTTTACAGCGTTTGGGGGCATTGAAGGTGAGTTCATTCAATCCATTTCATGTTGTTTTTGTGTTTTTCTTCCGATTTCTTACTTATGTAGTAATATATCCTGTCGCGGTCACGCAAATTTATATTCAGGAATTTTAGCCCTATTGTATAGGGCATGGCGGTGCCGGTTTTCTTATTGACCCATACGACTTCCGCAGTTGCATTGATAGGCTCGGTATTATTGAGAAGGTCTATTTTTAACTCTAATACAACACCGGGAAGCAGTGTGTGGTCAGCAGGCAGGGCTATACCGCCTTTGCTTATGTTAATAGTAACTGAGTCTCCCCATCCGTCAGGGGGGCTTATCACTTTGTAACTTATCTTTACAGGACCATCCACTCGTATATTTTTGCGCTGTTCCCGCATATATTTAATTTTAACACGCGGCATTAATAAGTTCAACATTTTATTATTTAGACAAAAATTATTATTGCTAATTACAGTGGGCATATGATAAAATAAATTACTCTACAGGGAGGGGGGGTTTATGGAGAATAGAGGGCTTATTCTTTTAATTGAAGACGATGATTTATTTCGTGAGAGCCTGACGCGCATTCTTGAGAGGGAAGGTTTTAGCGTTGAGTATGCAAGGAAGGGAAGGGAAGCTATTGAGATTGCAAAGGATAAGGATATAAGCCTTATTATATCTGATATCAGGCTCGCAGATAATATGGACGGTATAGAGGCGGTAAAAAAGATAAAAGAGTTTAATCCTTCTAAGAAAATACCTGTCATTGTAATGACCGCTTACAGTGATGACGACGCACCCGTGCGTGCTCTTAAAGCCGGTGTAGATGATTATATATACAAGCCAATCGCACTCGATTACTTTATGCTAAGAATAAAAAAAATTATGGATGTTGCGAATCTCCAGAGACAGGAGAAAGAGTATATTAAAGAGATACGCCGGATGAAAGACGAGCTGGCCCAGTACAATATTATATTGGAGAATAAAGTGCGCGATAAGGCCAGCGAATTAACGCTTTTGTTCGAAATAGGAAAGGAATTAACGTCTTCTTTGCGGCTTGATGAGGTATTACATACTATTGTTGAAAGAACATCTGAGGTGCTGAAGGTTGAGAGGTGTTCTTTGCTTCTTCTTGATGAAGATGAGAATGAGCTTTTTATTGCTGCCGCGAAGGGTTTATCTCACGATGTTATTGCGGGTACGCATATAAACATGGGAGAGAAGATTTCGGGATGGATTCTTGAGAACAAGTCCCCTGTTTTAGTTGATGATATCGAAAAAGACGAACGTTTCAAGAGCAGAAGCAAAGAGATGTATTACACGCATTCATTTATAAGCGTGCCTTTGATTTTTAAAGGTAAAGGCATAGGTGTCATAAACGTTAACAATAAGCGTTCCCGCGAAGTTTTTTCTAAAGACGATCTGCATCTTGTTGAAGGGATAGCTGACCAGGCTTCTATTGCCGTTGAGAATGCCCGTCTTTACAGCAACCTTAAGGGGGTATACCTTCAGGTTGTTGCCGCCTTAACATCTATAGTTGATATAAAAGACCATTATACGCGGGGACATTGCGAAAGAGTAACTAATTATGCGGTGGAGATTGCCAGGAAAATGAATCTGCCTTCTAAACGTATAGAGGTTATAAGGTTAGCTTCTCAGCTTCATGATTTAGGTAAAATTGGCGTTCGCGAGAGCATACTTACCAAACCTGGGAAATTAACAGAAGAAGAGTGGGAAGAGGTTAAGCTCCATCCTGCAAGAGGTGTTGAAATCTTGAAGCCGCTTACATTCTTAAATGATGTTATGGAGCTGGTTGAACATCATCATGAGCATTATGATGGAAAAGGATATCCTGAAGGGCAAAAGGGAGACAATATAGAACTTGGCGCGAGGATACTCGCGGTCGCGGACAGTTTTGACGCTATGACCACAAAACGTTCTTATGCTAATGCCTTGAGTTTGGATGAGGCAATAGAGGAGCTTAAAAAGTGCAGCGGAACTCAGTTTGACCCGCAGGTTGTAGAAGCGTTTATCAAGCTGCTGAAAGAAAACCCCAGGATATTCAGCAAATAGAAGCTGCTGTTATTTATTCTTGTTATCCGGACATTCCCCCAGAAAAGAAGGCTAATTCTGGATAACTTGCTGAATAGGAGTAAAATGAGGGAACGTCAGCTAACTACTAATCTTTTACGAATGGACGAATAAAGAAATTAGTATATTCGTATAGATTCGCCCATTCGCAGGTGACGTGAATGATTCGCAGATGGAACATTTTCATTTTTAATTTAACCGGAGTCAACTTGCCGGAAAGGAATAGGGAAAATCCAGATTTTCATTATAACTTGACGGATTCTATATTATATGTTAATATCGTTTCCTTATGTGGGCAGTAATTGAAATAGGTAAAAAACAGTATAGGGTTCAGGAGGGAGATGTCTTTTCCGTAGAGCGCCTTTCTTCCGGAAAGAAAAACTCTTCTAAAGCCAAAGAAGAGGATAAAATTGTTATCGACAGGGTTTTGTTGCTCTACAAGAACAGAAAGCTTAATATAGGCGCTCCCTATATAGAAGGCGCTAAAGTGGAAGCTTCTGTGCTTAAAGAAGAAAAGGCAAAGAAGATTATTGTATATAAATACAAAAGAAGGAAAAAGTACCGCAAGACTCAGGGCCACCGCCAGATTCTTACCCGCCTTAAGATTTCTGATATTAAAGAACCTAAGTAGTAGTGATTATTGATGAAGCCACAATCCACCTAAAAGCAGGTAAGGGAGGAGACGGATGCAGTTCTTTTATGAGCAAGAAAGGCATGCGTATCGGCTCTGGAGGAGACGGTTCAAGAGGGGCGGATATTGTTTTGAAGGTAAGCCCTCATGTCTACGATTTAGGAAAGTTTAAAGCAAAGAAGAAGTTTAGTGCTAAAGACGGCAATCGCGGCCTGGAGAATAATAAGTCCGGTAAAGTTCCTCGCGATTTGGTTCTTGATGTGCCTGCGGGTACAATTATAAGGAATAGGCAGGGCGGTATTATCTCTGATATGATTGGTTTAGATAGTACGTTGGTTATTGTAAAAGGCGGCAAACCGGGCAAAGGAAACTATAAAAGGAGACATGTTACTTACGGTGAGCCCGGAGAAGAAAGAGATGTAATCTTAGATTATAGAATTCCTAATGATGTAGCAATACTTGGAGTGCCTAATTCGGGAAAGACTTCTGTTTTTAATGCTTTGACGGGTAAACATTTTAAAGTTAACGATTATCCATTTACTACCACATCATGTATGTGGGCGCAATTTGAGTTTAATTTCACGGTTTTTACTGTTCTGGATATGCCTGCCTTGATTAGTAAATCGCATGAAGGCAGAGGTCTTGGCAATACTTTCCTGAAGCACCTTCACAGGACAAAAGCAATTCTTATTACGGCTGATGCAGGGGGAGATTACAAGAATGATTTCGGTATTATAAGTAAGCAGATAGAGATGTTCGATTCTTCATTCACGGATAAAAAACTTTTTTATTTATTGACTAAAGCTGATAAAATAGAAACCAAAGGCGATGTATCCGAATTCTTAAGCGTTTCGGTAAATAATAAGGAGTCTGTGGATTATCTAAAAGAAATTATTTCTGGCGGGCTTGCCCATGAAAAGAATAGTAGTAAAGATAGGAAGTAGTGTTGTCGCTCCCCGGGGGAAAATAGATGAAGGATTTGTAAACTCCTTTATAAAAGATGTTATAAGCCTCCAGAAACAGGGCAAAAAGATAGTTCTTGTAAGCTCAGGAGCAATAGCTTGCGGTATTGATAAGCTTGGATTCAAAAAAAGACCGCAGAGTATGGCGACTCTTATGGCGTTGGCATCAATAGGGCAGATCGCCCTTATGGATATTTATGCTAAATATTTAAGGAAGTATAAAAAGAAATGTGCCCAGATTCTTCTTACATGGGACGATTTTAATGACCGCAGGCGTTATTTAAATGCACGCAGCACTATAGAAAAACTATTAGAGTTTAAAATCCTGCCTATTATAAATGAGAATGACACAGTATCCAGCGAGGAGATACGTTTTGGCGATAATGACAGATTATCGGCTCTTCTGAGCGACCTCATCGGGGCAAAAACACTTATTATTCTTTCTGATGTAGATGGTTTATATTCAAAAGAAGGGCTCGTAAGGCGTGTAGATAAAATTGATAGAAGAATTATGAGCATGGCAGGTAGAGCAGATGAGGCCTATACATCAGGAGGGATGGTTACAAAACTTGAGGCGGCAAAAATTGCGGCCTCAAGCGGAATAAAAACTATTATTGCAAACGGCAGGGTTAAATCTATTGTTCCAAGTATTATTAAAGGAGAGAGCCTGGGTACTGTATTTACGCCGAGTTCTTCCATCGCGCGTGCCAGAAAACGCTGGATTGCCTTCAGCAGAAAGAAAAGAGGAAGGATTTTTATTGATAGAGGCGCCAGGGATGCCCTTCTCTCGCACAATAGGAGTCTGCTTGCTGTTGGGATAACAGGCGTTGAGGGAAATTTCATAAAAGGCGATGCTGTCGACGTCCTGGATAATGAAGGGAAAATTGTCGGCTGCGGAATTGTTGATTATTCATCCGAGGAGGTAAGAAAAATAAAAGGCAGGAAGCTTGTACGTGAAGTTATACATAGAGATAATTTTACAGCGGACGTCCTATAAAAATCAGGACGCCTGATTACATAGATTAAATAAGAGATTACACAGATTATGGGAAATAGATACCCTCGATCTGTGTAATCAGGTATAATGAATATTATACCAGGAGGATCTGATGAATAAGTATGTGAGTAATCTGGTAAAAGAAGCAAGGAGTAACAGTTACCTGACAGCCGCCATAAGCACTCGCGTAAAGAATAAGCTCCTTAAGTCTATGGCCAGCGCCCTCGTTAAAAGAAAAACTTTCATAATAGAACAGAACAGGAAAGATATAACCGATGCCGGTAAAAAGAAGATGAAGAAAAGTTTTGTGGACAGGCTTAAGCTAAATGATAAGCGTATCAACGAAATGGCGCAGTCTTTGAAAGAGATAGCTGCTTTGGATGACCCCATCGGCGAGGTTATTGCAGGTTACAAAAGACCCAATGGCATTTTTATAAGTAAAGTGAGAACGCCAATAGGAGTGATTCTTATTATTTACGAAGCCCGCCCCAACGTTACGAGCGATTGCGTAGGGTTGTGTTTTAAATCATCGAACATTGCTATTTTAAGGGGAGGCTCTGCCGCCATAAATTCCAACAGGGCTATTTTCAGAGTTCTTAAAGAGGTGGTACAGAAAGAAAAATTGGGGTTTATGCCGTTTTTCTTTATTGACAATACGGATTATTCTGTTATGGATTCACTTCTTAAGAGTTCGGGATTTATCGATCTTGTGATTCCCCGCGGCGGAGAGTCTTTAATAAAAAGAGTAACAGAGAATTCTTTAATCCCCGTGATAAAGCATTACAAAGGCGTCTGCCATGTATTTATAGATAAGTCAGCGGATTACAGAAAGGCGTTGGATATATGCGTTAATGCCAAAGTCCAGAGGCCCTCTGTCTGCAACGCTGTTGAGACAATTCTTGTGCATAAGAATGAGGCAGTAAATTTCCTGCCTCTGCTTAAGAAAGAATTTGATAAATACAATGTTAAAATAAGAGGATGCCGTAAGACAAGAAAAATACTTAAGAGCGTGGATACAGCAGATGAAAAAGACTGGTATACAGAATATCTTGATTTGACGGTTTCTATAAAGATTGTAGAAGACGTTTCCGAAGCAGTATCTCATATAAATTTCTACGGGTCACATCATACGGACAGCATAATCACTGAGGATTTGGGCAATGCCTCCAGATTCGTAAACGGAGTCGATTCTTCCTGCTGCTTTGTTAACATATCTACTCGTTTCAGCGACGGTTACCAGTTTGGCCTTGGGGCAGAAATAGGCATATCCACTGATAAGCTTCATGCCCGCGGGCCCATGGGATTAAAGGAACTTACGACATATAAATATGTAGTTTACGGAGACGGACAGATAAGAACGTAGGATGCCAGACGTAGGACGTAAGGACGTTTTATTTTGTAACTTTTTTACATTTAACGTCCTAGTCCCAGGGAGTAAACGGACGTCCCGCGTGCTTTAAACTTGCGGCTTGGTGGCTTGTTATGAAAATAGGAATTCTTGGAGGGACATTTAATCCGCCTCATATAGGGCATTTGATTCTTGCGCAGACCGCGAAGGATGTTTTACGCCTTGATAAGGTATTATTTATACCAACAAATACTCCTCCTCACAAGAAGACGCGCCTTATAGATGCGAAGAAGCGGTTTAAGATGGTCAAGCTGGCGGTAAAAGATTGCCCTTATTTCCAGGTTCTGGATTGGGAGATAAAAAGAGGAGGCATTTCCTATACAATAGACACATTGCAGCAGCTAAAAGCCGAATATCCAGGAGCAGATTTATTTATGATTATCGGCTCTGATTTGGCGAATACTTTCCATACATGGAGAGATTATAGAAAGATACAGGCACTGTCCAGGGTTGTTGTCGCAAGAAGAAAGAGTAATCCACTGAAGAATAGCAGAGGGTTTATTGCGCTGGATATTATAAATATAGAGATAACCTCTTCTTTGGTAAGAAAGATTATTAAAAAAGGCTTATCGGCAAGATATCTACTGTCCAAGAAAGTTTTTGATTATATAAGAAGAAACAAATTGTATGTTTGATGCTATGATTATACACAGATTAGCGCAGACGCTTCGCGTCAACACAGATTAGCACAGAAAAAAGGTCACAACGTCACAATGTCATACCCTGACGGGCACAGGCAAATCGTTTCTTAATTTCAATGAATTTCGTCCCGACGAAACGTCGGGACATATTTCGTGAGTGTCAGCGAACATATTTCTATGCATTTCAACTGGTGACCTTGTGACTTGGTGTATCTGTGGTCATCTGTATATTTTTCTGTGATTATCTGTGTTTAAAAGAAAGGAGAGACAATGATTAAGTTCGGTACTGACGGATGGCGTGGAATTATAGGGGATGACTTTACATTTAGCAATGTCCGTATTGTTTCACAAGCGATAGCGGATTATCTAAGGCGCAGCAGCAAAAAATCAGGATTGCGTGTTGTTATCGGTTTTGATAGAAGGTTTTTATCTGAAGAGTTCGCCTCTGAAGTAAGCTGTGTCCTTGCGGCGAATAAAATAAAAGTTGTTTTGTCTTCTTCAAGCATTCCAACCCCCACAGTGAGTTTTCATGCCCTTTATGGCAGCTACGACCTGGGAGTTATGATAACAGCGTCGCATAATCCGGCAAAATTCAATGGTTTAAAAATAAAAACTGCCGACGGCGGAGCAGCTGATAAAAATATTACCGATAAGGTAGAAAAACTAATTGGCAAGAGTAAGCCGCGCCATATTGCTCTTGCAAATGCAGTGAAAGGAAACCTTATAAAAATAAAGAGGCTAGATACCAGCTACGTTAATTTTCTCAAGAATTTTGTGGCTCTCAACAAAATACGGAAAATGAAACTTAGAGTATTGGTTGATATTATGTATGGGGCAGGAGATGGCTTTATAGAAAGCGCCCTCAAGACGGCTAATATAAAAATAGATTATCTTCACAACGAATTTAACCCTTCGTTCGGCGGTATCCACCCCGAGCCTATAGATACCAATTTAGGTGAGCTTATAAGAGAAGTTAAAAGAGAAAAATATGATTTAGGCATAGCTTTAGATGGAGACGCCGATAGAATTGCTGCAGTAACTAAAAGAGGAGAATTTATCAACGCGCAGGTTTTACTCCCGATGCTTGCGATCCATATGATTAAAAACAGGAGAGAATCAAACGGCATAGGGAAGACAGTAGTAGGCAGCAATTTAATTGATGAAGTAGCCTTTTCTTTGAATGTTCCCTGTTATGAGACGCCGGTAGGATTTAAATATATATCGAATCTTTTCAAGGAAAACCTTATATCTATCGGAGGGGAAGAAGCAGGCGGTATCGGATTCAAAGGCTATATCCCTGAGCGTGACGGAACAGCCTCTTTTCTTATGCTTCTTGAGATGATGGCGTATGAAGGGAAAAGTTTTGATGAGCTCCTTAATAAATTATGGAAAGATTACGGGAAATGGTATTACACGAGAACATCGTTTTCTATAAAAAAAGCCGGAAAATCTTTTGATTCCATGCGTTTGCCGGGCACTCTTATGGGTAAGAAAGTCGAAAGGGTAAATAGAAGCGATGGTATAAAGTTAATTACCAAAGACAGCTGGCTTATGTTTAGAAAGTCGGGGACAGAGCCCATAATAAGAGTTTATGCCCAGGCGCGTTCCAGAAAAGAGCTGGCAGCTTTAATAAATTTAGGCAAAAAGGTAATAAATTCTCATTAACCCGAATAATGCGGTTAGCATTATTTGCCCGCCTGTGCCCGCAAGGGTGCTTGTGCCCGCGAGGGTATAGGGCCGGCCCCATATTTTCCACCGGAAAATATGGA
>MVCW01000062.1 GCA_002049895.1 Candidatus Omnitrophica bacterium 4484_171 | reverse complement strand
CGTATTCCGTTACAGGCAGCATCCTCAAGGGGATAACCGTCAAAAAACAAATATATCCTGTCTTTGGGTACTTTTGTAAGCTCAGAAAGGATAGTTATAAATTTGTCAGCGAGTATATCCTTCTGCACCTCCCCCTATTTCTATTCTCCTTAACCTTACATATTCTTTTCAAAAGGATATATCAGGTTATAAGAGAATTTTCCCTTCCGTGCCGCAGTACGGAAGGGAAAAGAATTTACCTGCTGTTTAGAACTTCAACAATCTTTTCTCCAAAGGCAATTGATGACTCGACAGAATTCCCGGTAATAAAGGGCCAGTCGAACTCAACTCTTGGATTATCACGGGTTGCGTCCGGGTCTCCGATGCAAAGGCCGCCGGGCCCGACTGCATCCCTTGCTATATCTTCCAAAGGATACAAGAATCCCGCGTATACGGCATCTGTGCCTTTATTATCTTCTGTGGCACCCCATAATTCTAAAGTAACGTTATCTTCAAAATCCCAGGCTCTTGGATGACAGGCAATTCTTCTGCCTTTTATAATACTGTTGTAAGCATCTTTTGGGTCCCTGGTCCAGATAAGAGCGGCTGTGGAATAACAAAGAGTCGCTATTAGTTTATTCGAGTAATAAGCTTCATAGATAAGCCCTTTAAAGTATTTATTGGGGGCCAAATCCATCATCGCGCCTAAACCGCCTGTTCCAACAATAGCATCATAATCAGCCATTTTAGCGTCCGCGAGTTTTATGGGATGCGCCCATTCATCGCCCTGAACTAATTCTTTGGTTCTGTCGCAAACGAACTTCGGATTAACTTTTGGGTTAGCTCCGGGAATTTTTGCAAGCATCGGATCAACAAAATCCGGGTCAACACTAATTTTTAACGGCAATGGTTTCTTACCCTGCGGAGTCGCGAGAGTCACATCAAATCCCGCTTTTACTAATACATCCCAGGGGGCTTGGAGTTCTTCCGCCCACACTCCAAAATTTGTCGCGCAAATCAAAACTTTTTTCCCCATTACCACACCTCCTTGTTTTACCAATGGGTTCAATATACCCCGTTAAACATTACTCTTTCCACGGAAAATCCTTTTTTACCGGGCTGAATACGTCAATCGCCTCAGTTTCTCCTATCGCGGTAAATTCATGAAGAACATTAGGCGGAATAAAATAAGCGTCACCCGCCTTAAGTTCCGTGGTTTCATCCCCTACAATCATCTTAAATCCGCCCTTTATAACATAGCCAAACTGCTCCTGGGGATGTTTGTGTAACCTGACTACACTCTTATCCGCCATATTCCAATGCTGAACATTCATATTTTCGCCTTCCCCCAGATACTGGCGTATAACACCTCCTCCCATATCGATTTTTTCTATCTTGTCATGGTAACAAAACATATCACCTCCTCCTTTTTGCGCTACGCGCTAATACAGATAATCACAGATAGATAACAGATGAACACAGATATTATTATTTCGAAGAAAGCAATTCAATTATTTTCTTCGCAAACAGATGGCAATGTCCTCCTGAACGGCCTGTTACAAGGTCGCCATCAACAACAACATCTTCATCCGCATAAACCGCGCCCATATTCTTTACATCCCCAAGAAGATTATTATGAACAACTACTCTCCTGCCTCTTACGAGCTCCGGTGCCGGAGCAACCAGCCACATGCCATGACAAATAATGCCTTTTATAATATTCTTATTGGCAAAGGCTCTTTTTAAAAACTCGACAGCAGGAGGAAGTTTGTTTACATCTTCAGTATATCTTAGGCGGTCGGACACCATCCCTGAAGGAACAATTATGGCGGAGAACGAAGAAAGTTCACTATCACTGATTCCTTCAAAGCTCTGGCGGCATTCAAAAGGAACTTTATACTCATGGCCGCTAAAGGTAATCGCATCCTGCCCCCACAACCGCGTCATAAAATGAACTTGGGCATTCTCTTCGGCAAAACGAAGCCTATAGTACCAAATCTCGGGCTCATAAAAATCGCTTTCGATAAGTATACCTATCTTCTTTCCCTTAAGCATATCATACCTCCTTACCTTTGTATTTAAATGCCAGGATTGTTATGTCATCGGATTGAGGCGCCTCGCGCACAAAATTCTTTATATCAGTCCTTACCCCTTTAACAATTTCTTCTATACTCTTATCTTTTAGCTTCGAAAGAGAATCTTTTAGCCTTTCCTCGGAAAACAACTCGCCCTTATCATTCATTGCTTCTGTTACTCCGTCGGTATAGAGAAATATAGAATCTCCGGCATCAAGCTTAAGTATGCCTTTCTTGAAATTCACATTCTCCATAGCTCCGACCACAAACCCCTTGGGAATAGCTAAATATTGGAAATCTCCTCCGCCTTTTGAAACCAAAGGCGGGTTATGCCCTCCGTTAGAAAACTCCACGTTCCCGGTTTCTAAATCTATTATTACGCAAAATACAGTCACAAACATACAGGCATCATTATCAGGAGCAAGGTTATTATTAACTCTCTTTAAAACCTCATCCGCAGACAAGCCATGCATCGCCTCTGTCTTCAGCAATGCTTTGCTTATCGCCATAAAAAGAGCGGCCGGGACGCCTTTTCCCGATACATCTCCGATAAGAAAACAAAGCTTATTGTCATTGACAAAGAAAAAATCGTAGAGGTCTCCTCCCACCTCTTTGGCGGGAGTCATTTTGGCAAAGATATCAAACTCTTTTCTTTCCGGAAAAGGAGGAAATCTTCTGGGAAGCATATTCATCTGGATATCACGGGC
Source organism: Candidatus Omnitrophica bacterium 4484_171 (assembly GCA_002049895.1). Lineage (GTDB taxonomy): Bacteria > Omnitrophota > Gorgyraeia > Duberdicusellales > 4484-171 > 4484-171. Next base: position 4,456 of record MVCW01000062.1, on the reverse strand, counting down.
AATCCTCAATTCACTTTTTATACGCTCCTTTGCTTCTACCTCTCTTTTTATATTCTCGGTAAAACGCTCACAGCTTAAATACATCAAATCAACCGCGACTTCAGAGTCTTGGGTAAAAAGATTAACCACGTCATCCTTGCTTAACATATAAACTTCCAAATCCTTCTCGCATACCGCGGTTGCCATCCTCTGCTGATTAGGAGAAAAAATACCCATCTCGCCGATAACAGCTCCTTCGCCGACAACCTTGCCAATTTCAACAAGGCGAAGCTGGCCCTTTTTTATATAAAACATCTTATCTGCAGGGTCTCCTATATTAAAAAGTACTTCACCTTTCTTTAGTTTCTTCTTCTTCATATAATGAGTAGGCATTTTAAAACACGCCCATGAACTGTCTTTGCGCGTGTTCTTTTTCTCTTTTGGATCAGGTAATCCCATGGTTTCTGTCTCCTTTGTATCTTATCGCCATCATAGTTATATCATCAGATTGAGGCGCTCCTTTTACAAAACTGCTTATATCGCTCATAACGCCGTTTATAATACCGAATGTATCACTATTCTTCAATTCCGAAAGGGAACTCTTTAATCTCTCTTCAGAAAACATCTCGCCCTTCTCATTCATCGCTTCTGTTACTCCGTCAGTATAGAGAAATACCGCATCATTGGGTTTAAGCACCATTTCTTTCTTTATAAAATTACTACCGGATACCGGCCCGACAACAAATCCTTTAGGAACATCCATGTATTGGAAATCCCCTCCGCCTTTTGAAACCAAAGGCGGGTTATGCCCTCCATTAGAAAACTCCATATTTCCGGTTTTTATATCCAATACCACACAGAACACAGTCACAAACATACAGGACTCATTCTCAGGCACTAAAAGCTCATTGACTTCGGAAAGAATTTTATCAGGAGACAAACCCCCAAGCGCCTTGGTCTTCAGCAATGCCTTGCTTATCGCCATAAAAAGAGCGGCCGGGACGCCTTTTCCCGATACATCTCCGACGAGAAAACAAAGCTTATCTTCTCCGATAAGAAAGAAATCATAAAGGTCTCCTCCCACCTCTTTGGCGGGAGTCATTTTGGCAAAGATATCAAACTCTTTTCTTTCCGGAAAAGGAGGAAATATCTTTGGGAGCATACTTTCCTGAATCTGATGCGCTATTTTCAACTCGCTCTCAATACGTTCTTTTTGTGCGGTAACCTCCTTTAAGTCACTTATATAACTCTTAAGGTCGGCAGTCATCTTGTTAAAAGAATCCGCAAGACCTTCTATTTCGTCCCCGGTATTTATATTAAACTTATGTTCTAAATTACCGCTTCCTATAATCTTAGCTCCTTCGCTGAGCGTAAGTATGGGGCGGCTGATTTTTCTTGATACAATATGGGATACAAACAATACGCCGGCAATAACAACAACAAAAATAACACCCAGCATAGAAAACGTTTTCTTAATAAGTTTATTGATATGTTTTTTTGTTTCTTTAGTGGCCGAAGATATTTTATTTTCTGTAACAACAGCGGGAGCGATTATCTCTCTTGCCGGCATAACAACGCCTAAACTCCATTTGGTACTTGTTAAAGGGGCATACGCTACATATTTATCATCGCCTTTGATTATAGGGTCTCCTTTGAATCTGCGTACGCCAACGTGACCGGCAATCATATCTTTAACTATGTTCCTTAAACCAGCGCTGTTGCTATTAAGTAAGTTCTTCGTTAAATATTTCTGGTTCCACTTGGTTTTACCTGCTTTCATACCGGGATAGACAATAATATTTCCTTTGTTGTCAATCAAAAAAGAATACCCTCTTTTGCCTATTTGTGTATTCAATATATAATTATTTAATACCTTGAGCGTTACATCCGCTGCTACCACTCCTATCAGTTTATTCTTCGTAGAATAAAATGGTTTTGAACATGTAACAATAAGTTCATTGGTGCCTACATTTATATAGGGCTTACTCCATACCGTTCTCTTATTCTTAACAGCTTCCTTATACCATAAACGTTTTCTATGGTCATATGAGGGTTCCAGATCAGACGACCATGGATAATTCCTGAATAACCCCAGAGCCGTACCAAGATAAACCGAATCCAGGTTAGAATCATTAGCATAAATAGGAGCGAATACCTCATCCATGCTGTTCGACAAATCTATCTCTGTCTCTAAATGACCTCTGTTAACTCCTTTGGGAATAAAATAACAAGATGCGGCGAGGATATCTTTTGGCTTCTCATCTATATAATAAGAATGTCTTCCTTTGACAAATCCTCCTTCTGCCCATATGCGGGAAGCAAATTGTGCCATAAAATTAACTTCATCTTCCACTTTTTCAAGAAAAGCATTGCTTATAGCTGCCTGGTCCTGCGCTATCTTTATAATGCCCGTCTCTGCCTGTTTTATAAGAGCGGCTTTACTGTCATCAACAGCTGTCTTTCCTAAAAGAACGCTTCTATCCAAAGCAAAATCAGCCATATCCTTCATCCTGATAAATGAAACATACCCAAACAAAGCAAGGGAAAATAAAGATAAGCCCAAAAGAGCAAGAAGTATCCTGGTCGTTATCCTGAATTTTGGCATTATTTATATTAAATATTAAAGCTACAGATTAACTGTTTTTTGCTGTCTTAGTAAATACAAGTATATTGCGGCCGTCTTTCCTTTCATAGTTTACATCATCCATAATCTTCTTAACAAGATAGACGCCTAACCCTCCTATTTTACGCTTATCTAAAGGGACGTTTACATCCGGTTCCGGAAGAGAAAGAGGATTAAAGGCGATGCCGCTATCTACAATCTCGACGACAAGGGTATTATTATCCTCTGTTCGGTAAGAAATACGCATATTTCCGGCTTTCTCGGGATACGCATAGTTAATTATATTCACCACAATTTCCTCGGCAGCAAGCCTGATTTGGCTAATATCCTTATCGCTAAATTTTAGCTTCGAAGCTCCCTCTACGATAAAATCTACCGCCTTATCAAGGCTCTCCATCTTTGCCGCAAGAACAATGCTATCATCCATAATATACTATTCGTTATAGTTATCCTGAATAACCATGAAATTATCCAAGCCGCTCATTTTGATCACGCTGGTAACCGCTTCGGGCGCACCGGTAAAATACACTTGGGCATCCACGCCTATCTTCTGCTTAGCGAATATGATTGTGCGCAGCCCCGCGCTTGATATATACTCCAAATCTTTCGCGTAAAAAACAAGCCTCTTAACATCCTGGCCAATAAGTTTCTTTAGCTCTTCCTGAAGATTCGGAGCATTATTTGCATCCAGACGCCCTGTTAATTCAATACTGGCAACCCCATCACTATAGTTTACAGAAAATTTTGACTCCATCTCTTACTTCTCCTTTCTTTTCTTTGACTTTGGTTTCGATATTTTCTTCTTCCTGGCAGAAACACCAACGTGTTTCTTTGCCCCCTCTCCTTTCTTGCTAACCAAGACAACCACAGACCTAGGCCCCACCATAAATGTCGACTGATTCTCTATAATCCTCTCTTTACCAACCTCGTATATGTCACCAGGAGCCGGCATATCGGTATTAACCGCAACATGCCAACGTGTATCTTCCGGCGGCACGGGAAGCTCAAAATTATGAGGCTCCCAATGCATGTTTATAGCTATATATAAAGTGTTATCTTTAACTGTTCCGCCCTTGGCGTGTTTCCCGCAAAGCATAAAAGCAATGACACGGCTTGTACCCGACCAATCCGCGTCCCAAGCTTTAGTGCCATGCCAACTTATGTCCGCGTAGCCGCTTCCGACATAGTCTCTGTTCTGAAAGTGAGAACAATTTCTTAGAACCGGATGGCTCTTCCTAAAGGCAATTATGTTCTTAAAGAAATTGAATATTTCTCTATTCTTATCAAGAAGCTTCCAGTCTATCCACGAAATTTCATTATCCTGACAATACGCATTGTTATTTCCCCATTGAGTATTACCCATCTCATCTCCTGAAAGAATCATCGGCGTCCCCTGGCTTACCAAAAGCATTGTCACAGCATTTTTAATTTGTTTTATTCTTAAACGGTTAACATCCGGGTTGCCGGTTTCTCCTTCTACACCGCAGTTCCAGCTATAATTGTCGTTTGAACCGTCAGAATTATTCTCCCCATTGGCTTCGTTATGTTTACCGTTATAAGAAACCATATCCATAAGCGTGAAGCCATCATGAGCCGTTATAAAATTTATGGACGCGGCTGAACCCCGCTGCTGCCACTGGTATAAATCAGGTGAACCCTGAAGACGCTGTGCCATTGCGCCAACCATGCCCATATCGCCTTTTAGGAACTTGCGCAAGTCATCCCTGTACTTACCGTTCCATTCTGCCCAGCGTCCCCATGCCGGGAACGAGCCAACCTGATAAAGCCCTCCAGCATCCCAGGCTTCAGCGATAAGCTTACACTTACCTAAAATAGGGTCAGACGCAAGCATCT
>MVCW01000061.1 GCA_002049895.1 Candidatus Omnitrophica bacterium 4484_171 | reverse complement strand
TCTGGCCTTAAAAAGTTAAGGTTAAAGCCATCCGCTTACCCTGTTATTACCTGAGTATTTTTATAACCCCATAATGGCAGAGAGCCCTGTTTTATAACGACTTTGGCTATATATCCTATCCTATTACGCGTATCTAAACCCTGCTTTTAGAATAACTGTCTTGCCCGACACAGCTTATGTAAAACACCTGCCCATGGTCTGCTCTTATCCGGCCCCCTGTAACAAGGCAGTTCTGCTTCAATTCACCCCTTATTTCAACACCACATCTTTTATAATCAAAAGGGCGGCAACCCCTAAAAGCACAAACCCAAAAACAAGTTTTACTGACCTTGATTTAAGTTTTGCTGCCATAACGCGCGAACCGAGCTGCGAGCCTAAGAATACAGCAATAACGCAGAGTATCCAGACCATCCACTGAGGCCGCGCCGCTGTAAGAATATGGGAGAGAAAACTGGACGTTCCTGAAAACGTAACCACCATTGCTGACGTTGCTGCTGCGGCTTTAGGTACAAGGCCTGCTATGTAAAGTAAAGGCACAACAAAGCTGCCCCCGCCCCTTCCTATGAGCCCGGCAAAAAAACCTAAGGCGCCTCCGGCAGATATCCCCAGAATTAACCTCCCCCTTTTTGATAGTTTACCTGCCTTAGGCTTCCACCCCGAAAGCATAAGGAGGGCGGCCAAAGCTGTGAACACCGCGAATATCAGAATCACCGGTTTTGTGGGAAGGTTAATATTAACCAATGTTCCTAAAGGGGCAAATATTACCATCGTAATACCAAAAGGAATTGCCACCCGCCAGTCAACAAGTTTCTTCCCCGCATAGACAAAGGCTGCCGATGATGAATTTACCACATTAAGAAGCATACCCAAGGGGATGGCTTCAGTCTTAAAATCCATACCCAGCCAGAACAAAATCGGTATATAAAGCTGGGAACCGCCCATCCCTAACATCGAGAACACAAAAGCGATAAAAAAGAAAATCACCGGCGACCAATAAATTGGATTCATAATCTATCTCCTTTAGGAATTGCCTACTTAACTTTTCCCTGATTGGCAACACGTTCCGCGGCACGCTTAACTTCCTCAGGGTCACCTAAATAATAATGTTTAACCGGAACAAGCTCCTTGTTAAACTCATAAACAAGAGGAATACCGGTTGGGATATTCAATTTCGGAATTTCTTCATCGGAAATATTATCAAGATATTTAACCAGGGCACGCAGGCTGTTCCCATGAGCGGCAATAATAACGTTATCGTATTTAGCTAATACCGGAAGAATATCATTATGCCAATAAGGCATAAACCTTGCAACTGTGTCTTTAAGACACTCTGTAAGCGGCAGTTCCTCTTCCGCAAGCTCGCGGTAACGAGGGTCATTTCCGGGATAGCGCGCGTCGTCTTTGGTTAATTCCGGAGGCGGAACATCGTAGCTTCTTCTCCAGATGAAAACCTGCTCTTCGCCGTACTTAGCCGCCGTTTCTTTTTTATTCAGCCCCTGCAAAGCGCCGTAATGGCGCTCATTAAGACGCCAGGAGCGCACAACAGGTACCCACATTAAGTCCATTTTATCCATAACAATCCAAAGCGTCCTTATCGCCCTTTTTAAGACAGAAGTAAAAGCGTAATCAAACGTAAACCCTTCTTTTTTCAGATTATCTCCGGCGCGGTTTGCCTCATCCAACCCCCTTTCTGATAAATCCACATCGGTCCATCCGGTAAACTTATTTTCCTTATTCCAGATACTTTCCCCGTGCCTTAACAAAACTAACTTCTTCATTTCTTGGTCCTCCTATGTTAATTGTCAACAACCACTCTACTCTCAAAATGCCAAACCTTTAGATATTCCAAACTCTTGGAATTTTATTTGCGCTAATTATTTCTCATACTCCATACTCAGAACAAGGCAGACATACCTTCTTCCCCTCTTTTATCCTCATTTTATTCTCAGCTGTCATCTCGCCGCAAACTTCACATTTTACAATGTTAAAAGACGGCTTAGGAGTCGGGGAGAAATTATAGGTAAAGATTTTAGAAACTTCTAAAATTTCTTCATCCGGCCGGCTGATAGTTTTCTTAAAGCCCTCTAAAATAAACTCGGGATTGACTTCTGCGGGAGGAACCCCTCTCTTTCTTTCGCTCATAAATTTGCCGGCAAACATTGCTTCAACCGCTTCAGGTCTTACTGACACCCTAACTGCTTTGCCGTCCTTCTTTAAAGCTAAAGTTACTGCCCATTTACCATAGTCAAGCTTCTTTATCAAATCTTTTCCGTAAGTGCAGCCAGTTGCAAATTGAACTCCGTCAGCAAAACAGCCTGCCGCATGAAATACACCGGTTTCTACAAAGGCTACCTTTGACATATTGGGTTCCCGTTCAGTTCCGAGCACTTTCAATGCCAGCCTGCCTACTCTAAAACCAAGAGGCATAGCTCCACATAAATGCCCATGGACAATCAAAGATGCCTCAAGAACCCGATCCCATCCTTCACCCAGCACACTGGCGCTTCCTGATATTTCTTTAAAGTATTCGAATCTATTCATTACAAACACCTCCTTACCACTTAGACCAAATTACACAAGATTAACAGAAAAAACTTCTCTGGAATTTAAGAATTCGATTTCAGGTCCCTGCCCACGAACAATGGCAACACTTTTTCTTGCGCATATTACTATTTTCCTCCGACTTTAAAGAATAACAAGATTAATCTTTTATCTGCTTCTTATTAGAAAATAGAAAACTATTCCTAAAAATAAAAAAGCAAAATTATACAAATGAAAACGCAACAAAAATTTAGCTTGGGGAAATTTACTCTTATAGAATTTATAAGATATTAAACTCGCCAGAGAACCAACAACACTCCCAAAGCCGCCTACACTTACCCCCCAAAGTAACGCCTGCCAATTAGAGGTAAAATCAGCTAAAAATAAAGTTGCCGGCACATTGCTAATTAACTGGCTTAATAGAACAGAAGTAGGAAACACAACCTGAGAGTTAGATAATTTGAAATTAAATATCTGGATAAGATTATCTGTAAAACCAAAAAATACGAAGAAAGTAGCCAAAAGAAAATAGTCTACAGCAAAACTTCTTCTGTCTAAAAACAAAACATAAGCTAAAGCGGCTAAACCAATAGTTAAAGGAAGAATTTTAAGTATAGCTAAAATAAGTAAAGCAAGCAAAGACAAATAAATAAAGCAATTAATCTTATTTAACTTCACATTGTTCCTCTCCAGACTTAAAAATTTTCCTCGTGTTTTCACTAAACCTACGATTAATACCAAACTTAAAGAAAATAATACAAAAGGGCTAATCACTTTCAAAAAATTAAAAGCAGAAAGATGATAATGGTAATAAATAAACATATTTTGAGGATTGCCAAAAGGTGTAAAAGCAGAAGCAGCATTAGCAGTTATTGTTTCCAAAATAACCAATATAGCCCTGTCTTTAATTTCCAAAACAAGAGTTAAAGGGACAACTATTAGGAGGGTTACATCATTAGTCACAAATATCGCCAACAATGCTGTAAGGAAAATTAACTTAATTCCTAAAAAAGACCCTGCCGCCCTAAGCCTTTCTGCTATATAATAGAAAAAATTGCTTCTTTCCAAGCCTTTCAAAATTAATAAAAATACAAATAAACTGTAAATAGCCTTCAAATCACTTAAGGAATATTTAGGAAAACGCCTAAGCCAAATAGAAGTAAAAAATGCTCCCAATAAAACAAAAACAAGCAGTTTCTCTTCTATAATCCTTCTTAGAAAACTAACTTCATTTATCTTCATAAACGATAAATAGTTTTATTTTTCTTCCAAATATATTTCCCTTTTTCTATAATTCTTTAGCTTGTTTTAACACATCTACCGCACAAAGCACGATAGGCATCTTCGCAGGAACATCTATTTGGGGAGGATGTCCGCAGTATTGCATAAAAGCAAGTTCCCGGGCATTATTTTTATTTAAAATTGCCAGGGAAAGCATATTTATTATCCAGGAAACATTTTCTTTACTCAGAGCTTCTGCGCCAATAAGCGTCAACGTATCCCTGTCAAATATAAGCCGCATTTTTAAAGGGACTGCCCCAGGAAATGATTTTTCCCGGCTGTATACTTCTGTATCAGAAGACAAAAATCTTAACCCTTCCTTTTCTGCCGCATCCCTGGTAAAACCTGCCGCCCCGCAGCTTAAATCAAAGATTTTGGTCACTGCGGGATTAATAATTCCAGCAAATGGCCTTTTCTTGCCCGCAATATTCATTGCCGCAAACTTTCCTTCAACAACAGCGTTAGTAGCCAGAAAACCATTCATTGGTTTTCCTGTAATAAACGACTTACCGGATACACAATCTCCCACTGCATAGATATTTTGTATATTGGTCTGAAAATATTCATTTACCTTTATACCTTTTTGAGTAACATCTATTCCTGATTTCTGAGCAAGAGAAACATCAGCCCGAACCCCCACGGAAAGCACAACCAGGTCTGCTTCTATCTTTGTTCCATCATCAAGAATACATTCTTTTACTTTTTCCTCCCCTTTTATCTCTTTAAGGACTTTACCTAAAAAAAGTTTTACCCCCCTCGCTTCTAAATCTTTCTTTATATTTTCGGAAAAATCACTGCTCAAGTTCTGCGGCAGGCATACCGATTCCATCTCTACAAGATTTACCTCTATGCCCCGGTTATAAAAAGCGTTCACCAGTTCGAGACCAATAAACCCCGCCCCCACAACAACCGCTTTCCGGACATCTTCTACAATCTCCAAAATACTCAAAATATCCGGATGGTCCTTTATGCTAAATACATTCTTAAGATTCGCTCCGGGAATAGGAGGGACAAAAGGAAACGACCCCGTTGCCAAAACAAGGTTATTGTAACCAAAACTTTTGCCGCTTTTTGCCGCCAAACTATTATCCTCGCAAGAAATACTTTCTACTTCGTCAATAACTAAATCTATATTCGCGCTCCTCAGGAGTTTCTCGTCGCTCTTTATACAATCATCTGTCTTTATGGTACCATCCAGAGCATAAGGTAAAGCACAGGGAATAATACTTTTCTTTTGTCTTCTGATTATAAGTATGCGCCACCGGGGGTTTAATTTACGGCTAAACCGCGCGCAACTCAAACCTGCCGGGCCTGCCCCAATAACTATCACATCATATTCATTCATCATTGCCACCTCTCTTATTTATAGATGAAATTGCCTTAGCGCTTTCTTCGGAAATAAGTAAATTATAACTTTCAAAAAGCAGCCCTTCTGATAAATAAAGTTCAAGCACACTGGTATTATAATCCGAAACAGCAGAATAATAAAGGTAATCCGCTTTTCTTAAAGCGGCTTCGGCATCTAAAACGTCGTTGATTACACCTTTGCCCTCTTTATATTTTAGTTTCTCAAGCCGCAAAGCTTCTTTTGCTTCTTCTTTAGATGTTTTTGCAAAATCTATTCTTTTGCTGGAAGATTCAATATCCGCTAACGATTTACTCACATCTTTATATACGCCAAGCAATATCTTATACTTATGCGCCTTATTAAAATCATAATTCCCTTTGGCTTTTAAAATATCCCCCTCCCTTAATCCACTGTCAAAAATAGGTAAGCTGACTTTAACTCCTGCCCAATAGTCATCTTCCCACCTATCATTTCCGGAGAATCTGGCTCCACCGGAAAACCCAGCAAACTCTCCCGCCCCTCCGAAAGCCTTAACTTCGGGCAAATACGCTCTTTTAGAGGATTTGAGCCCAAAATACGACGATTTGACAAGATACTTATACCCGGCTAAATCCTCTCTATGTTCTAAGGCTTTGTTAAATTCTTCACTCTGAGATAATTCATCCGCTTTTATGTTAAAGAGTTCTAAACTGCCATGTGTTTCTATACTGCCCTTATAACCTATCTCCTGGGATAAGGCTCCCAAAAGATATTCTCTTTGGCTCTCAAGTCTTGCTATATCATCATCTATTTCTGCGAGCCTAACATTTACCTTCAAAAGGTCTATCCTGGCGGATTTGCCTTCTTTAAGAGACTGCGTAATCCTCCTTTGAAGTTCTGCCACACCCCTGCGCAGTGCCCTAAATGATACTATCAATTTATCCAGAGAAACAATATTAAAATACATATTTGCTGTGGTATAGATAACTACTTCCTTCTTTCTTTCCGAAGATTTTGTGGCAACAAGATAAGAATTCTTTGCGGACTTAAACGCGTAAAAGCTTCTGCCAAAATCGGTAATTAACAAAGATGCCTCCGCCTTATTAGAAATTACATTATTGTCAAACCGCTGTTCTGTTCCGGAAATTCCGGGGACTATTATATGTTCTTTTTGATAACTTGTATAAGAAGAACTTAAACTTATCTGAGGAAGTAACCCCGCCCTCACTTTTACTTTACCTCCTTTCGCTTTTTCTATATTAGCAGTTGATTCTTTAATGTCAGGGCTGTGTTTAATAGCATATTCTATTGCCTCTTTAAAGGTAAATACCTTTATATTATTTTTACTGTATCTGCTTACAGGCTTTTTAGAAAAGTTTTTCCTTTTATCAAGAGGAATACTGCCGGTTTTCTTTTTTGCTGTACCGCTTTCAGCTTGCTTGGATTGGGGCTCTTTTAAGGTATTATTTTTCTTTAAAGATACTGAACTGCTTTTCAAAGCGGTTATTTTCTGTTTTACCCTATCCGCATTGGTGACAGCAAAAGAGCTTTGCCCCGGCATTAAAAAAAAGGAAAAAAAAGCAAGTATTATCATGCCGGTAATCTTAGCAGGCTCAGACCTTTTAAACCTTTTGCCCAAATCATCAATCGAAGCGTAAATGACAGGAATTATTATCATCGTTAAAAATGTTCCCAATATCAAGCCTGCCGCCGCAACAATGCCCAGTGGGCTTAGGCGCTCCAACCCCACCGCCATCTCAAATACCAGCGGCGTAAGCCCTATAACAGTAGAAGAAGCAGTCATTAAAATAGGTCTGGTCCTTACTTTAACTGATTGAACAATTGCCTCTTCCCGGGATAAACCCTTTTTCCGGGCATTGAGGATAAAATCCAGCAGTAGAATTGAATTATTCACAATTGTTCCGGCAAGAAGAATCATTCCCATAAGAGCAGGCATACACATCGGTTTATCAAAAATCAAAAGCCCCCAGAATGCGCCAACAGCTGCCAGAGGTATAG
>MVCW01000007.1 GCA_002049895.1 Candidatus Omnitrophica bacterium 4484_171 | reverse complement strand
CCGTGAAATTCGCTTCGCTCATTAACGGGGCTCAATTCGGCTAAGGGTTTTTGTTTCAAAAACCCAAGTCTCATTGAGAAATCCGGCTGGGGTCGTTTTTACTTGGGAGGCAATTTTATTATTTAATAAATGGAACAGGAAGCACAAAAACAAGAATTACAAAGGGAAGAAAAACGGCCGTTGGGTGTTGTATTCTTAGGAAGCATGAACCTGTTTGTTTTCGGTATTTTATTTCTCTTGGTGTCTCTTTCTGCCTATTTTAATATTACCCCCGAAGATTTAACCGCCGTTACAGACACATTAAAGCAGCAGAATATTGAAACTACAATTACGCTTGCGCAATTTAAGGCGGCCAGCATTATACAGAGCGCTGTTTCTGTGTTTTTTATCATAAGCGGATGGGGTCTTCTCTCAAAGAAAGACAGGATCCGTAAAATTACGGTTTATTTTTCTTTTGGGTGGACAGCAGTAATATTTTTAGTTTTTATATTGCACCCTTCATATATAGATTATCTGTTTTTGCAGGTAGTTTATCCGGGCATACTCATCCTATATCTCACCCACAAAAATGTTATAAGATATTTTTCCAATAGCAGCAAAAGACCCGCTGCAAAACAATAGAATTACAAAGGATAATAAATTATGTGTGGCCTGGAATACCGCGGATACGATTCCTGCGGTTTCGCCATAAAGGACAACAGTAAAATCGGCCTCAAAAAGACAAAAGGCAAAATAAACTTATTAAAAACTACTACGCGCCCTGGTGCTTATTTTACTTTAGGAATTGCGCACACCCGCTGGGCTACTCACGGCGTTCCCTCTTTTATAAATGCCCACCCCCACCACGATTGTAAAAAGAAAATATTTGTGGTGCACAACGGCATTATAGAAAATTACCGTGAGCTAAAAGCTTATCTTAAGAAAAAACACCACAGGTTTTGTTCCGATACCGATACCGAAGTCATCCCTCATCTTATAGAAGAATTTTCAAAGAGGCACTCCTTTTTCGAAGCCTTCTTAAAGACGGTCAATATGCTTAAAGGGAGTTTCGCTATAAGCGCGATAACAAGCTCTGAAGACGCATTGTTTTTTGCACGTAAAGATTCCCCTTTAATTATGGGTGTAGCAAAAGAGGGATTCATCTTAGCATCCGATATACCGGCGATAACACCCTTTACAAAAAATATTGTGCATATAAAAGACGGATGGGTTGGGCGCATTAGCCGTGATAAATTTGAAATGTTTAATTTTAAAGGGAAAAAAGTGCGCGCGGCTGCAGAGAAAACAGATATTTCCTTAGGGGCTGCAACAAAGCAGCATTACGCACATTTTATGCTTAAAGAGATTTATGAACAGCCTCATGTTTGCGCAAGACTCTATTCATTTTATGTGCATAATACCAGGATTGAATTCAAAGATTTAAATATGGACATCAAGTTTTTAAAGTCATTAAAGAGAATTTTTATTTTTGCATGCGGTACTGCTTACCACGCCGGGTTTGTAGCCAAGTACTTTCTAGAAAAAATATGTGATATTGAAGTTGAAATAGATGTTTCTTCCGAAGCGCGCTACCGTAGATTTAAGCTTGGCCCGGATGACCTTGTTTTAGCAATTTCTCAGTCAGGAGAAACAGCGGATACCATCGCCGCACTAAGAGAAGCGAAAAAGAGAAAGGCAAAGATTGTAGGGGTGTGCAATGTCTTAGGTTCAACTATTACTACTGAAAGTGACGGTTTAATTTATACGCTTGCGGGTCCCGAGATAGGAGTCGCCTCCACAAAAGCATACACAGCGCAGGTATTTTCTTTGTTGCTTTTTTCTCTTCATCTGGCATATTTACGCAAGAGCATATCTACTGCGTTTTTTAAGCAATGCTTATCTGAACTTAGATCCGTAAGCAAGCATCACAAAACTATTTTGAAGAACGCAGCATCTATTAAGAAGATTGCAAAACGGTTTTCCCGCTTCGGATGTTTTTTATTTCTCGGTAGAGGCATAAATTACCCTTCGGCACTGGAAGGTGCCCTTAAACTCAAAGAAATTTCGTATATTCCCGCCGAAGGTTATCCCGCCGGCGAAATGAAACACGGCCCCATCGCGCTTATCGATGAATACAGAGCCGTGGTTTGTATAGCACCCAGAGGCGAGTTATATTCTAAGATTGTCTCTAATATCCAGGAAATAAAAGCAAGGAAAGCAAAGGTGCTGGCTATTGTGGAGGAGAAAGATAGAGAAGCGCAGAGCCTGGCTGATGCAGCCATTCATATACCGTCTACTAAATATTCTCAGATAAGCCCGCTTTTAGTCGCGCTTCCTCTGCAGCTTTTTGCGTACTTTGTGGCTAAGAACCTCGGGTGCGAGATAGACCAACCTCGTAATCTGGCAAAATCGGTTACTGTGGAATAACATAGCTGTTAGCTCATAACTGATAGAAAGAATTGGTAAATTATGTAACTCTACGAGTTTAGGTTTCTCTGTGCTGTATTTCTGTGGGCTAAGAGACAACAGCCATGAGCTAATATTATGCTTTATATTATATCTACCCCCATCGGCAATCTGGAAGACATTACCCTGCGCGCATTGAAAACTTTAAACAAAGCGGATTTGATTTTAGCCGAAGACACACGAAAGGCACGGATACTTCTTGGCCGCTACAAAGTTAAAAGACCAACACTAAGCTTTTACGACTACAATAAAGAAAAGAGAATAAAATATATTTTGTCTCTCTTGAAGGATAATAAAGAAATTGCTCTTATTTCTGAAGCGGGCACTCCGGGTGTTTCTGATCCCGCGTATTTTTTAGTAAAGCACTGTATTAAAGAAAATATTCCTTACACTGCTTTGCCCGGCCCGACGGCGGCCATTAACGCTCTTATTCTAAGCGGCCTTCCTACGGATAGATTCATGTTTATTGGGTTTTTGTCCCCCAAAAAGATAAAACGCCAGAGGCTGTTCCAGGAACTCCTGGGAGTTAAGGCAACATTGGTATTCTTTGAGTCGCGTTACAAAATAATAAAAACCGTATCTGATATGTGTAGGTTTTTTGGCAAAAAAGAAGCTGCGTTAGTGCGAGAGATGACAAAAATGCACGAAGAAATCATGAGGGCGCCGTTGGAAGTTATTTACGAGAGAATGCAAAAGAATACTGTAAAAGGAGAATATGTTATTGTTATTGATAATCGTTCATGATATCTTGGGAGCAATTACGCTTGACAAATATAGGTAAATATTTTATGGTATAAAGAAACACAAGGAGAGTTTTATGAAAGACGAAATGGATATTTTAAGGGAGGTAAGTTCTATTGCCGCCGCGCACGGAAGCCGCGCCCTTTCAGAGATGCTTAAAAAAAGGATTAATTTATCTTTACCGAATCTGGAATCCGTAAGACCTCGCGATTTAAACAGTAAAATATCCACAGATACGCCTGTTATCAGCGTTCAGAGCAGGATTTTGAGCGGGACATCTGGAAACATTATCCTTATTTTAGAAGAACAAAGCGCATTTCAACTGGTAAGTATCTGTTATTCAAACAACCAAAAAGATAAACCGGGAGCTTTTACAGAAATGGGGCTTTCCGTTATTAAAGAAATTGGCAATGTCGTAATCGGTTCTTATGCCGGGGCTTTAAGTATTTTTCTTAAAGCCCCCGTGGTCCCCTCGATACCCACACTTATAAACGGGCCTCTTGCCGAAATCATTCACTCCGTTACTTCTTCTTATGACAAGGAGGAGTCTATTCTGCTCATTGAGGCATTTTTTGAAGAAGTTGAGCGCAGGATTAAAGGGGGGCTGTATTTTATCCTTACGCCGGCAGCGATGAAAGAAATTCAGGAAGCCTGCGAGAAAATTCTTAAGTCACTTGGAGAATAAATTTGGTATATTTTTGCCGATGTCTGCGATATAGAATAGGTTGTACTTGACATAATTTGTATTTTAGGTTATATTTGAAACAACCTTTAAGACGGTCCGGTGAGGCCGGCAAGGAGATAATATGAAGCAGGTATTAAAACCAGAAGGCCCGCCATACAAGGTGGGATTTATTTTTTATGGAAGGGTTTAAAGATAAAACCAGAGTTTTATCGCCTCAGGATATAAAAAGAGTCCTCTATAGGCTTGCCCACCAAATATTGGAAAAGACGCCGGATTCTAATAAGCTGGCGCTTTTAGGAATCCAAACCCGCGGAGTGTTTCTTGCCCGGAGAATAAAAGCGATAATAAAAGAAATAGAAGGGACGGATGTGCCCCTTGGGATTCTGGATATAACTCTATATAGAGACGACTTGACAGCTATAGGGCCAAGCCCTTTAGTTAAAGAAACAAAGATAAATTTTAGCATCGACAATAAGGTTGTTGTCCTAATCGATGATGTGCTTTTTACCGGACGTACTATCCGCGCGGCTTTAGATGAAATTATGGATTTTGGCCGTCCGCAGAAGGTGGAACTTGTAGTTTTAGTTGACAGGGGTTACAGAGAACTTCCTATTCGGGCTGATTTTGTAGGGAAAAATATCCCTACAGCACAAACAGAACACGTAGAGGTGCGTTTAGAGGAAATAGACAAAAAAGACGAGGTAGTAATACTGGAAAAATCGAATAAGTAAAATGTGGGATAAAAAGCACATTATTGCAATTAAAGAATTGGAACGCCGCCACATAGAGGCTATTTTTAATTTAGCCCGCAATTTTAAAGAGCTGTCTCAAAGAGAAATTAAAAAAACTCCTGCTTTGCGCGGCAAGACGGTTGTAAATTTGTTTTTTGAGAATTCTACTCGTACGCGCACTTCTTTTGAGCTGGCAGCTAAAAGGTTAAGCGCCGATGTGCTAAATTTTTCAGCTTCGATGAGCAGTCTCAGCAAAGGGGAAAGCATAGTAGATACCATTAAGAACTTAGAGTCTTACCATCCCGATATTATTGTTGCAAGAGTGGGGTTTAGTGCCTCTATGCGGACGTTTATGCGCTATACAGATGCAAGTATAATTAACGCCGGCGACGGCGCCAACGAACATCCTACTCAGGCTCTCTTGGATATGTTTACCGTTGAGGAAGCAAAGGGCACGCTGGAAAGCCTGAAAGTTCTTATTGTAGGAGACATAAGGCATTCCCGCGTTGCACGTTCCAATATTTTTGGGTTTCAGAAGTTTTCTTCTTCAATAAGGGTCTGCGGGCCCACTACTTTAGTGCCGTATGAGTTTCATAAAATAGGCGTAGAGGTTTTTGATGATTTAGATAAAGCCTTGGATGATGTTGATGTGATTATAATGTTAAGAATACAAAGAGAACGCCAGGAGTCGTCTTTTTTCCCATCATTGAGAGAATATGTAGAGAGATTTTCTCTAACTCCCGGAAGAATTAAGAAAGCAAAGAAGGGATGTTTAATTATGCATCCGGGGCCGATTAACTGGGATATAGAGATAAGTTCAGCACTTAAAGAACGCCTGCACCCGTTTATATTACATCAGGCAGGAAACGGGTTGGCAGTTAGAATGGCCGTTTTGTATCTTGCGGGGACACGCAGGAAAGAACTATAGTAAAAGCTGAGTATTTGGCGATGTTTGCTTAACGCATAAGGAGATTATGAAGATACTTATTAAAGGCGCAAAAGTAGTTAATAATGATGATATTTTTGATGCCGATATTTTGATAAATAACGGTAAAATTATCAAAGTAGAAAAAAGTATTTCCGGCAGGGCAGATAAAGAGATAGACGCCTGTGGTAAACATGTATTCCCCGGTTTTATTGATATCCACACGCATCTACGCACACCTGGCCGGGAAGACGAGGAAGATTTTTTAAGCGGTTCAAAAGCCGCTGCTCACGGAGGGTTTACCGCTGTTTGCTGTATGCCCAATACAACTCCGTGCGTCGATAACGAGGGACTTATACGCTGGGTTATAGAAGAGTCTAAAAAAATAGGGTTAATTGATATTTATCCTATCGGCGCGATAACGAAAAATAGAAAGGGAGAGGAGCTTTCGGAGTACGGCGCTATGGCAAAAGCCGGATGCCTTGCTTTAAGCGACGATGGAGACTCGGTAGAAAATGGTTCTCTTTTGAGAAAAGCCTTAGAGTATGCCAAAATGTTCAATCTTTTAATTATTTCTCATTGTGAAGACAAAAGCCTGTCGGCCGGCGGGTTTATAAGAGAAAGTTTTATATCATCAAAATACGGCATGCGCCCTGTTAGCGACATAAGCGAAAGTGCAATTGTTTATCGCGATATAGCATTGGCCAGATATGTAGATGCACGCCTGCACCTTGCACACATAAGCTCTAAAAAGAGCATAGAGATAATCAGCGAAGCAAAAAAAACGTTTTCTAAACTCAGCTGTGAAACAGCCCCGCATTATTTTACTCTTACAGTTGAAGACATAGAGAAGAGCAAATTCCATGGTAATTTCAGAGTAAATCCTCCGCTTGGAGAAAAACACGACTTAGAGGCGATAAGGAAGGCGTTAAAGGAGGGGACAATTGACTGTATTGCCACTGATCACGCCCCTCATTCAAAAACTTTCTTTTAATCCCGCAAGGATTTTGGGCCTAAAAGAAAGAGGGAGGGTAGAAGAAGGGGCTTTGGCCGATATTACAATTGTTGATTTAGAGAAAGAGTGGGTTGTTGAAACCAAAAAACTTTTCTCAAAATCCAATAACACACCGTTTATGGGCAAAAGATTGAAAGGTACAGTCGAATACACTATTCATAGAGGCAGAATAGTGTATAAAAATGTTTAAATTTATTGTAACAAAAGAGCTAGGTAAACTTGCAAGGTGGTTGAGGATATTGGGATTTGATACTGCCTATTACACCAGCGAGACGCAAGGCACACTGATTATAAAGGCGCTTTCAGAAGGCAGAATCGTTGTGACTCGCTGCAGGAGAGCCTCGGATAGTTTAGACAAAATTACACTGGTTATTAATTCAGATAAGCTAAAGGAGCAGCTTAGAGAAGTAATGAAGGAGTTGCATTTAAGCGTGGATGAGGGTAAAATGTTTACCCGCTGTACCTTTTGTAACGGTATGTTAGAAAGAACTGATAAGGATGGAGTCAAAGAAAGCATCCCTGAATATGTTTTTAAGACGCACAACGAATTTATGAAGTGTGCATCGTGCGGTAAAATTTATTGGCGCGGTACACATTGGGGGAATATTCAGGACACCTTAAATAAGATATTGCGTTAGAGGGATTAGATGATTAAGAGGTTAGAAGAATTTTAAAGGAAGAGATTTATAAAAATATGTTTGCTCTTCGGGCAGACGAAATGCAATAGAAAGTAATAAACAATGAATTTCAATGAGTTTCGTCCGTAGGACAAAATTCACGAGCATAAACGAGTATATTTCGCGAGTATAAAGGAGCTTAACTAGGATGTTCGTTGCGGATTTTCATATTCATTCCAAATATTCACGCGCCACATCAAAAAATATGGACGTACCCCATCTTGCCCGGTGGGCGCGCCATAAAGGGATGACCCTTTTAGGCAGCGGCGATTTTACGCACCATTTATGGCTTGAAGAATTAAAACATTATTTAGAGCCTTTGCCCCAAAAAGGGCTTTTTATTTATAATGAGGTGTATTTCATCCTATCGGTTGAGGTGTCCAATATTTTCTCGCAGAACGGAAGAGTTTATCGTGTGCACAATGTTATTATGGTTCCTTCCCTGGAGGTGGCTAAAGAGGTAAATAAAATGCTGAGTTTCCACGGCAACCTCTCTTCAGACGGCAGGCCCATATTCGGGATGAGCTGTAAACAGTTAACTGAAGAATTATTCAGGATATCAGACGATATAATGTTTATACCCGCTCATATCTGGACACCATGGTTTTCTGTGTTTGGTTCAAATTCCGGCTTCGATTCTTTGGAAGAGGCCTTTGGTGAATATACAGACAAGATAACAGCTCTTGAGACAGGTCTATCAAGCGACCCGGCTATGAACTGGCGGCTTTCCAGCCTGGATAAGTACAGTTTGGTTTCAAATTCCGACGCCCATTCTCCCCAACGTATTGGCAGAGAGGCGAACGTCTTTGAATGTGAGCTGAATTACTGGGAAATCAAAAGAGTTTTAGAGACAAAAGACGTGAATAAATTTCTCTATACAATTGAATTTTTTCCCGAAGAAGGTAAGTACCATTACGATGGCCACAGAAATTGTAATATTCGCCTGCATCCCAAAGAGACAAAGGAATATAACGGCATCTGTCCTGTGTGCGGCAAGCCGTTGACAAAAGGCGTGCTTTACAGGGTAGAGGAGCTGGCTGACAGACCGGAGGGGTTTATCCCCAAAAGCGCCACAGGCTACAAAAGCTTAGTTCCTTTAGATGAGATAGTCGCAGAGACAAAAGGGGTGGACAAAAAATCTAAGGCAGTAGAGCGGGAATATATGAGTCTTATTAGAGAATTCGGCTCGGAGTTCAATATCTTGGTGAACGTTCCCGAGAGAGAACTTCTTTCTAAATTACCTCCGCGGATTGCCGAGGGTATAAAGCGCGTACGGGATAGACAGCTGGAAGTTCTTCCCGGTTTTGACGGAGAATACGGCAGAATTAACATTTTTAGCAAAGACGATAAAGAAAAGAGTCAGCAGATGACGCTGTTTTAACCCAAATAATGCGAGCAGTACTGTTTGGGTGATGATACCGATTGGGGTACAGCATTTTCCCGGTTGAAAAATGAAGAGGAGCAGATGAATATAGCCCTGGTATATTATTCATTTTCCGGCAATACTCACAGCGCTGTTATTTTTTTCCGGCAGGCATTGGAAGAAAAAACTCACCAGATACAGACGGTACGGCTTAAGCTTTCCAGAGAAGAAAGTTCTTTCTTTAAGCAGTGCCGCGACGCCTTTTTAAAGAAAGAAGCAGAGCTTTCCGGTTGTGAGTACAGTTTAAAACAATATGATTTTATTATTTTTGCGACTCCGGTATGGGCCTTTACCATTACACCGGCTTTGCGCAGTTATTTGAGTAAAGCAGATGGTTTGAAAAATAAAAAAGTGGGTTTTATTTTGACTTTCGGCTCCGGAGCAGGCGCAAATAAAACAAAAAAAGAATTAGAACGGATATTAAAAGACAAAGGAGCCACAGTGGAATTCTCGTTGGGCTTAAAAGGGAATAAAATCAAAGATAAAGAATATTTGCGGAATGAATTTTCTTCTTTAACTAAGAGCTACGGGCTATGAACCGCGAGCGATAATTGCCCCTGTAGCTTAACGGATAAAGCACAGGCCTCCGGAGCCTGTTATGGCTGTTCAATTCAGCCCAGGGGCAAGATAGCTCATAAGTTCTTAGCTCATAGCATATAGGGTATTAGCGTTTGGCGAATATAGAATTATGAATGTAGGAGTTGTTGGCGGGCACAAATGTCCCAGGGCGGCTTATAATGCCGCAAAAGAGCTGGGCGCGCTTATCGCAACCGAAGGCTGGGTTTTAATTTGTGGCGGCGGAGGAGGAATAATGGAAGCTGCATGCCGGGGAGCGAAATCAAACGGCGGTTTGACCGTGGGGATATTGCCCAGTTATGATGGGCACGAGGCGAATTCCTATTTGGATGTGAAAATACCCACAGGGTTAGGATATGCGCGTAATATTTTGGTGGTGAGGGCGTCTGATATTATCGTTGCTGTTGACGGGAAATACGGTACACTTTCAGAAATATCATTTGCTCTTAATGAAAGCAAAATAGTCATCGGCTTAGGGACATGGGAAGTAAAAGGGGTTATTAGAATTAAAAGCCCTCGCGCAGCGGTTAGTTATATTAAAAAGAAAATTAAATGAAGCTGTCTATTATCGTTCCTGTTTATAACGAAAGAAGGACAATCTTGACAGTTATTGACCAGATACAGGAAGTTTCTGCAGAGAAAGAAATCATCATTGTCGACGATTCATCCACAGACGGAACGAGGGCGTTTATAGAAAATATAAAAGCGGACAACATAAAAAAAATTTTTCATAAGAAAAATCAAGGCAAAGGCGCCGCCATACGAAGCGCCGTTCCTCTAATCGAAGGAGATATAGTAATTATTCAGGACGCGGATTTGGAATATCATCCCGACGAATATCTACACCTTATAAAGCCGATAGTAAGAAACAGAGCTGATGTTGTTTTTGGCTCGCGTTTTATCGGTGCACACAGGTGTTTTTTGTTTACGCATTACCTCGGCAACAAAATAGTTAATTTGATTGCCAATATTTTATACAATACTAATTTAACGGATTTCATGACCTGTTATAAGGCGTTCAGGAAAGAGATTATCAAAGGCATAAATATCACGTCTTACCGTTTTGGATTTGAAGCGGAAATCACAGGAGAGGTTTTTAGAAGGCGTCTTCGCGTATATGAAGTTCCGATTTCATACAGCGGCAGAAACTATGCCGAGGGTAAAAAAATAAGGTGGACTGACTTCTTTGTTATAGTATGGTGGCTGTTTAAAACCAAATTTAAGGATATCAAATAAAATAATGAAAGCAATCCTGCTTTTAGAGGACGGATTTTATCTTGAAGGCACAAGCTTCGGCGCAGAGAGTGAAACCGCCGGAGAGGTTGTATTTAACACGTCAATGTACGGTTACCAGGAGATATTGACCGACCCTTCATATAAAGGACAGATAGTATGTATGACCTACCCTTTAATCGGTAATTATGGAGTAAATAATATAGATGTAGAGTCAGGGAAAGTTTGTGTTGAGGGATTTGTTGTTAAAGAGAAATCCCATATTGTTTCAAGCTGGCGCGCCAAAGGGTCGCTGGAGGACTACCTTAGAGATAATAACATAGTTGCCATAGAAGGGGTTGATACGCGCGCGCTTACAAGACGCCTGCGTCAATACGGTTCAATGAAAGGAATCATATCCGCTATAGATCTTAATTTAGAAAATTTAAAAAAGAAACTCAATGTTATGCCTTCTATTATAGGACAGGATTTAGTGTCAAGAGTGGCTTCTCAGAGTATATATGACTGGAGGGAGGGGCTTGGATTGCGCCGGGTATCCGAAGTGCGGGCGGCCTCCTATACAATTGTGGTAATTGACTGCGGAGTAAAATTAAGCATCTTAAGAAATTTAAAGGAGAATTTTAAGAGAGTAATCGTAGTGCCTTACGATACCCCCCTTAAGGAAATTCTTAAGTTAAAGCCTGACGGTGTACTTTTCTCGAATGGCCCCGGCGATCCCGAAGCAGTTACCCCCGCTATTGCCACAGCAAAAGAATTAATAAGGAGCCTTAAGAAGAGAGAGCTAAAGGCTGCAGTTATGGGGATATGCTTAGGGCATCAGATCTTAGGGCTCGCTTTGGGCGGGCAAGCTCAAAAATTAAAATTCGGGCATCATGGGGGGAATCACCCCGTTAAAGATTTAGCGACGGGGAAAATAGATATCACTTCTCAGAATCACAACTTTATTATTCCTCCCGAGAGCATACCCGATAAGAGCGTTGTTCAGACGCATATTAACCTTTACGACCATACTTCCGAAGGGCAGAAGCATACGGAGATTCCTTTATTTAGCGTGCAATTTCATCCCGAAGCCGGACCCGGGCCATTTGACGCGCGGTATATATTTGGAGAATTTGCAAGGAGTATAGAAGGTGCCTAAAAGAACGGATATTGATAAAATCTTGATACTTGGTTCAGGCCCGATTATCATTTCTCAGGCCTGTGAATTTGACTATTCCGGGACCCAGGCCTGCAAGGCTCTCAAAGAAGAAGGGTACAAGGTTGTTTTGTTAAATTCAAACCCGGCCACAATCATGACCGATCCCGAGTTCGCAGACGCCACCTATATCGAGCCTATTACGCCCGATGTATTGGAAAAGGTGATTGTTAAAGAAAAACCTCAGGTGTGTCTGCCTACATTGGGCGGCCAGACCGCGCTTAATGTCGCGTTTGAAGCGGCAAAAAGAGGGGTTTTTAAAAAAAATAATGTTGAATTGATAGGGGCGCGTGATGAGGTTATTGCCCGTGCCGAAGATAGGGAATTGTTTAAAGAAGTAATGCACAAAGCGGGCATTGACCTTCCCCGTTCGCGCACTGTTTATTCACTGAAAGAAGCAAGAGGTGTTTTGGACTATGTCGGCCTCCCCTGTGTAATACGCCCTGCGTTTACGTTGGGGGGCACAGGCGGAGGAGTTGCTTATAATATAGAGGAGTTCGAGGAAATTATAAAACGCGGGTTGGATTTAAGTTTAATAAGAGAAGTATTGATTGAAGAAAGTCTTATTGGCTGGAAGGAATTTGAATTAGAAGTAATGCGTGACAAAAACGACAATGTTGTAATTGTCTGCTCTATTGAAAATTTTGACCCAATGGGAGTCCACACCGGTGATTCTATAACTGTTGCTCCGGCGCAGACTCTTACGGATATTGAGTATCAGAAGATGCGGATGTCCGCTATACGGGCTATTCGTGCCATAGGGGTTGAGACCGGCGGCAGCAACATTCAATTTGCTACTAACCCGGAGGACGGGCGTATGGTGATTATCGAGATGAACCCTAGGGTTTCGCGCTCATCCGCCCTTGCGTCCAAAGCGACAGGTTTTCCTATTGCGAAAATAGCAGCAAAACTTGCTGTTGGCTACACTCTTGATGAAATACCAAACGATATAACAAAGGAGACTCCGGCTTCTTTTGAGCCGACGATAGATTATTGCGTGGTAAAAATTCCCCGCTGGACTTTTGAAAAGTTTCCTCAGGCTGACAAAACCCTTACTACATCAATGAAGTCCGTGGGAGAAGTTATGGCAATAGGGCGTACTTTCAAAGAGGCGCTGCAAAAAGGGATTCGGGCTCTTGAAATCGGCAAGAGCGGGCTAAACTCCTTAATAGACGAAAAAGGCATTAACGCGAATCGAAAAGAGTTTAAAGAAAAAGTATTAGAACATCTGGCTGCTCCTAACGATAAAAGAATTTTTTATATTGCTGATGGGTTCCGTATAGGCATGGATACAAAACAGATCAATGCGATTACAAATATTGACCCATGGTTCTTGGAGAATATACGCCAGATTATACAATTTGAGAATTTACTTAAAGAAGCAAAAAAATTAGACAGAGGCCTTTTGAGGAAGGCAAAAGAGATGGGTTTTTCTGATGGGTACTTAGCTTCGCTGCTTAATATTGGGCAAGATAAAATAAGAGATATCCGCAGAAAGGAGAAGATAGAAGTTACATACAAACTTGTTGATACCTGTGCTGCGGAGTTTGAAGCCTACACCCCGTATTATTATTCAACTTACGAATCGGAATGCGAAGCGCGCCCTTCTGATAAAAAGAAGGTTATGATTTTAGGCGGGGGTCCTAACAGGATAGGCCAGGGGATCGAATTTGATTATTGTTGTGTGCATGCTGCTTTTGCCCTCAAAGAAGAGGCAATAGAAGTAATTATGGTCAATTGCAATCCGGAGACCGTATCAACGGACTACGATACGTCGGATAAACTTTATTTTGAGCCGATTACGGCAGAGGATGTATTGAATATTGTCAAGAAAGAGAAGCCATTTGGTATTATACTGCAGTTCGGCGGCCAGACTCCGCTTAACCTTGCTTTGGAACTGGAAAAAGAATCTGTGAATATACTGGGGACAAAGGCAGCTAACATCGATATTGCCGAGGATAGGGATAAATTTAAGAAATTGCTCGAACGCTGCAGTCTAAAACAGCCAGAAAGCGGTATCGCCAGGAATTTCAAAGAAGCTCAGGATATTGTAAAGCGCCTTGGGTTTCCTGTTATGGTTAGGCCTTCGTATGTTTTAGGCGGAAGGGCGATGGAGATAGTTTATGATAACCAGACACTGGAAAGATTCATAAAAGAAGCCCTTATGTATTCCATGAATCAGACTATATTGATTGATAAATTTTTAGAAGAAGCAATAGAGGTGGATGTGGATTTAATCGGCGACGGAGAAACATTCGTAATCGGCGGGATTTTGGAACATATTGAAGAGGCGGGTATCCATTCCGGAGACAGCGCAATGTGTTTGCCCCCATTTAGCCTTTCAGCAGATGTAATTGATAAAGTGCGCAGCGCGTCTTACAGTTTAGCGCGCAATCTTAATGTGGCCGGCCTTATGAATATTCAGTTTGCCGTTAAAGACTCATCAGTGTATGTCCTTGAAGTTAATCCGCGTGCCTCGCGCACAATACCGTTTATTTCAAAAGCTATAGGTGTGCCGCTGGCTAAACTTGCCGCTAAGGTCATGGCGGGCAAGAGCCTGAAGGAGCTCGGGTTTACCAAAGAAGTGGTGCCGCCTTACAGGAGCATAAAAGAATCAGTATTTCCTTTTAACCGTTTTCTCGGGGTTGATATTATGCTTGGCCCGGAGATGAAATCAACCGGAGAAGTTATGGGTATAGATGTTGATTTCGGGAAGGCATATCTTAAGAGCCAGATTGCCGCATCGCAGTTACTGCCCAGGAAGGGAAATGTTTTTATATCAGTCAGAGACAGAGACAAAGAGAGCATTGTTATTGTTGCAAAGCAGCTTCATGAAATGGGCTTTAAAATACTTTCTACTGCAGGCACGGGAAAAGTATTGGAGAAAAACAGTATCCCTTTAACTGTCCTTCCTAAATTGTCCGAAGGGCGGCCCAACATTTTAGATTATATAAAAAACAGGGATGTTAAGCTTATAATAAATACCCCCTCGGGCAGAATCCCCCGTCAGGATGAAATTGTCATAAGAAGCACAGCTACTTTATACCGCATCCCTTCTATTACCACTGTCGCTGGAGCCGTAGCATCAATCAAGGCGATAGAAGCATTGATTAAAGGGGATATAGGCGTAGAAAGCATACAGCGACATCACAGAGACATAAAAAGATGAACCAGATACAGCTATCTACCGCAAAAAAGACAGAATTTATCGATATTACAACCAAAGTAGAAAGAATAGTGGAGACGAGCAGGGTAACCAACGGCTTGTGTGTAATATTTTCACCCCACACGAGCGCGGGTCTTACCATCAATGAAAACGCCGACCCTTCGGTAAGAAAAGATATTATAAATCAACTTGACAAAATAGCTCCTCGCGGCGCAAATTATGTCCACCTTGAAGGTAATGCCGATGCCCATATTAAAGCTTCTCTCCTAGGCAGTTCTCTTAATGTGATTATAAAAGACAATTCCCTGGTTCTGGGGACTTGGCAGGGAATATATTTTTGTGAATTTGACGGGCCGCGGCAAAGGAAAGTATACGTGAATATTATAGGAGACAGATAGTGCCTGAGCTTCCGGAAGTTGAAACAATAAGACGCCAGCTTGAAAAAAAGATTATAAACAGAAAGATAGAAGAGATTATCATAAAAGACAAGCGGCTCATTAAAGGTGTATCGCCCCGTGTTTTTAAATTCGAAGCAGAAGGAGCGTCGTTTAAGAGAATTTTGCGCAGAGGCAAAGTTCTTATATTTCAGATTAAAGAAAAAACTTTTCTTATTTTTCATTTAAGAATAAGCGGCTGGGTTATCTTAAGCAAAAACATAGAAAAATTCAGCCGTGTTATTTTCAGGCTCTCGGATAATAATAACTTTCAATTTTGCGACCAGAGAGCTTTAGGAGAAATCAGGTTGATTGGAGATTGGCGCAATTTAGCTGTTGTTAAAAAAATGGGGCCTGAGTTTTTTGATTTAAAAGAGAAAGAGTTTATAGAGCTATTTAAGAATAAACGAACAAAAATAAAACCGCTTTTGATGGACCAGTCTTTTTTGGCAGGAATAGGCAATGCTTATGCTCAGGAGGCTGTGTTCTGCGCGGGAATTCATCCCCAAAGAAGCGTAGATTCTTTGAGCAAAAAAGAACTCGGCAAAATATACAGCTGCCTTAGCGCTATTTTAAAAGAGGCCATAAAGAAAAAGGGTTCATCTTTAGATACATACCGACAGTTAAACGGGTCCCCGGGCAATTACGCTCCGTTACTTAAAGTTTACGGCAGAGAAGGCCAAGCTTGTTTTAGGTGCGGTTATTCTATAGAGAGAAAAGTAATTGGAGGCAGAGGCACATATTTTTGTCCTCACTGCCAGAAATAATTAACCATATCCACCCAACCGTGTCCACCCGCCGGGTGGACAATAAAAAGGGTTGAAAAATATAGCAAGAATTTGTTCTTAAAAAGAGCAAAGATTAATAATTTTGGCTATGGCGGATAAAATCGAGCTTTCCTTGGTAATCCCCGTATACAACGAAGAAGAGTCTTTGGTATTCCTTCAGGATGAAATTGCAAAAGCTATGAAGCCTTTATCTTTGAAGTACGAAGTTATATACGTGGACGACGGCAGTACAGATTCTTCGCTGGATATTTTAAGAAAATTGAGCGGAAGGTACGCTAACGTAAAAGTAATTTCTTTTATGGAAAACTGTGGGCAGTCGGCTGCTTTCTACGCAGGTTTCCGGCAGGCCCGCGGAGGGTGGATAGCTACGCTTGACGCAGATTTACAAAACCCGCCTTCCGAAATTAGTAAGCTTTTAGAATTTAAAAATGAAGCCGATTTTATTACGGGAATAAGAACAAGAAGAAAGGATAGTTTTCTAAGGAAAGTCTCTTCAAAAATAGCAAGGGTCTCCAGGTATTTTATTTTGGGTGATACCACGCGGGACATTGGATGCTCTCTTAGGATATTTAAGAAGAAAGTTATAGAGAGTATACCGTTTTTTAGAAATTTTCACCGTTTTTTCACCCTGTTGGCTAAAGACGCGGGTTTTAAGATAAAAGAAGTTGAGGTTATGCATATGTCCCGGCGCAGAGGTAAATCAAAATACGGCACGTTAAAGCGCGCCATTGAAGGTGTGTTTGATTTATTTGGCGTATTCTGGTTAAGGAAAAGGCCGATTTTTTATGTAAAAAAGAACATAGATGCTACACACAATGGCAATGCTTACTTTAGAGATGATTTATGAAACCAGGTTCTGGTATTGAATTAGTATGGCTTATCGTTGGATTCGCAGGGCAATTTCTTTTCTTCTTGAGGTTTTTCTTCCAATGGCTTGTGAGCGAGAAAACGAGAAAAAGCGTAATACCGGTTTCTTTCTGGTATTTTAGCATATCCGGCGGTGTTATCCTGCTTATTTATGCGATTTACAGAAAGGATCCTGTTTTCATCCTGGGCCAGTCTTTAGGAATTTTTATCTATGCGAGAAACCTTTATTTCATCCACCGCAAATCCCAGTAGAAAAAGTATTCTTTCTAACGGAGCAGGAGGGATTAATCCGTATGTTTCCTTTTTCCTGCTTGCGATACTGCTTTATTTACCTTCTTGTCTCTTGCGGGGGCTTTTTTATCCTGATGAGGCCCGCAGTCTTTTTATTGCCAGGAATATGCATACTCTGGCGGATTTTCTTTTCCCGCGTTATCTTAACGGCATTTATTATCAGAAGCCTCCTTTTTATTTCTGGATTCTCCATCTACTATCGAGGATACCCGTTAACAACTATTTAATGCTTCCTGTGCTTTTGAATACTTTTGTGTGTTTTGGCATTATGTCCTTAAACTATTTATTTTTTAAAAAGGAAGGCGCGCCGGATGCCGGGTTTCTTTCGTCTATTATGCTCTCTACAACCGTAATATTTTATGGCATGGGAATCCTGGTGCGCATGGATATTCTCTTTTTGTTCTTGATATTTTTAAGCCTGTATTTTTTATGGGCATTTATAAAAGAGGGGAAAGAGTATCAGCTAATCTTTTCAGCTTCGTTTATTTTCCTTTCTGTATTTACAAAAGGAGCTTTTGGGATAATCTTCCCGCTTTTTTTGGGGGTAGGAGCGGCCCTGTTTTTAAAAGAAAGAAATTCCCTCCCAAGAGCCCTTTTAGCCAACGGCCTTGGCGCATTGTTCATTATTATATGGTTGTCTGTATTTAATTATGTCCATCCTGGCTACATCACACATATGGTTTTTACACAGACATTGGCCAGAGGAGTGAGCCCTTTCAGCCACAAGCAGCCCTTTTATTATTATTTGATGTTTTTAATTCCTCTTTTTCTACCATGGTCGTTTATAGGTATGGGGTATTTTTCAGTTGTTAAAAAACGCACATTTTCTTTCCTGGAGAAGCTGTTGATGTTATGGTTTGCGGGAGGATTCCTTATCTTATCTATGGTAAGCTCTAAGCTTCCAATGTACCTGCTTCTTCTTACTATACCTTTTGCCGGACTTTGCGCGCAATTCTTAGTAAAAGGCAAAGAAAGGCACAAATTTTTTCTTTTATATGTTACTGTCGGTTTTTTCGTTCTTGTTTTTATCTGCGCCTGTATTTATTTTAAGGTTAAGAAAGAATTTATTCCGGGGCCGGCGTATATTGCTATTGTTCTGTTTTTAGCGGCCGCGGTTTTTATGTTCAAAAGAAAGGCTGATTATAAATTTAGAGCTTTCTTTATTGCGTGGTTTGTTTTTATACAGCTTATGAATTTTATTTATTTGCCTTTAGCCAGCCGGCATTATGATTACAATGGTGTTGCAGAATTTCTAAAGAAAGCAAATTTTGATATTTCTAAGATTTATGTTGACGAAGAAAAACTGCTTTTACTCAGCGCTTATTCCCTGAAAGCGAAAGTAGTATACGTTAAAAGCAGAGAAGATTTTGCAAAAGAAAAAGATATTATTTTTATAAGCAGGAATAGAAAACCTATTCTTTTTAGTAAAGTTGCAAAAATAGGCAGCTTTTTTATCTTTTATCGATAGATGCGGGACGTCCGGCATCCCGCATAAAATGGCAATAAGGCTATAGGATATTGCTATGAGGCTGTTTATGGATCTGCACAGTACAAGGAGCCCTTTCGTGCTTTTAGAAAGCACGTGTTTAAGCGGCGGTGCAGGGCGCTCTTTTATTTTTTCTTCTTGCAAAGATACATTGGTTTTGAATGCGCCCCGCAGCCCGGACAAATTTTTTATGCGGGCAGAAAGTTATCTTAAACGCGGACTGTGGCTTGCCGGATTTTTCTCATACGAATTTGGGTATTGTTTGGAAAGGCGCCTTATAAAATATATGCCGGCCGCCGCTAATCTGCCTCTTGCGTGGCTTGGAGTTTTTGAGAGCCCTTTTGTGTTTTTGGGTGAACATACTATTCGTCTTAAAGAACAACGCAAATATCCAGCGCCGCGCATAAAGCAGTTAAAGCCGGCGGTAACAAACGAAGAATATCAGACGGCCATTAAAAGAGTTAAACATTATATTGAGAAAGGCGAGACATATCAGGTAAATTTTACCTTTCCTTTGACATTCGAATTTAGCGGCAGCATAGTGAGTTTATACAAAGCACTGCGGCAGGCGCAGCCCACAGATTACTCCGCGTTTATAAATACCGGCAATGATTTTATCCTTTCGTTTTCTCCGGAGTTATTTTTCCGCTTAAAAAAAGGAAAGATTGTCACGAAACCGATGAAAGGGACTATTTCGCGCGGATACACGTTGAAAGACGACAATAATCAATGCCGCAATCTAAAACGCAGCGTGAAAAACAGAGCAGAAAATATTATGATAGTCGACCTTCTAAGGAACGATTTAGGAAGAATTGCCAAAACAGGGAGCGTAAAAGCAAGCAAACTATTTTCATTGGAAAAATACACTACTTTATGGCAGATGACATCAACTATTGAAGCAGATATAAAAGACGGCATCACAATGAAAGATATTTTTAAATCACTTTTTCCCTGCGGTTCCGTAACAGGGGCTCCGAAGATAAGGACTATGCAGATTATAAGAAAGGTGGAAAGGTACCCCCGCGGTGTTTATTGCGGAGCCATAGGATATATTTCCCCACATAGAGAGATGTGTTTTAACGTGGCTATAAGGACGATACATTTAGACAACAGGGGGCGTGGAGTGCTGGGTGTTGGCGGGGGGATTGTATACGATTCCAAAGATAAGTCAGAATATGACGAGGCAATTCTTAAAGCTAAATTTTTCATCAAAAAACAGCACAGATTTTCTTTAATTGAAACAATACTGTGGGATAAATCTTATTATTTATTAGATTACCACCTGGAGAGGCTGCGTCATTCATGTAAGTATTTTGGTATACCTTTCCGCGAGTATTTCATAGCAGATAAGCTTAACCATTTGATATCTTTCTTCGGCCAAGAATATAGATATAAAGTGCGTCTTTTGCTAAACCATCAGGGAAGCATTAGATGTTTCTATTCGCCTTTGGCTAATATCACCGGCCCCGTATCTATAATGTTATCGGCAGATGTAGTTCATTCTGATAATTTATACTTGTACCATAAAACTACCAACCGGAGTTTTTATGATAAACAAAGAAAACAAGCATTGGGAAAAGGAGCGTGGGAAAGCATTTTTATCAATGAACACAAGGAGCTTACAGAGGGGAGCATGACCAATATATTTATTTTGAAGAATAACAAGCTGCTCACTCCGCCTGTTTCTTGCGGCCTTTTACCGGGAGTGCTGCGGGAGCACCTGCTTCGGTCAGCTAAGGCCGACGAAAAGGTTTTATACCCTAAGGACTTATTGGGTGCAGATAAGATATACATAGGAAATTCTGTGCGGGGGCTTATAGAAGCAGTATTAATAAAAGATAACTTAAAGCCGTAAAGTTAATGTTTCAAGCCACAAACTGCCAGCTGCAAGCGGCAATGCTTAAGATTGAGGCCTGTGCCTTGAAGCGCCCAAGCTTAGATAACTGTAAGATTGCAATGTTAAGTGTATGTGATACAATTATTTATATTAGCGATTCGCCGCAGCGGCAAAATAAAACATGACAAGAATATACAGGCTATTTAAGGTTTTAGGCAGCCAGAAACGTTTGGGTATCGTAAAACTGTTGCTTAGAAAAGAAAAATTGTCGGTAGGGGCGATAGGTAAAAAGTTAAGATTTCCCTATAAAAGTACTTCAAAACAACTTTTAATCTTTGAGAGTATAGGCTTTGTAAAAAGAACGCAGGATAGATGGCGGGGATTCTATAGTTTGAAGAAAAGCGCGAGAGAGAATATTAAAAAAATTATTACAATAGCTAAAACACAATATAGACAAGCGGAGGATTAATTGCTTAAATAAAAATGGCAGGATAAACAGGTTTTGGAGCTGTAGTAAAGTATTTTTTCAAAGAAGTTAGCATATATGAAACTCTTAAAAGCAAAGGTTAACAGTATCAGCAGAGTTACAAGCAATGTTTACCGTATAGGAATATCTTCGCCGCTGCTTGCCCGGAAATCCTTACCGGGGCAATTTTTGCATATCAAGTTAGAAGACAAAAGAGTTTTATTGCGCAGGCCTTTTAGTATTCACAGAGTGGATAGAACAGTGGTTTATATTCTTTTTAAGAGAAGGGGTGTAGCTACAGATATTCTTTCCAATTTAAAGAAGGGGGCGTCCCTGGATGTGTTAGGGCCTCTTGGCAACGGCTTCAGCTATTTTGGAGATACAGCCTGGCGCAAGAGTATTAAAGAAAATATTATGTTGGTTGCCGGAGGGATAGGCGTAGCTCCTCTTGTTTTTTTAGCGCAGAAAATAAACGCCTTGCGCGGGACAGACTATAAACCACCTATTTTAACCTTTTTGGGCGCCAGAGCAAAATCAGAAGTCTTATGCGAAGGCGATTTTAAAAGATTGGGTTCTAAGGTGCGTGTGGCTACTGATGATGGCTCAATGGGGTTTAAAGGTACGGCCACTGATTTATTAAAAAATCAGCTAAGAACTAAGATCTGTCAGCTAAAAGCTTATGTATATGCCTGCGGCCCTCAGGATATGCTGCGTTCTTTGTCGGCTGTTTTAAAGAAGTTTCCCGGCCTTGTATGCGAGGCATCTTTTGAGCAGTTTATGGGCTGCGGGGTAGGAGTATGTTATGGATGCGTCATAGAGAGTAAGGCTGGTTATAAAAAGGTGTGCAAGGATGGACCCGTATTTAACTTGCGCGATATTTATTAATAAAAGGAGGGAAAAGAAAAATGAATAAACCGTTTGTTTCTATTATTGTCCCGGTAAGGAATGCCGCCCGCACAATAGAGACTACATTCGACTATTTAATGAATATAGATTACCCCCGGACTTCTTTGGAAATTATCTTTGCCGACGGCGGCTCAAGTGATGGCACAGTAGATATCGTTAAAGGATATCATGCTCGTCATCATTTTGTCAAATTGGTAGAAATTCCGAATTGCCCCTCGCCGGGTTATGCAAGGACACGGGCATTAAAGCAAGCAAAGGGCGATTTTATTTTCTTTACCGATGGAGACTGCGCCCCTGTAAAAGACTGGATATATAAGATGCTGGAGGTTTTTAATAAAGATAAAGATATAGGCGCGGTGGGGGGAGAGATATTTACACTGCGTGTGGATGCTAATAACCTGGTAGAAATTTACTGTGAGGCGTTTGGTTTTAACCGTGTCAGCTGGCGTTATGGAAATCTTAAGGAAGGATATTATCCTCCTCAGGGACATTTTCCGACTCAGGTCTGCGGTCACAGGAGCTATTTTTTTGTTACGGCAAATGTTGCATACAGAAAAGAGGCAGTTGAAGAGGCGGGACGCAAATTCTGGGAGTTACCTACGGGTGAAGATATGGATTTTGGTATAAGAGTGAGGAAGAGCAGGTGGAAATTTTATTTTTTGCCTTCGGCCAGTGTCCAGCATATGCACAGGGCAAATCTTAAGGCTCTTCTTCGTGTATGGCGCTCCTATGGGGCGGCACATGCCCCCCTGCTTAACGCGCACGCGGGAGATTATATGGAAATAGTCCCTCAATTCATAGGTACTTATCCAGACCACCCTATTATAAAGTTTCCGTTTTTTATAAAAGGTTTCGTCTATATAGGGAATTTCCACCTTATGCATTTGTGGGCGGTTTTATTTCTGCTTACCTTTATACTACAATGGTTCTGGCCGCTTTCGGCGGCATGGCGCCTTTTTAGCTGGTTGTTTTTTATCCTCACCGGAATCAGCGCCTTTAAATTTTTTCGCATGGCTTTTAATATCGAACCTTACAATAAATGGTTTGAGTTTGCCAAAATGAAGTATTTAACCAATCTTTATTTTATTTTAGGAGGATTTAAAGGGAGTTGTAAGTATAAAACATTTTGTATCGAACCCAGTTTTTAAAATATATGCGCTTCGCTTAAACACAGATGATCGCAGAAGAATGTACCCCGTGAGCCCCGCGGGCAACGGGGCAAACAGATTGGCGCAGATGATTTAGTTCATAGCTCTTGGCTGATAGCTCATAAGGATATAACAATATACAGCTTGTAGCCTGAAGCTCGCGGCTGGTATAGTCTGTGTTAATCTGTTATTTGTCTGCGCTAATCGGTGTGTTCGCGTAAGCGAAGGAGGATTCAAATGCAGATTATTTATTTGTTGTTATTAGGAGTGGTAGCCGGCGTATTAAGCGGTTTTCTGGGTATCGGCGGAGGCGTAGTGATTATTCCCGCTTTAATTTATATATTCGATTTAACGCAGCATCAGGCGCAGGGGACAACTTTAGCGCTTATGGTTCCGCCAATCGGCTTACTTGCGGCGATGAGCTATTATAGGGCCGGCAATGTAAAAATTTCTATGGCGGCTTTTATCTGCGCGGGGTTTTTTATCGGCGCGTTAATCGGGGCGGAATATGCAAATAAAATTCCCGATATGGTTTTAAGAAAAACGTTCGGAGTGTTTATTCTTTTTATCGCCGTTAAACTTATTATAGGGAAGTAACCGGGAACATAAGGCGGTGCGTTGAGAGCACAGCAGGAAGTGAAGTTTGGTAGAAAATGGTAAATTGGCAATATGAGGCAAGCCGCCATATTTAGAGTTGAGTAAAAGTTATGAGACACAATAAAAAATCGCCAGCAAAAGTTTCAGTTCCGCAGGAGATTATTGAAAACAAGATACTTTTGGTTAAGGGCGAAAAGGTTATGCTGGATAAAGATTTGGCTAAACTTTATGGAGTTGAGACTAACGAAGATTTCATGTTTCAATTATCTAAAGAAGAGTTCGAGATTTGGAGGCGCCAATTTGGCACCTCCAATCCTAACGATAAAATGGGCTTACGTTATTCACCGTATGCTTTTACTGATTATGGTATTTTAATGCTATCCAGTGTGCTGAATAGTAAGCGGGCTATACAAGTAAATATCCAGATTATGCGAACATTTACCCGGTTAAAAGAAATAATCACAACTCATAAAGACTTGCAGCGAAAAATCGAGGCTATGGAGAGAAAATACGACCAGCAGTTTAAGGTTGTCTTCGATGCGATAAAACAGCTATTAGAACCATTACCGAGGCCTAAAAGACAGATAGGATTTTATCCATAAAAGGGAAACCCAACAGCAGAAGCAATAGAGATGATAATAGAAGAATTTTAGTTGTGATTCCAAGTAATTATTTATGAAACGCATAAAGAGGTGTAAAATCGGCAAGACTATATTGAAGAATCCTGTGATTGCCGCATCAGGGACATTCGGTTACGCAAAAGAGATGGCGCGATTCTTTGATGTTAATTTATTGGGCGGGATTGTGACCAAGACCGTAACCTTAAACCCAAGAAAAGGCAATAAACCGCCGCGTATATACGATTTGGGGTTCGGCGTTTTAAATTCCATCGGGTTAGAAAACCCCGGCCTTAAGGGTTTTTTAAAAGAACATTCGAAATCCCTGATGAGGCTCTCTACGAAAATTTTTGTGAGTATCTATGGAGAAACTCTAAAAGAATGGGCGAAACTTATTACCGCATTGGATAAAAAAGGTTTTACTGTTTTTGAGCTTAATTTTTCCTGCCCCAATATTAAAGGAAAAGTCCTTTCATCCGATATTAAAAAAATGGCTTCTGTTATAAAAAGAATCCGTTCCTTAACGGATAAAACATTAGTAGCCAAACTTTCTTTCTCGCCGGATATTAAGAAAACGGCACTTTCTCTGGAAGAAGCCGGGGTTGACGCACTTACTTTAATAAACACAATTCCCGCAATGGCGCTTGACAGAAATACAAAGAAGCCTGTTTTGGGCAATGTCTATGGCGGATTGAGCGGGCCGTGCATTAAACCTGTGGCATTGCGCGCTGTTTATGAAGCTGTGTCTGTGGTTTCTATTCCCGTAATTGGCTGCGGGGGTATTATGGATTATCGGGATGTCTTGGAATTTTTGTCAATAGGGGCAAAAGCAGTTGAGGTTGGTACCGCGACGCTCATTGACCCGCTTGCCGCTAAGAAAATAGTTGAAGGATTAGCAAAATGAAAAGAAAGTGCGAGCTTATTTTTGCCCTGGATAAATCAAAGCGCAGGGATTTTATATACTGGCTTGATGCTACGAAAGATTTGATTGCCTTTTATAAAGTAGGCTTAATTGCTTTTACTGCTTTGGGCAAGGACGCGATAACACTCATTAAAAATTCCTGGATTTAAAGTTTTTTGATATACCAAATACCATGGCAGGCGCTTCTTTAAACGCTGTTAACTGGGGAGTTGATATACTGGATTTCCATCTTTTAGCGGGCCCGTCTTCTTTAACAGCAGCTTTGCGCGGCATAAAAAAAGCGTCAGAAAGGAAAAAGAAAAACCTGCCAATTATTTTAGGGGTGACAGTATTGACAAGCGAGGTTCAAAGCTCTACAATACAGTTTTCTGTGCTTAAGCTTGCCCGTCAGGCGCTGCGCGTTGGCTTTGACGGCGTTGTTGCATCAGGTAAAGACGCAAAAGCTATCAGAGAAAGAATAGGGAACAAAATTATTATTGCCTCGCCGGGTATACGGCTGGAAAAAACCAGAGATGACCAAAGAAGAACTGTCCGGCCGAAGGATGTGCGTGGATATGCGGATTTTATTATTGCAGGAAGGCCTATTTATGAATCAAAAAATCCGCGGGGGGCAATTGTTTCCATATTAGATGAGCTTAAAGAATAACTGCGTTTTGTTTTAATCTGCGGGAACGGGTACAACCGTATAAAATTGTACCTAAAAGATTATACCAGGAGGAAAACATGGATGCGACATTGGAGAGCCTAATAGACAAAATTAAAAAAGACGGCGTTGCCAAGGCTAAAAGCGAGGCTCAAGAGATTATTAATAGTGCCAGGAGTAAAGCTCAGGAGATTATTGATAAAGCCAGGGAGGAATCGGAACGTATTGTAGCTAAAGCCGGTGACGAATCCGAGAAGCTTGAAAAGAACGCCCGGTCAGCAATTCGTCAGGCCGCGCGCGATGCCGTTCTTATGGCAAAAGAAGAGCTTGTAAAAATATTTGATAGGGTAATTAAGAACGAGGTACGAAAAAGCTTAAGTCCGGAATTTACGGCACAGCTTATAGCGAAGATCGTTGATAAATGGTCTCTTGCCAAAGAGGAACAATTGGAAGTTTTAGCCGCGAAAGAAGATATTGAGAAGATAAAAAACGTTCTTTTGGCAAAGATAAAAGAAGAAGCAAGAGGCGGATTAATTATAAATGTGGGCAGCAGCGTTAATAAGGGGTTTCGTATAGGCATAAAGGGAGAAGAAGTATACTACGATTTCAGTGAAGAAGCAATCATAGAAGCCTTTAAGGAATTAATAAATCCTCAAATAAAAGAAATTTTAAACAGTGATGGATAAATATTATTATCTCGTTTCTCAGCTTCCATTTTTGACTTTCGATAGGGAGCTTCCCATAAATAGAGAACAATTCTTGTCTGAGGCAGAGAAATGGCTTAGTGCTTCCGAGATGAAGATATTGCTAAAAGCAGATATGAATGACTTTTCTTATGAAAGCACGGGATCTAATATTGTGAAGGAATATAAGGATTTTGAAAAACATCTGCGCGGTGAGCTGGCAAAATGGAGAAAAGCCAGGAAAAACAAAAGCGAATATAAACTTCCTGTAGATATGGCAGGTATTGATAAGGGCACGCCTCTTGATATAGAAAGAAAACTTCTTTTTTCCCGTTGGGCGTGGATAGAAAATAAAGAAGAAGGGCACTATTTTGATTTAGACTTTCTTTTAATGTATTTTATCAAGCTTCAG
Source organism: Candidatus Omnitrophica bacterium 4484_171 (assembly GCA_002049895.1). Taxonomy (GTDB): domain Bacteria; phylum Omnitrophota; class Gorgyraeia; order Duberdicusellales; family 4484-171; genus 4484-171. The sequence goes on along the minus strand of MVCW01000007.1, from coordinate 1,480 downwards.
ATTTTAGAAAGATTATTCACCTTTGATGTTCAAAAAGGCAAAGAGCGCTTTATGTTACTATGTGAGAGCGCTCTCAAGGACATTAAACCCGTTTCACGGACAGAATCCTTTTCTACGATTAACCATGAGCAGTAATTACGGAAATATAGTGGCTGTAAACGGCAATATGATTTCTGTCGTCTCTTCTGGCGCAATAGTTCAGAACGAAGTTGGTTATGTGCTTTCAGGCCAGGAGCGCCTTAAGGCGGAGGTTATCCGCGTGCATAAAGATATCGCCTATATGCAGGTTTTTGAAAATACAAAGGGTTTAAGAGTCGGCGACAAAGTAGAGTTTTCCGGAAAAATGCTTTCCGTTAAATTAGGGCCCGGGCTTTTAGGACGGATTTATGACGGTCTTCAGAATCCTCTTACTGAACTGGCGCAGGAGTTTGGTTTTTTCCTTCCCGTGGGGGTAGAGCGAGACCCTCTAAACGCAGAACAAAAATGGCATTTTAATCCTTTGATAAAAGAAGGCGGCAGTGTCGTAAAGGGTTCATTCCTAGGGTATGTGCCCGAAGGTATATTTAAACACTACATTATGGTTCCCTTTAATCTTGAGGGCGAATGGCATGTAGTTTCAATTATCACAGAGGGTGATTATTCTATTGGTGAAACCATTGCTGTTATAGAAGATGACAGCAAAGAACGCGTTGAGTTAAAAATGGCATTTGAATGGCCGGTTAAAATACCCATTAATGCTTATGTTCAGAAATATCCCCCCAAAGAGCCCATTGTTACGCGCATACGTATTATAGATACATTTTTCCCCGTTGCCAAAGGCGGGTCATATTGTATCCCCGGGCCATTCGGTGCCGGTAAAACAGTGCTTCAGCAGATAACCAGCCGTTACGCCGAAGCGGACATAGTGATTATTGCCGCCTGTGGTGAGAGGGCGGGCGAAGTAGTGGAGACATTACGTAAATTTCCACAGATGACAGACCCCAGAACAGGAAAATCTTTAATGGAGCGCACCGTTATTATATGTAACACAAGTTCTATGCCGGTCGCGGCAAGAGAAGCTTCTGTTTATACCGCGGCAACTCTCGGAGAGTATTACCGTCAGATGGGACTAGATGTTTTGCTCTTGGCCGATTCTACTTCGCGGTGGGCACAGGCTATGCGGGAAGTGTCAGGACGGTTGGAGGAGATACCCGGTGAAGAAGCATACCCCGCCTATTTAGAATCGCGCATTGCCGAGTTTTATGAACGCGCAGGCTTAGTAGAACTTTCTTCCGGCGAAAGGGGGAGCTTGACCATTGGCGGTACTGTGAGCCCTGCAGGAGGAAATTTTGAGGAGCCAGTAACGCAGTCTACGCTTAAAGTTGTCGGTGCTTTCCATGGGCTGTCCCGGGAACGTGCAAATGCGCGCCGGTTTCCTTCCATCCACCCTTTGGAAAGCTGGTCACGCTATAAAAGTTTTATCTCCCAAGAGGTTATAAAT